>NZ_CP075191.1:3687500-3987500 GCF_020510625.1 Ferribacterium limneticum | reverse complement strand
CCAGTTTGAGATCGCGGCCGATGACTGCGGCAATGATTTTCAGCATGTGTGCATCGCCCTCAACCGAGTCGCAATTCGCGCACGGTGCCGGCCGGGATATTGACCAGCTGGTGCGTCGTCATCACGGCCAGGCCGCCGCGTTGCAGATGACCGGAAATGATGCCGGCCAGCCAGTCGACCGCCGCTACGTCGAGAGCGACGAAGGGTTCGTCGAGTATCCACAGCGGGCGTTTTTCCTTGACCAGCCGGGCCAGCGCGACGCGGCGCTTCTGGCCTTGCGACAGGTATTTGCAGGCCAGATCCTCGCGGCCGGCCAGCCCGACCTGTTCCAGCGCATCCAGCGCGTCGTCCTCGGAGAGGTCTTCGTCGGCCAGATGGGCGGCGGCGAGCAGGTTTTCCAGCGGCGTCAATTCTTCCTTGATGGCGTTCAGGTGGCCGAGATAGCAGAGGTCAGCCCGGAATTCGTCGGATTTGATCGATACGCCCTTCCAGCGAATTTCGCCGGCTTCCGGCGGCAACAGGCCGATCAGCATACGCAGCAGGCTGGTCTTGCCGGCGCCGTTTTTACCTTGCAGATAAAGCAGTTCCCCGGCCTCCAGCTTGAAGCCAAGGCCTGCGAACAGGCGGCGCTCGCCGCGCACGCATTCCAGATTGTCAGCTTCAAGCATCTGTGGAAAAAACCGAAAGAAATCAGGCGCAAATTATGAACGCGCCAGTGTACCGGCAGATTGATGATCATCAAACAAAAAGAGGCCAAGAAAAACAGGGGCCCCTGCCGATTCTCTGGTGCTCTTGTTATTTCTTTTCAAATGGCGTCGGCCGCGGTGCGCCGCCTGGATTCGCCGGCCTATCGCCTGTTGGGCTGATTTTTCAGCAGGACTTCCGCCTGGATCTGCCGGGTGCAGTCGCTGAGCTGGTTGCTGAGCTCTTCGAGTTGGGCCTTGAGTTGCTCGGTTGATGTAAATTCACCAGCCTGGGTGTCATCAACCAGTTGCTTGCCGATCGCATGCAGGCGAGTGTGCAAGGCCTCCAGGGTATTGAAGGCTTCGATGCCGGCATAGCGCTGGCTTTCCGGGCTGTAATACCAGCGCCCGAAGCGGCAGGCGCGTTCGTCGATGGCGGGAGGGCTTGCTGCCCCGCTCTTGCTGTCATCCAGATAGGCGTAAAGCTGCTTTTTCCAGCGCTTGTGATCGACCTCGGCAATCAGCATCGGCAGGTCTTCCTTCGACCATTCGAAGGCCGTGGCCAGGCTCCACAGCTCATCGGGCTGGAACTGTCCGATCCAGTCGGGCAGCAATTCGGGCGGCATCGGGCGGGCGATGCCGAAACCCTGGGCCATGTCGCAACCGAGCAGCAGCAGCACCAGGCCATGCTCGACCGTCTCGACGCCTTCGGCAATGACCTGGCGCTGGAAGGCGTTGGTCAGCCCGATGACGCCTTCGACAATGGCCAGGTCGTCCGCATCGTCCAGCATGTTGCGAATGAAGGACTGGTCGATTTTCAGCATGTCGGCCGGCAGGCGCCGGAAATAGGTCAGCGACGAGTAACCGGTGCCGAAGTCGTCGAGCGCGAAGGTGACGCCAAGGCGCCGGCATTCGGCAAACAGCTCGGCGGTGGTCTGGATGTCTTCCAGCGCCGCCGTTTCCAGGACTTCAAGTTCGATCTGGCTGGGAGCGACGTTCGGGTAGGCGGCCAGCAGTTCACCGAGGCGCCGGGAAAATCCCGGATGTTGCAGATGGTTGCCGGCAATATTGATACTGACCGACAGATCGGCGTCATGTGTCCGGTGCCAGCTATCAATCTGCCGCAGGGCCTCCTGAATGACCCAGTCGCCGATTTCAATGGCCAGTTCGCTGCCTTCGAGCGCCGGCAGGAAACTGCCCGGCAGGAGCAGGCCGCGCTCGGGGTGTTGCCAGCGGATCAGCGCTTCGGCACCGATGACGCAGCCTTCGCGCATGTTGACCTTGGGCTGGTAATAAAGCCTGAACTCGCCGTTGGCCAGGCCTTCGCGAATCCGGCCGATTTCCTCGCGGCGGACGCGGGCGCGCCTGTCGTTTTCCGGGTCGAACAGGTGATAGCGGTTGCGTCCCTGCTGTTTGGCGGCGTACATGGCCTGGTCGGCATGGCGCAGCAGGGTATCGGAATCCGAGCCGTCATGTGGGTAGAGGGTGACGCCGATGCTGGCCGAAATATTGACGAGTTGGGCGGAAACCCGGAAAGGCTGTGACAGCGCCGAAATGACCCGGGACATGGCGTGGTCGCATTCGCGCAGGTCGTCGAGGTTGGTGATGAGCAGCACGAACTCGTCACCACCCAGCCGGGCAACGGTGTCGCCGGCCCGGACGCAGGTTTTCAGGCGCTGGGCGACTTCGATCAGAAGATAGTCGCCGACCGAGTGGCCGAACTGGTCGTTGATCGGCTTGAAGTTGTCGAGGTCGAGATAGCAGACGGCCAGCATTTTGCCGCTGCGCTCGGTTTGCGCCTTGGCAAGTTGCATCCGGTCGCCGAGCAGCATGCGGTTGGGCAATTGGGTCAGCGCGTCGAAATGGGCCAGGTGCTCCAGGCGCTGCTGGTGTTGTTTGAGCAGCGTGATGTCGGAGAAGATGGCGACGAAGTTCGTCAGCGCCCCTTCCCGGTTGCGCACGCCCGAAATGGTCAGTTGCTCGACGAAAATTTCGCCGGATTTCTTGCGGTTCCAGATTTCGCCGCGCCAGTAGCCGTCGTCGCGGATCTTTCGCCACATTTCCTCGTAGAAATCCGGGTCGTGATGGCCGGACTTGAGCAGGTCAGGCGTCTGGCCGACCGCTTCGGCCCGGCTGTAGCCGGTCAGCTCGGTGAAGGTGGCATTGACTTCGATGATGCGCCCTTTCGGGTCGGTGATCATGATCCCTTCGTGGGCGTTGTCGAACACGCTGGCGGCCAGTTGCTGGCGTTCTTCTGCCGCCAGGCGCTCGCTAATGTCCTGCGAAATGCCGATCAGCGCCGGTTGCCCGTTCCAGTAGCCGTTGACGACGCGCGTCTCGACCATGATCTGCTCGCCGTTGGCACGCAGAATGGGCAGCGGGCAACTGGAGCGGCGGCCAGAAATGATGTCAGCCATGAGGTCGCTGGCGATCTGGCGCAGGTTTTCCGGGTGCACTGCGGCAACCGTTCGGCCCTTGAGGGCATCCGGGCCGTAGCCAAGATCTTCGGCGACGGCGCGGTTGTAATGGAGGATGCGGCCGGCCTGGTCGAGAATGAAGATGAAATCGGTCAGCGCATCGAACAGGCCGCTCAGATTCTCTTGCAGACGCCTGGCTTCTTCCTGGGCGGCTAGCCGGTGCAGCGCCTGACTGAACGGGCTACTCAGCTTTTCCAGCGAGCGCAGCGTCGACGGCAGGACGCCGGCGGCTTGGCGGCTGCCCAGGGTCAGGCAGGCGAGCGGCTGGCCGTCCACCTTGATGGGGTGCGTGGCCAGGCAGCCCAGGCCTTCGCGTTGCACGGCCTGGTCATCGAGAATGCTTTCGCCGGCGCAGTGCTTGCTGGGCGGCGTGCAGTTGCAGATGGCGCCACCATCCTGCGCCAGGATGGCGAACGGGCTGTCGGCATCGAGATGGCTGATTTTTTCGGCGAACTCGGCCGAGATGCCTTGATGGGCGATCAGGCGATAGCTGCCGTCGGCTTGTCGCCAGTGCACGCATCCGGCGTCGAGATCGGGAAAGCGCTGGATGGCTTTGAGCAGTTCCCCGAGCACTTCGTCGCGCTGCATGCCGGCGGCCAAGGCCTGGGCGAGATCGTGCTCGACTTCAAGGCGGAGTTCGGCATTCTTGCGTTCGGAAATATCGACCGCAGATGCGATCAGCACCGGGCGGCCGAAGTAGCTGGCCGTATGCAGACGAACCTCGATCGGGAAAATGCGCTCGGTGCTGCTTCTGGCCAGCGCTTCGAAGGTCTGCGGCGTGCCGGTGAGCGCTGTCGAGATGGCCTGGTCGATGGCATCCAGATCAAGCATTCCCGGGGCGATCAGGAATTCATGCGTCTGACCGATCAGACTGGCGCGAGAGCGGCCGAACATTTGCTCGGCACTGATATTGACGTCGAGGAAGCGTCGGTCTTCGCCCTGAATGAACAGGGCTTCTCCGATGCTGTCGAAAATGCCGCGGAAAGTGGCCAGGCTGCTTTCCAGTTCGTGCGAACTCCGCTGGCGTTCGATGATCAGCGCGGTGAGCTGGGCTGCCTGGGTCAGCAGGCCCAAGTATTCCTCATGCGGGCTGGTTGGCGACGGGTAGTAGGCCGTGAATGTGCCGAGCAGTTGGCCGTTTCGGCCGATTACCGGCTCCGACCAGCAGGCGGAAAAGCGGCCATGCTCGGCCAGGTCGCGGTAATTCACCCAGTTCGGATGCACGTGAATATTGTCGACAACGACGCGTTGGCGAGTTGCGGCCGCAGCGCCGGAAGAGGCAACGCCGGGGGCGATCGGCATGCCGTCGACGGTGGTGCCGTAAGCGGGGGGCAGGCTGGGCGCGGCGCCAAGGCGCAGGCGTTGCCCGGCCTTGTCGGCCATCAGGATCGAGCAGTGCCAGCCCGGGATTTCGGCTTCGACCGACAGGGCAATCAGTTCGAGGACATGGGGCAGCGCTTCGCCACCAATCAGTTCGGCCAGCGCCTGGTTGCGCAATTGCATGGCCTCTTCGGCCCGTTTCCGGTCCGAAATGTCGTGGGCGAAGCCGACCGTGCCCAGCACCGCTCCGTCTTCGCCGATGACCGGCGCCTTGTAGGTCTCGTGCCAGACAGGCTGGCCGTCGACGATGACCGGTTCAACGACGATCTTGTTTTGCCGGGAGGCCATGACGGCAAGGTCGTCGGCGCGATAGGCGCTGGCCAGTTCGGGCGGCCAGAGTTCGTCATCGGTTTTGCCAATCACGCTGTCGGTTCCCGCAGCCTTGGCCATTGCCCGGTTGGCCGTCAGCAATCGCGATTCGGTGTCTTTCAGCCAGACCAGGAAGGGGAAGTTGTCGAGCAGGGCGCGCTGGTAGTGTTCGTTGCGCGCCGTTTCGTCCTGCATCGCTTCACGGGCGCGGGCGAGCGCTTGCCGATCGATCAGCGCATCGTCAATCAGGCCCAGTTTGAGCGGGCTCATCAGGGTGTGCTCGGAGAGCAGGCCGGCCAGGTTGCCGTCGCTGTCGACGACCGTCAGGTGACGAATGCCGCGGTCGAGCATGGTTTGTGCGGCATCGGCCAGCGGGCAATCTTCCCGGACGCTGATGGTCGGCTGGGTCATCACCGCGCCCAGCGTCGGGTTGCTTTCGCTGCTTAGAAAGAGACGGACGATGTCGTGCTCGGTGACGATGCCTACCGGTTGCCGGCCGTCGACCACGATGACGCAACTGCCGCGCACGGTCTCCATGGCGGCCAGCGCTTCGTCAAGGGCTGCACTGGCTGGCAGGCGCGGAAAGATGCTCTCCATCAGCGTTTCGGCGGTATTCAGATGGAGGAAGAAATCCGGGCCGAGGTGTTTGCGATAGTCCGCTTCGCTGACGATGCCGAGCGGCAGGCCGGCCTCGTCGGTCACGACGATATGGCGGATGCCGAGGCTGGCTGCTTCACGATAGGCGAGCCGGAAGTCCGTGTTGGCTGGCACGCTGTGCACCGGGCTGGTCATTGTTTCGCCGGCGGTCTGTTCGAGGGGGCGGCGCTGGCGCATGGCGCGCAGCATGTCGCGTTCGGTGATGATGCCCACAATGGCGCCCTGGTCGACCACAATCACCGAGGATGTCTTCACGTCCAGCATGCGTGATGCCACGTCGCGGAGACTGGCGGCGGGCGCAATTCGATCGCTTCGGGTTGTTATCAGCTCGACAATTTTGGGCACGCCACTCCTCCTTCTTTTATTTTAGAGCGACTTGGCGTCGCGATGTTTAACGAGCATCAATCGGGCCATCGTCTTGTAGTGGAATGTTTCTTTTCATATTGGATGGGGTGTGATCGCTATCGCTTGTGGTCGGTTTTAGAGCTGCCCTTGGTGTGCTGGCCGAAAATGCCTTGATTTGTATCAATAATTTGGCGTCTCGGACCGTATGGCATACGCCTTGCGTAGTAGCCCCCCACTTGGCAATAAAACCAACGGGGGACATACCAGTGACCGAGACCTTTTATGAAGTACTGCGCCGCCAGGGCATCACCCGGCGCAGTTTCCTGAAATTCTGCAGCCTGACCGCGACCTCGCTCGGGCTGGGTTCTGCTGCTGCGCCGCGCATCGCGCATGCGCTGGAGACCAAGGCTCGTACGCCGGTGATCTGGCTGCACGGCCTGGAATGCACCTGTTGTTCCGAATCCTTCATCCGCTCGGCGCACCCGCTGACCAAGGATGTCGTACTCTCGATGCTTTCCCTTGATTACGACGATACCTTGATGGCGGCTGCCGGCCATCAGGCCGAGGCGATCATCGAAGAGGTCAAGAAGAAGTACAAGGGCAACTACATCGTCGCCGTCGAAGGCAACCCGCCGCTCAACGAGGACGGCATGTTCTGCATCCATGGCGGCCGGCCCTTCGTCGAAGTGTTGAAGGAAACCTGCGCCGATGCCAAGGCGATCATCAGCTGGGGCGCCTGCGCTTCCTACGGCTGCGTCCAGGCCGCAAAACCGAACCCGACGCGCGCCACGCCGGTACACAAGGTGATTTCCGGCAAGCCGATCATCAACGTGCCGGGTTGCCCGCCGATTGCCGAGGTGATGACCGGCGTCGTCACCTACATGCTGACCTTCGACCGCATTCCCGAGCTCGATCGTCAGGGCCGGCCGAAGATGTTCTACGGCCAGCGCATCCACGACAAGTGCTATCGCCGCGGCCATTTCGATGCCGGCCAGTTCGCCGAAGCCTGGGATGACGAGGGTTCGCGCAAGGGTTACTGCCTTTACAAGATGGGCTGCAAGGGGCCGACCACCTACAACGCCTGTTCGTCGATGCGCTGGAACGGCGGCGTCAGCTGGCCGGTGCAGTCCGGCCACGGCTGTATCGGTTGTTCGGAAGAAGGTTTCTGGGACAAGGGCAGCTTCTACGACCGCGTGACCGACATCAAGGCCTTCGGCGTCGAAGCCAATGCCGACACCGTCGGCAAGGCTGCTGCCGGCACCGTCGGCGCTGCGATTGCTGCGCATGCCGCCGTGACGGCACTGGCCCGCGCCCGCCAGAAGGCCGGTGAGACTGACGAACAGAAGGGGGAAAAATAAGATGGCCGCCTACGAAACCCAAGGCTTCAAGGTTGATAACTCCGGCAAGCGCGTCGTTGTCGACCCGGTCTGCCGCATCGAGGGCCACCTGCGGGTGGAAGTGAATCTGGACGACAAGAACGTCATCCGCAATGCCGTTTCAACCGGCACCATGTGGCGTGGTCTTGAGGTCATCCTCAAGGGCCGCGACCCGCGCGATGCCTGGGCCTTCACCGAGCGCATCTGCGGCGTCTGTACCGGCACCCATGCGCTGACCTCGGTGCGCGCCGTCGAGGATGCGCTGAAGATCCAGATTCCGGAAAACGCCAATACCATTCGTAACCTGATGCAGTTGAATTTGTACATTCACGACCATCTGGTGCACTTCTATCATCTGCACGCGCTCGACTGGGTCGATGTCGTATCGGCGCTAAAGGCGGATCCAAAGGCCACCTCGGCTCTGGCGCAGAGCATTTCGTCTTGGCCGCTGTCGTCGCCGGGTTACTTCCGCGACATCCAGAACCGCCTGAAGAAATTCGTCGAATCGGGCCAGCTTGGCCCCTTCATGAACGGCTACTGGGGCAACCCGGCCTACAAGCTGCCGCCGGAAGCCAACCTGATGGCCGTGGCGCACTACCTCGAAGCCCTCGATTTCCAGAAGGAGATCGTCAAGGTGCACACCATTTTCGGCGGCAAGAACCCGCACCCGAACTGGCTGGTCGGCGGCGTGCCCTGCGCGATCAATCTCGAAGGGGTCGGGGCGGTTGGCGCCATCAACATGGAGCGCCTGAACCTGGTCAAGAGCATCATTGACCGCTGTACCGAGTTCGTCGAGCAGGTCTATGTGCCCGATCTGCTGGCCATCGGCTCCTTCTACAAGGGCTGGCTGTATGGCGGTGGCCTGTCGTCGAAGAACCTGCTCTCCTATGGCGACATCCCGCAAAAGGCCAACGACTACACCTCGGGCAATCTGCTGCTGCCGCGCGGTGCGATCATCAACGGCAAGCTCGACGAGATTCATCCGGTCGACCTGAAAGACCCGGAGCAGGTGCAGGAATTCGTTGCCCACTCCTGGTACAAGTACCCGGACGAAACCAAGGGCCTGCACCCGTTCGATGGCGTCACCGAACCCAGCTTCGTGCTCGGCCCGAACACCAAGGGCACCAAGACCAACATCAAGGAACTCGACGAAGGCGGCAAGTATTCCTGGATCAAGGCCCCGCGCTGGCGCGGCCACGCCATGGAAGTCGGCTGCCTGCCGCGCATGGTGCTCGGCTATTTGCAGCCGAAGCAGTACCCGGAAATCCACGGTCTGGTCGAAGGCGCACTGAAGAAGCTAGACGTGCCGGTCACCGCCCTGTTCTCGACGCTCGGCCGCACCGCGGCGCGCGGTCTGGAAACGGCGTACTGCGTCAAGCTGCAGCAACAGCAGTTCGACAAGCTGATGACCAACCTGAAGTCCGGCGATCTGAACACCGCCAATATCGAGAAGTGGGAACCGAGCACCTGGCCGAAGGAAGCCATGGGCGCCGGTTTCACCGAAGCACCGCGCGGCGCGCTCGGTCACTGGATCCGCATCAAGGACACCAAGATCGACAACTACCAGTGCGTCGTGCCGACCACCTGGAACGGCGGTCCGCGTGACCACAAGGGCCAGATCGGTGCCTTCGAGGCGTCGCTGATGGACACCCCGGTGGCCAAGGCGGACGAGCCGCTGGAAATCCTGCGCACCCTGCATTCCTTCGATCCCTGCCTGGCCTGCTCGACGCACGTGATGAGCCCGGACGGCCAGGAAATGACGTCGGTCAAGGTCCGCTGATGGACTGCCTGTATCCCCACCCTCTCCCCCGGCCCCTCTCCCTGAGGGCGAGGGGAGGTTTGTGTGCTGCCTTGCGGCAGCAATAAGGAGGATTCCATGCTCTCTCAACAGGACATGCTGGAAGCCGAACGGTACGGTAAACAAGTCCGTTCGATCTACGTCTATGAAGCGCCGGTGCGTCTGTGGCACTGGATCAATGCGCTGGCCATGGTGGTGCTGGCAGTGACCGGTTATTTCATCGGCCAGCCGCTGCCCACCCAGCCGGGTGAAGCGTCGGCCAACTTCCTGATGGGCTACATCCGTTTTGCCCATTTCGCGGTGGCCTACCTCTTTGCCGTTGGCCTGCTTGGTCGCATCTACTGGGCTTTTGTCGGCAATCACCACGCCAAGCAGATCTTCAAGCTGCCGATCACCAATCCGCAGTGGTGGAGCGAGGTCTTCTTCGAGCTGCGCTGGTATCTGTTCCTCGAAAAGACCCCGAAGAAATACGTCGGCCACAACCCGATGGCGCAGCTGATGATGTTCTTCTTCTTCACGATCCTGGCCGTCGGCATGGTGTTCACCGGCTTCGCGCTGTACAGCGAAGGGTCTGGTCTCGGCCATTGGAGTGACGTCTTCTTTGGCTGGGTGATCCCGGCGCTGGGCGGCTCTATGCAGGTGCATAACCTGCACCGCCTGGGCATGTGGATCATGATGACTTTCGTGCTGGTACACGTCTATGCGGCGATCCGCGAAGACATCATGAGTCGTCAGAGTCTGATCTCCACGATGATCAGCGGCTGGCGGATGTTCAAGGACTGATGGTCATGATTAAGGGCGGCGTCATTCCCGCGCAGGCGGGAGTCCAGTTCGTGCATCTCTGGATTCCCGCTTTCGCGGGAATGACATCGGCTTGCAACCTGGTCAATGACTGAAGATTTACCTTGCGTTTGCCCCGGCGCTCCTGTGTGCCGGGGTCTTTTTTCAGAGGTTTCAATGAATACCAAACGCATTCTGGTTCTCGGCATCGGCAACATCCTGTGGGCCGATGAAGGCTTCGGCGTGCGCTGCGTCGAGGCGCTGAACGATGGCTGGGAATTTCCGCCGCAAGTGACGCTGATGGATGGTGGCACGCAAGGTCTTTACCTGCTGCCCTACGTCCAGGAGGCCGACTGCCTGCTCGTTTTCGATGCCGTCGATTACGGCGATCCGGCCGGCAAGCTGCGCGAGGTGGTCGGCGATCAGGTGCCGCGCTTCATGGGCGCCAAGAAGATGAGCCTGCACCAGACCGGTTTCCAGGAGGTGTTGATGGCGGCCGAGCTGACCAACAAGCTGCCGGCCGAACTGGTGCTGATCGGTGTCCAGCCGGAAGAACTGGAAGATTACGGCGGCAGCCTGCGCGACATCGTCAAGGCACAGATGGTGCAGTCTCTGAATCTGGCCCTCGACTGGCTGGAGCGCTGGGGCGTGGTCGGTCGCATCCGCGAAGGCAAGGCCGACAGCCTGACAGATGCGGCGCTGGCCATGGATGTTTACGAAGGCGAACGGCCGCCGGCCGATCAGGCCTACCGCCTGGGCGATGCCCGTTTTCTTAATATGGAAGCTGCTTGAGATGTGCCTCGGCATCCCCGTCCAGGTCATCGAGTGTGGCGAGCACTTTGCTCGCTGCGCCGGCCGCAACGGCGAAGTTCGGGTCGACCTCAGCCTGGTCGGCCAGCAACTGCCGGGTGTCTGGCTGCTGACTTTTCTTGAAGCGGCACGTGAGGTGATCGACGCCGAACGGGCCGATGCCATCAATGCGGCCTTGAATGCGCTGGAAGCTGCCCATTCCGGCGAAACCGACTTTTCTGCCTTCTTCGCCGATCTTGAGCGCGAACCCCAACTCCCCGATTTTCTGAGGACACAACCATCATGAGCCTCCAACTTGTCGCCGGACCGACCTCGCTCGAAAAGCTGGAAACAGCCATCGGCCGCATGCAGCAAAAACACGGCTTTTCCCGCGTCGATTGCAGCCAGCCGGAATTCCCGGCCGGCCTGACCGCCCTGCTGCTGACCGAAGACCCGCAGCGCAATCTCGAAGTGCTCGATGCCTGCGTGATCCTGCCCGAAGCCCTGAAGCCGGTCGCCGGGCAGATCGCCCGCTGGGTCGCCGGTCCCGATTTCGCCCCGGCCCTGATGGCGCAATACGGCGTACCGCGTGCGCCGGCGGTGGTCTTCCTGCGCGATGGCCAGTTTGTTGGCGTGCTCAATGGCATCCGCGACTGGGGCGACTACCAGAACGAAGTCGCCCGCCTGCTCAACGGCCCCGTACAAGCCAAGCCGATCGGTATCGCCATTCGGGTCGAAACCTCGCAAGGAGCCTGCGCATGAACCCGTCTACGATGCGTCCCTTCCCGATTTCCGTCGTCGCCATGGGGCCCGGCTCGCAGGGCGAAGAAGCGCCGGACTACCTGCCGATGCCGAAAGGCATGGAAACCTTCTCGCAACCGCGTCTGCCGGATAATGTGCCTGCCGAGGTCGTGAATCGCGCCGCCAGTCTGCTGGGTGTGTTTGCCGACGAGGCAGAGAAACTTGGTTTCGAAGGCGGGGCCAGCCTCAAGCTGCTCGATCTCGATGCGACGATGCGTGACGTGATCAACCAGTCGATGGGCTTCGGCGAGGTCAGCGCCTTCACGACCGCACCGGGTCATTGGCGGGTTCAGGAAACTGCCTTTTCCGGCCTGTGGCGGGTCCTCAAGGTGGCCGATGATGGCGCGATGATGGTCGACCGCCTCGAAACCGGCAGCATCCCGGCGGTATTGACCGAGGCCATGGCAAGCACGGCAGCAGCCGATCTGCCGGCGCCGACCTATCCGCTCGGCTGCATGAACGCCCAGGCGCTGGTCGAGGAAATTCGCATGCAGGCGGCAGCCTGGAAGCCGGGCGATTCGGCCCACGTCATCAACCTGACGCTGCTGCCGGTCAGTGATGCCGACCTCGATACGCTCTACGGCTGGCTCGGCCACCGCGAAGTCTCCATCCTCTCCCGCGGCTACGGCAATTGCCGGATCACCAGCACGCGGCTGAAGAACGTCTGGTGGGTCCAGTACTTCAACAGCATGGACACGCTGATCCTGAACTCCATCGAAATCGTTGGCATGCCGGAAGTGGCGCTGGCGGCCGACGAGGATTTCACCGATTCGGTCGAACGCCTGCGCGAATACCTCGACATGATGGTGGAGCCGGTCTAAATTCCCCGGTATGCGATTCGAAGGTTCACATCTCGGCGTCAAACCTGACGACAAACTGGAATGCGGCATCTGCTGGTGGGTTTACGACCCGGCCGAGGGTGACGACGTGCGCGGCATTCCGCCTGGCGTCCCCTTTGCCAACCTGCCGGACGACTGGTGCTGTCCCGGGTGCGATGCGCCCAGGCACAAGTTTATGGTGACCGAATGAGGTTGTGGACGACCGATCCATCGTCCGAGCTAGTCGCTGTTTTCGACCACATTGCCCGAACCCGGATGCACGATGTACCCATCTGCAATCAGGCGTTGCAGGTCGAGGCTGTCGGTTTTCAGCGCACCGCCGATGGGCACTGGGCGGGCGTCATGATCACGCCGTGGGCGATCAACCTGCTTTGTCTGCCCGGTCAACTTGAAGGCTGGCCGGCGTTGGCCGCGTGCTGCAAGCACGACTGGCATTTTCCATCCGGTGATTACGAATTCACCGTCGCCGAGGAGAGCAGTATCGGCAACTACCATCTCTGTTCGCTGTTTTCTCCGGCGCTCGAATTCGAAACGCACGAAGCTGCCCGTCTGACGGCGATTGCAACCGCGCATGCCTTGTTTGCCGAGCCCCTGGCGGCGCCGGCCGCAACCGGCAAGACCACCAGCCGACGTGCTTTTCTGGGGCTGGGCCGATGACCAGCGCCGGTTTGCTGACCGTTCGGGCGCAGCTTCAGCGTGGGCGCTTGCAAGATCTTGAGGTCATACTCAAACGGCCCTCGGTGACCCGTCTGTTCATCGGCCAATTGCCCGATGCCGTGGTTAAGACCGTACCCTATTTGTTTACCCTCTGCGCCCATGCCCAGCGCGCCGCGGCACAGGCGGCAGTGGTGGCGGCGCAGAACGAGGCACCGAGGGCTGCCGATGCGGTCGAATTGTGGGTTGAGGTGCTGCACGAAAACCTCTGGCGCCTGTTGCTCGACTGGCCGCCGGCACTCGGCCTGCACTCGGCCAAGGAGGCTTTCATCGCCTGGCGCAATGCGCGGCAGAGCGACGAATTTCTGGCCATCACGCAAAGGCTCCTGCACGATACCCTGCGACCGCTGGCCGATAAATGCCTTGAAATCCTGGTCGGCCGCACGACGGAAGAAGTCGTACCGGAGTTGGCATGCCAGAAAACAACACGAGCCGTCGTGCTGGCGCCTGAGCCCTGGCTGGCCTATTGGCAGGGTACTGCTTCGGAGATGCCGGGCATGCCCAGGCCAGCCACGATTCGTTCCGTTTTCCAGGCGCGTCTGGCCGAGGTGAATTGGGCGGCGGAAGCGCTGGCCAGTGGTGCAGCCTTTCCAATTGCCATGGCCGGGGGGGATGGCTGGGGCGTGGGGCAAACCATGACGGCGCGCGGCGTGCTCACCCATGCGGTGCATATCATCGACGGCAAGGTCGCCAATTACCGGGTCCAGGCCCCGACCGACGATTTCTTTTCCGATGCCGCGGCCCTGTCATCTTTGCTCGGTAATCTCGAATTTGCTTCTCTGGATCAAGCAAAACAGGTGCTGAATCGGGCCATACTGGCGCTTGATCCCTGTCTGCCCTTTGTCGTGGAGTTGAACGATGCATGAGATGTCGCTGGCCGAAGGCGTGTTGCAACTGGTCGAAGACACGGCGCGTCGCGAAAGTGCTCGTCGGGTGAAACTGGTTGTGCTGGAAATCGGCCGCCTGTCCTCGGTTGAACCGGAAGCGCTGAAATTTTGCTTCGAAGCGGTCACGCGCGGCAGTATCGCGCAGGATGCTGCGCTGGAAATTTTGGCAACGCCTGGCGCCGGCTGGTGCATGCAATGTGCCGAAACGGTGGCGATGAGCGAACTGTACGGCGCCTGCCCGAAGTGCGGCAGCCACCAGGTGCAGCCGACTGGCGGGACGGAAATGCGGGTCAAGGAAATCGAAATCGAATAATCAGGAGACGACTATGTGTACGGTTTGCGGCTGCGGCGCAGGAGAAACGAAGATCGAGGGTGGGGCGCACGAAGATTCACACGAGCACACCCACGTCCACGAAGACGGCACGGTGCACACCCATGCCCACGACCATGGGCATGATCACGATCACAGCCACGACGACGCGCCGCTCGGCGTGCACTCGCACACGCATCACCACAGCGACGGCAGCGAACACAGCCACGCCCATGTCCACGACGGCGAGCACGCCCATGCGCACGGCGAAGAACATCATCACCACGAACACGGTGTCGCCGGCGACCTCGACTACGGCACCGGCCCGGCCCGCGCCCACGTGCCCGGCATGTCGCAGGCCCGCATGGTGCAGATCGAGCAGGACATCCTGTCCAAGAACAACGCCTATGCCGCGGCCAACCGCCAGTCGTTCGACGAGCGCGGCATCTTTGCGCTGAACCTCGTCTCCAGCCCCGGCTCCGGTAAGACCACGCTGCTCTGCAAGACCATCGAACTGTTGAAGGACAAGCTGGCGATCAGCGTCGTCGAAGGCGACCAGCAGACCTCCAACGATGCCGAGCGCATCCGCGCCACCGGCGTGCCGGCGCTGCAGATCAACACCGGCAAGGGCTGCCACCTCGACGGCCACATGGTCGGCCACGCCATGCAACGCCTGCAACCGGCCGACGACTCGCTGTTCCTGATCGAGAACGTCGGCAACCTCGTCTGCCCGGCTGCCTTCGACCTCGGCGAACACCACAAGGTTGCCATCCTCTCTGTCACCGAGGGCGAGGACAAGCCGCTGAAATACCCCGACATGTTCGCCGCGGCCGACGTCATGCTGCTCAACAAGTGCGACCTGCTGCCCTACCTCGAATTCGATGCCGATCTGGCCGAAGCCAACGCCCGCCGCGTCAATCCCAACCTGACCATCTTCCGCGTCTCGGCCACCAGCGGTGACGGCCTCAGTGCCTGGCTGGACTGGATTCAGTCCGGACTGGAAGAACAGCGGAGCAAGCGCTCGGAATCGGTCGATGCCCTGAAGCGCCGGGTGGCCGAGCTGGAACGGCAGCTGGCGGCCAAGTAGAAAGACCGGCATGGCGAATGATGAGCGCCATCCGCTCGACCTCCTGGTCGGCGGGGCGCTGATTGTTTTAAATCTCGGCCTGACGGTTGTTGGCGCCCTCAATTTTGGTGGTGGGCCAGTGGGTCTTTTGGCGTACATCGTTGTTCCTGGTACCGCCGCCTGGGTGCTTAGTCGCCTGTTTCGTCGCCGCAGACAATGATCTGATCTGGCGCCATGAGCGAGTCGGGCGAATTGCTCCGTATTCGCCGTGGCAAATGCGGTTTCCCCAAGGCGCCTGATAAAGCACCTGCACAGCAAGACGGCCAGCAAAGCTGGCTCGTCGCTGTGGATTCCTTCGGGGCACGGTCGAACGGGGGAAATGGCCAAAGTTTAAATTTTTTTGCATGTTCGTGCGCGATATTAAAGTTTGCTTTAATATCGTGGCCGTCTATTAAAGAAACTTTTCACATCATGCGTCAGACTGGAAGCTATGAGGTCTCCACCACGCTCGGCGAGGAAGTTCGGGCTTTCGTGCCGCATCCGCTGCCGCCATGCGAGCCGGCCTTGTCGTCAGCTAGTTTTGAAGCCGCCAATCGGGCGTCTGAAATGGCTCTGGCCCGGCTGGCTGGTGTGTCCGGCCTGGTGCCATCCGTCGATTGGCTGCTCTATGGCGCGGTACGCAAGGAGGCCTTGCTAACCTCGCAAATTGAGGGAACGCAGGCGACGCTGGTCGACCTCTTCGACGAGGAAGCGGGTTTTGCGGTCGTCAATGCCGACGATGTCGAAGAGGTGAGCAATTATCTCCGGGCGTTTCGCCTGGTGCAGGACAACCTGCGCGACCCGGCCGGCTTGCCGATCAGCGTGCGCTTGTTGTGCGACGCCCATCGCTGCTTGCTCGCCGGCGTTCGCGGTAGCGGCAAGCAGCCGGGCGAGCTGCGTCGTTCGCAGAACTGGATCGGCGGCACGCGTCCGGGCAAGGCTGTCTTCGTTCCGCCGCCAGCGGAGCGGGTGCCGGCACTGTTGGCCGATGTCGAGCGCTTCATCCATTCTGGGGTGGAAAGCGATCTGCCGCCGCTGGTCAGGATCGCGCTGATTCACGCCCAGTTCAAGACCATCCACCCGTTTCTCGATGGCAACGGTCGCATCGGCCGCTTGCTGATCGCGGCGCTGATGGAGCATTGGCAGCTTCTGCCGGAGCCTTTGCTTTACCTCAGTGCCTACCTGAAGCAATACCAGTCGATGTACTACCAGTTGCTGTCGGGAATACGAACGCAAGGCGATTGGGAATCCTGGATCGCCTTTTTCCTCGAAGGAGTAGCGATGGCGGCTGGCGAAGCGGAGCGCAGCATCGTTGCCATTGCCACCCTGATCAATAACGACCGTCGCCGCCTGCTGGCTACGCCCAAAACCACCGCCGCCAGTTACCGCCTGTTCGAGGCGCTGCCGCTGATGCCCCGGTTCACGGTCGAGCACGCCCGGCAAAAGCTCGACACCACCTTTCCCACGGCCAACGCGGCCGTCGGATTGCTAGCCGAGCTTGGCATCGTCAGCGAGCTGACCGGGCAGAAGAAGAATCGCAGCTACGGCTATCAGGCCTACATCGATCTATTGACGCAGTAGCAGGGGCGCCAGCCGGATTCATCGGCCAAAAACCAGTTCGGGAACCACCACTTCCCAGCGTTCGCACTGGCAACGGTCGGCGTATTCGGCGCTGCTGTCGCGTTGGCGCCAGACGACAATGGCGTGCACGCGGGCGGCGATACAGCGCAGGTCGGGGGGCGGCTTGAAATTTTGTGACAGGCGACCGACGGCGATGCCGTCCGGGGTCAGCAGGGCGTAGCCGCGTTGATCGGCTGAAAACTGCAGTACATCGCCGACCTTGAGTGCTGCGACGCGGGCGTGGATGCGTTCCCCGGTCTTTTTTCGGCCGGCAAAGCCGAGGTCGATTTCCCTCAGGCTTGGGATGATGTAGCGGTGATCTAGTCCGGGCGGTTCGGGCAGCCATGCGCTGGCTGGCCGGCGTAGCAGGGCCGGGCTGTCGGGCAGGCAGTCGATGAGCGGGTTGCCGATGTCGAGGCGGGCCAGGGTCAGCGTCTGGCGGGCGCGGGTCATCGCCACGTAGTAAAGGCGGCGGGCGGCGTCGGCATCCTCGCCTTTCTGCCCTGTCCACTCGCCATCCAGCACGAAGACGTGGTCGAACTCCAGCCCTTTGGCACGGTGTGCGGACAGCAGGAGCAGGCCAGTTTGTCGGTGGCGGTTGGCGCGGCCCCATTCGGCCAGCCAGTCGCGGAAATAGTCGAGCGTGACCTCGGCGCCCTGAGTATCGTCGGCAAAGGCAGCGACTGCGTCGCGCACGCTGTCGGCCCAGCCGTTGGCCGGCCGTGCGGCCATCCAGCCTGAGAGAATGCCGGACGAGATGAGCGCGCCATGCGCCTCGGCAAAGGCGAGCAGGGCCTGGGTTTCGCGCAGGCGCCAGAGCGGCGGCGCTTCCTCGTCGGCCATGCTGACCGGCAGGCTGTGCGCCTCGCAGGCGGCACGCAGGGGGTCGAGGTATTTCCACTGGCGGGCGATGACGGCGGTTCGGCTGAGATCGAGCCCGAGCGAGCGCAAGCGTTCGATTTCGGTCAGTAAGGCCATCGCCTGTTGTTCGGCGTTGCGCCCGGCCGACAGGATTTGCACCCGGCCTTGTCCGACGCTGTCGCGGCCTTGCCAGTTGCCGCCCGGTGGCGATTTGTCGCGGGCTGCGTTGATCCGGATCGGCTGCGTGGTTTTCATGCGCTCGCCGGCCGGGGCGATCAGGGCATTGGCGGTGGCGATGATGTTGGCGGTCGACCGGTAGTTCTCGACCAGAAAGCGGGTTTGAGCCTGGTAGTCGTCGGCAAACTTGCGGATGAATTCGACTGAGGCGCCGACGAAGGCGTAGATGTTCTGGTCGTCGTCGCCGACCGCGAACAGGTTCAGCCTGCCGTCCTCGTCGCTGCGCTTGCGGCCGGCCAGCGCCGAGATCAGGGCGTATTGGGCGGGGCCGGTGTCCTGGTATTCATCGACGAAGATCCAGCGGAAGCCGGCCAGCAGGCGGTCGCGCTGTGCGTCGGCATCTTCCGGTGGCAAGCCTCTCCCTTCGAGCAGCGCCGTGGCTTCGCTGAGGATGGCATCGAAATCGTCGTCGTTTTGTGCCTGCCGCTCGGCAAAACTGGCGCCGACCAGGCGCATGGCCAAGGCGTGGCAGGTGAGCACGGTGACGCCAATGGCATCATTGCCGATCAGCTCGCGCAGGCGGTGGCGGATTTCCAGCGCCGCATGACGGTTGTAGGCCAGCGCCACGATGGCCCGGGGGTTCTCGCGGCGGATACGTACCAGGTAGGCGATACGATGCACCAGCACCCGTGTCTTGCCGGCACCCGGCCCGGCCAGCACCAGCGTGTTGGTGTTGTCCCGGTCGTCGGCGACGATGGTGCGCTGGTTGGGCTTGGTCAGCGTTTCGACGATGCTTTCCCACGATTGCGGCGTGGTTTGACGCTCCAGTTCTTCCTCTCGCCCGGGCAGCCAGCGCTGGCAAAAGACATCGCGCGACAGGCTGAAGTAATCCATGGCCAGTTGCAGCGCTTCGGCCATGCGCTCGATGCCGCGCTCGGCGTACTCGGCCATGATGTGGATTTGCCGGGTCAGTTCGTTGTAGTGCAGTTGCAGTGGCTGGTAATTGCTCTTTTCAAATTGCAGCTTCCAGTTGCTCTCAAGCTGTAAGGTCATCGCCGTGCGGAAGACGGCCAGCCCCTTGTTCAGGCGCAGGATGTCTTGTTCGTGCAGCCAGAGCAGGGCACGGTCGACCAGCTTGTCGACGTGTCCATTCTCGGCGGCGAGCAGGGCATCGCCGGCAACGCTGGCGGCCAGTTTGCCCAGCGTGGTTTCGGCCAGCAGGTCAATGCCGCGGGCGCCGTTGGGCAGGCAAGACAGCCAATGGGCGAGCAGCAGGCCGGCGGCAGTGCGGCGCCGTTCGGCGGTCTTGTCCAGCGCAGCCCAACTGCGGTTGAGCGTGACGAATACGGTTTCCGGGTCGCTGGCCCGCTTGAAAGTGATGCTGCCGCGCCCATCAGGGCAATTGTGGTCATTGCGGCCATCGCCGGCCAGACCCTTGAGGATCAGGCCAAGGCTGTGCGGCAGGGCTTGGGGGTGGCCTTCATCCTTGAGACGCTGGGCCAGCAGCCGCAGGTTGAGCGGGTAGCCGTCGCCGGCAATCACATCGGGCGCCGTTTCACGCAGTTGGGCGATCAGCGCGGTTTCCAGCGCGCAGGCCACCTCGAAGCGCTTCTTCGAGGCATTTTCGACGCCGACATGGAGGAAGGCGGTCATTCCCGTGTCGTTGCTGGAAATGCCCAGCCGGTCGAAGAGATAAAGCGCCTCGCGCAAGGCCGTGGCCTCGAAACCGGCGCTGACCATCAGTTCGTCGGTAGTGATGCCTTCGTCGGCCGGGGCGACCATCAGGATCTGCAGCAGATTCAGGTATTTTTTCCGCTCTTCCGGTGCCGGGATGCTGCTCGCCAGCTTGCTTTCGGCTTCGGCCAAATCCTTGACCCGTAGCGAGGACGGAAAAATCTGCACGCTGTTTTCCTCGCGTCGTACGAGGCCGGCTTCTTCCAGCCAGGCGACGGCGGTGCGGACGCGGGTGTCGTCGGTGGCGATGTCGCGCTTGAGGCTGCCTTCCTCGTCTTCATCGAGAATCTCGCCAGAGGTGGCGACGATCGGTTCCTCGCGGTTTTTCTTGCGCTGAATCTGGCGCAGGGCGCGCAGCACGCTCTGGATGTCGCGCCGCGACAGGCGTGAGTTGGCCGACATACTGTGCTGGCGCTCGACGTCGTCGGCGGTGTAGAGCAGCACGCAACGCGCCGCCGCTCGGTCGCGACCGGCCCGGCCGGCTTCCTGCAGGTAGTTTTCCAGCGAACCGGGGATGTCGGCGTGGACGACGAGGCGCACGTCGGGTTTGTCGATGCCCATGCCGAAGGCGTTGGTGGCGGCGATGACGCGCAATTCGCCAGTGATGAAAGCCTTTTGCGTGTTCTTCTTGGTTTCCGGCGGCAGGCGGGCGTGATAGGCCGCTGCAGCCAGGCCCTTTTCCCGGAGAAACTGCGCTAGCTCTTCGGTCTGCTTGCGCGTGGCGCAGTAGGCGATGGCGCCACCGGATTTTTCCGGCGGCAACTCGTCGGCGATCAGGCGGCCGACCAGGTCGTATTTTTCGCCCGGCGTGGTCGGGATGACGTCGAAGCGCAGGTTGTCGCGCCGGGCGCCGCCGTCGAGCACGCGCATGGCGATGCCCAGCTTTTCCCGGAAATGCCCGACGATATCGGTGACGACTTCCGGCTTGGCGGTGGCAGTCAGGCACTGGATCAGCGGCAGCGTCTTGTCCGGCGAGGCGTCGCGGCTTTCGGCAATGAAGCGGGCGACGTAGCGGTAATCCGGTCGGAAATCCTGGCCCCATTTCGACAGGCAGTGGGCTTCGTCGAAAATCCAGGCGCCGATTTCGCGCTGTGCCAGCACTTTGCGCACACTGCGATTGCGCAACTGCTCCGGGGCGATGAGCAGGATGCCAACGTCGCCCAGGCGCACGCGGTCGAGCACGTCGGCCCGTTCCGGCATGTTGAGCAGGCCGTTTATCGCCGCGCAGCAGTCGATGCCGCGCTCGCGCAAGCCCTTGACCTGGTCCTCCATTAGCGCGACCAGTGGCGAGATGACGACCGACAGCGCGCCGGTGCGGACAAAGCGCGATAGGGCGGGAATCTGGTAGCACAGCGACTTGCCTGTGCCGGTCGGCAGGATGCCGAGGTTGTGATCGCCGCGCATGGCGCTTTCGACGATGACCTGCTGCAGCGGCTGGCCACTGTCCTTGTCGACCGGCTCGGGACGAAATGCGTAGTTCTTGCCGAACCAGTGCTGCAACTGCTTCAGTGCGTCATGTTCGCGGCGACACCAGGCGCAGTCGGGGGCGGCGCAGGGCGTGTCGCGAAGTTGGCGGATAAGGCGGCCGGCCTCGGGAAACTGGAAGCGCACCCAGGGTGGCATCACCGAATTGCCGCCGGCCACCGACAGCCAGGCCAGCGCGTAGGCCAGCGGCCAGGCGTGGTCTTCGGCAGCGGCAATGATCTGGCGGCTGGTCGTTGTGCAGCTTTGTCCATCAAGGAGACGGGCGATGGCGGCGCGGGCTTCGTCGGCACTCGGAGCGGCACTGTGGCGAGTGACCATGAAAAACCGGTTCAAGCCGGAAATGGACTGATCACGCGTCGTCAGCCAGTGCCAGGCGAGTAGCAGATCGGGAGCAGCCTGCTGCATCTGCTGCAGGCTGTGTTCCTGGTCGCAAAATACCTGCAAGGCCAGTTCGGCATCGAGCAGTGGATTGTTCTTGCGGTTGCCCAGCAGTTGCCCATCCTGGTAGTGCTTGACCAGATGGTGGTAGGGGTTCTTCGGGAAGGCCAGCGGGTTGAGGCGCAGGGTGTCGATAGCTGGCTTGGCCAGCAGCCGCAGGTTGGGGTTGGCGGCGCGCAGTTGCGGCAGATCGAAGGCGATCAGATTGTGGCCGAGCAGAAAGGCTGCGTCGTCAGCCAACGCATCAAGCTGGTTTAGTGCTTCCGGGAGTTTGCCGGGCGGATAGTTCAGGCGGGCGTCGCTATCGCCGCGCAGCCCGGCTAGTTGGTGAATGACGGCGCTGCGGATGCCGACTTCGAGATCGATGCTCAAACAACGCGGCTTGCTGCGCGTGGGGTCGGGGATTGAATCGGAATCGCTGCGCACGGAGGGGCGAAAAGGCTGGCCGGTTGGTATCTGGGTGGCATTGTAATGCGCGAAATCATGGCTCGGCGTAAGCTCACCACTTTTCTCCGGGGAAATGGCATGACTGCTCGGCTGTTCCGTATTCGAGGCCTCGTCCAGGGCGTCGGCTTTCGCCCCTATGTCTGGCGACTGGCCGTCGAACTCGGGCTGAACGGCTGGGTGCGTAATGATGGCGGCGGGGTGATTGCCGCAGTGGCTGGCGAAAAGCTTGCCGAATTCGTCACCCGTTTGCCGCGTGAGGCCCCGCGACTGGCCCGTATCGATGCCATCGACAGCGAGCCGGCCGAAGTGACGGCCCCCGGTTTCACCATCCTCGATAGCGAGGCGGGCGAAGTCAAAACCGCCATCGGCCCGGATGCTGCCATCTGCCCCGAGTGCATCGCCGATCTGTTCGATCCGGCCAATCTCCGCTGGCGCTACGCCTTCACCACCTGCACCCACTGCGGCCCGCGCTACACCGTCAGCCAGCGCATTCCCTACGACCGGGCGCAAACCAGTCTCGCCTCTTTCCCGCTGTGCCCTCCGTGCAACGACGAATACACAAGGCCCAGCGACCGCCGCTTTCACGCCGAAACCACCTGCTGCCCCGATTGCGGCCCGCAACTGAGTCTGCTAGATGCCGCCGGTCAGCCGCTGGCCGGCGACTCGATTGCCGAAACCCTGCATCTGCTGCGCACCGGCAAGATCGTTGCCATCAAGGGGCTGGGCGGCTTCCATCTGGCTTGCGATGCACGCGACGCTGCGGCCGTGGCTGAACTGCGCGAACGCAAGCAGCGCGAGGAAAAACCCTTCGCCGTGATGGGCCTGAATGCCGCTTCGCTGGCCGCGCATGCGCGGATCGGAGCCGGCGAACTGGCGCTGCTGCAAGGCTTGGCGGCCCCCATCGTGCTCTGCGCCAAGGGCGGCAGCGAACTCAAGGGCATCGCACCCGGCCTCGCCTGGCTCGGTGTCATGCTGCCGACCACGCCACTGCATTTGCTGCTCTGGCACGAAGCCGCCGGCCGCCCGGCCGGTACCGACTGGCTTAACCAGCCGAGCGACCTGCTGCTGGTCATGACCAGCGCCAATCCGCACGGCGAGCCGTTGGTCATCGCCAACGACGAGGCACGAGAACGCCTGGCCGGCATTGCTGATGCCTACCTGATCCACAACCGCGAGATCGTCATCCGCTGCGATGATTCCGTCGTGCGGGCAACAGCGGCCGGCCCGGCCTTCATCCGCCGCGCCCGCGGCTACGTGCCGGTGCCGATTCATTTGGCCGACGACGGCCCGAACGTGCTGGCGCTGGGCGGCTACCTGAAGAACACCCTCTGCGTCATGAAAGGCCGCGAAGCCTTCCTGTCGCAGCACATCGGCGGCCTCGACAACGTCGCCGCCATCGGCTTCCTCGAAGAGACGGTTGAACACCTGCTGGCCATCCTCGACGTGACGCCCGAACTGATCGCCCACGACCTGCACCCCGATTTCCCATCCACCCATCTGGCCCTGCGCCTGGCCGAAAAACTGGGTGTTCCCGCCATCGCCATCGGCCACCACCAGGCTCATATCGCCGCCATCTGCGCCGAACATGGCATCAACGAACCGATTCTCGGGCTGGCGCTCGATGGCGTCGGCCTCGGCCCGGACGGCGGCGCCTGGGGCGGCGAACTGCTGCGCCTCGGCGGTGCCGATTGCCAACGCCTCGGCCACCTCCACCCGCTGGCCATGCCCGGTGGAGATCGCGCGGCGAAAGAGCCGTGGCGCATGGCCGTCTCAGCCCTGCACGGCGCCGGCCTCGGCTATCGCGTCGGCGGCTGGATCAAGCAGTACTACCCGAGCCGTGACCCCGGCCCGCTGCTCACCATGCTCGACCGAAAACTACGCTGCCCGCCAACCACCAGCCTCGGCCGCTGGTTCGACGCCGCCGCCGGCCTGCTCGGCGTGCGTGACCTGATGCACTACGAAGGGCAGGCGGCGATGGAACTCGAAGGCCTCGCCGCCAAACACGGCCCGGTCGAACCCTTGTCCGGTGGCTATGCCCTGAGCGAACAGGGCAAAGTACTCGACTTCTCGCCGCTACTGCCGGCCCTGATGGGCTGCAAGGACAACGCCGCCTACGGCGCCGCCCTCTTCCACGCCACGGTAGCAGCCGGGCTGGCTGAATGGGTAAATGCTACGGTCGACGGGAAAAAAGGGGCAAAAATCGCAATCGGTGGAGGCTGTGCGATGAATGTCGTGCTGATGACGGCATTGCGCGACCACTTCTCCTCAGTTGGTCTCGATCTACTCGAAGCCCGCCAAGCCCCCCCTAACGACGGCGGCCTAGCGTTCGGGCAGGCGTGGGTGGCGCGGCTGTAGCGGATTACCTTGGAATCGCTGCACAACGCGTAGGAACAAATAGACCCCAGCGTTACGTGGATAGCGCTGTACTCCAAAAGAAAACCCGCCGAAGCGGGTTTAATAGCTGATGCAAATTATTTCTTTTTTGTCATCCGGGATTTGGGTGGTGGATTTACCACTGCCGCATCTACCGAAAGCGGACCGATTTGAGCAGATCTCGCTAGCCCCATTTTGGACACCCCAATCATGGCTCCCGGTGCCTGCATGTCGGGGGTTGGTCCAAAAGCCCCCATGCCAATTTGGAACTCGATCAGTAAATCGAAATTTCCTTCGTGCAACCCGTAGTGCTTGATCAGTAATGCCGTCAGGTCTTTCACCGAAAGCGGGTCTCCTACCGGCAAGGGCCCGATACCAATCTGGAAGGGGGGAGGATTAGTGTTTGCTTGCATACAACATCGTTCCCCATTGCGCATCCATCATGCCTGCAACTTGCATAGTGACTGGCTGATCAGGCATTTCGACGGTTAGTTTCACATTGTGATTGACGTCCGTCTTGATGTTTACATAGGCATCAAGAGCACGAACTACAACGTCGTTAAGCGAGATATCGTCGGCGATTGCTCGGAGCGCAGCAGCTTTGTGCAATGCGGAAGGGACGCGAACGTTAAATTGACCCTTTAGAGGTTTTTTCGGCTCTCGATTAAGCAGAGCGCAAGTCTCAATATAGTCATC
Source organism: Ferribacterium limneticum (assembly GCF_020510625.1). Taxonomy (NCBI): domain Bacteria; kingdom Pseudomonadati; phylum Pseudomonadota; class Betaproteobacteria; order Rhodocyclales; family Azonexaceae; genus Ferribacterium; species Ferribacterium limneticum. The sequence continues at coordinate 3,962,419 of NZ_CP075191.1, read as the reverse complement.
GACGGCAGCCTCAAATTCCTTCTGAAGGTTTGAAGGCGAGTCTGCCTCGTAGGTTACCAAGTCATCAATGAAAAGGATTTTTCCGCGGCAAGCAAAACGCTCCATATCGAGCTCTGCCGTACCTTCATAGTCCTTGTGCTTGAGAATGTTCACTTTGTCCTCAGATGAATTGATGCGTCTTTAAATGTTCAATAACGTCCGCTATGCAGCTCTTGTCCACATTTGGTGATGGGTGAGGTTCATGGCAAATAATCAATGCATTTTTCCCGCGGTGAAAAAATTTCCGTCTCGACCCGCTACCTTTAAGCATCTCGTAGCCTAGATGCTCCAACACTACCTTTAGTTCGGACCATTTAATGTCCGCTGCCGGTGGATTGGATGTCAATCGTGCTAAGGCTTTTTGATGCTTTGACATATAGGTTACTTGAACGGGCTGCGGATTGTAACTGAAAAATAGTTACATGGTGTAACTGTTTCCACCGTGTTGGTAATGCACACCGCTCCACGGTCGTGCGAATGAGACAGGGCAATGTCATCTAATCTGATGCCGTTGTCAATCGATTAAGGGGGCAACTCGGGGATGTATAGGACTCAGCTTCGCCTCCAAAATATCTACTCCTCAAGTCTGACAAGCCCCTGATCACCTCGCCTTGCGAAGTGGAAAGCCTATGCCGGGTTTTTTGCCGGGTTTTGACGATGAATTTTTACAAGTGATTGTAAATAATGAAATTTATTTACTGGCCCGCTTGTTGCTGTTAGCTATTCCAATAAAACAATTGCCTGATCCCCAGCAGAGAGGCGTGTCGGCCAGTGGCCGACGTGAAAGCAAAAAAGGGGAGATCCATGGCCAACCAAAATTTGATTTCGCTGGAACAGGACGATCGCATCGAAGCTGCGGCTGCGCGTTTGTCGATGGACCGGCGTGAGTTCCTGCAATTCTGCGCCGCACTGGCGACCACGCTGGGCTTGCCGCAAGGGGCGGATGCCGCGGTGGCCGAGGCGGTGGCGACCAAGAAGCGGCCGAGTGTGATCTGGCTGCATTTTCAGGAATGCACCGGGTGTACCGAGTCCATCCTGCGCGCCGAGCATCCGACGCTGGAAAAGCTGATTCTCGACGTCATTTCGCTCGATTACCACGAGACGCTGTTCGCGGCGGCTGGCCACCAGGTCGAAGCGGCGCGCAAGACGGCGATGGCCGAGAACAAGGGCAAGTACATCCTGGTCGTCGAGGGTGCTATCCCGACCCGCGACAACGGCATCTACTGCAAGATCGGCGGCAAGACGGCGATCGAGCTGCTGACCGAATGTGCGGCCGACGCGGCAGCGGTGATCGCCATCGGTTCCTGCGCTTCGTGGGGTGGCATGCCGTCGACCGATCCGAATCCGACCGGCGCCAAGGGCGTGGACAAGGTGCTCGGCAAGCCGGTGGTGACCATCCCCGGCTGCCCGCCCAATCCGTACAACTTCCTGTCCACGGTCGTCCATTTCCTGACCTTCGGCGCCCTGCCGGCGGTCGATCACCTCGGTCGCCCGAAATTCGCCTATTCCCGCCTGGTGCATGAAAACTGCGAGCGCCGCGCCCACTTTGATGCTGGCCGCTTCGCCATGGAGTTCGGTGATGACGGCCACCGCAAGGGCCACTGCCTGTACAAGCTGGGTTGCAAGGGGCCGGAAACCTACGCCAACTGTCCGACCATCCAATTCGGTGACGCGGGTGCCGGTACCTGGCCAGTCGGCTGCGGCCACCCCTGCATCGGCTGTACCGAGCAGGGCGTCGGCTTCGAGAAGCCGATCCATGCAGTGGCCAAGCTGAAGAACATCGAGCCTTCCGCCTTCCTGCCGCGCATCGTCGAGGAAAAGGGTGTCGGCGCGACGCTTGGCTCGGCTGCTGTGCTGGCCGCCGTGGCGGGTGCAGCAGCGGGTGCCGGGGCGATGGTCGCCAAGAATCTCGGCCTGTCGCACAAGGCCGAGCAGATGGAAGAAGCGAAGAAGTCTGGCGAAAAAACGGAGGTCTGACATGACATCCCGACGCAATTTTCTACGGAGCTGCCTGGCCGGCGGCGCAGCGGCTGCTTCGGCCGTGCTGCCGGAAACGGCCTGCGCCCGCGATACCCTCGTTCGACCGCCAGAAGGCCTCGGCCTGCTTTACGACGCCACGTTGTGCGTCGGTTGCCAGGCTTGCGTGGCAGCCTGCAAGCAGGCTAACGAGAACCCGGCTGAATTCACGGCCATGGACAAGTTGTGGGATACGCCGCTCGACACCAGCGGCCACACCTTCAACCTGATCAAGATGTACCGCAACGGCACGATGGAAACGAAGGACAGCGAACTGAACGGCTTCTCCTTCATGAAGACTTCGTGCATGCACTGCGCCGACCCGTCCTGCGTCTCGGCCTGCCCGGTGTCGGCGATGACCAAGGATCCGGTGACCGGCGTCGTCGGCTACGACCCCGACGCCTGCATCGGCTGCCGCTACTGCGTCGCCGCCTGCCCGTTCGGCATTCCGAAGTACCAGTACGATTCGCCGACCGGCAAGATCGGCAAGTGCGAGCTGTGCCGGCATCGTCACAAGGACGGTCATTATTCGGCCTGCGCCGAGGTTTGCCCGACCGGCGCCACGCTGTTCGGCCGCACCGAGGATTTGCTGGCCGAAGCCAAGCGCCGTCTGGCTGTCAAGCCGGGCGAATGGACGACCATTCCGCGTGGCCGCCTGCCGGCCAAGGGCGAAACACCCGAGCAGGCAGCCCAGTGGAAAGGCCTGGTCGACCAAAGCTATCAGGCGAAGGTCGGCAACTACCTGCAGCACGTCTATGGCGAAACCGAATATGGCGGTACTCAGGTGCTGAAGCTGTCGGCGGTCAATTTCCAGAAGGCCGGCCTGCCGGACCTGCCGCCGAAATCTTCGGCTGCCACCTCGGAAACCATCCAGCACACGCTGTACGGCGGCCTGATCATGCCGCTCGCCGTGCTCGCCGGCCTGACCTGGGTCGCCAAGCGCAACGTCGTGCCGGAAGACGATGAAGCGAGTAAAAACCAGAAGGGAGGGCAATCATGAGCGCCCATCATCCCGCCGCCCCGGTTGGCGGCAAGCTGTTCAATCTGCCGGTGATGATCTGTGGCCTGTTGATTGCGGCGATGTTTGCCGTGCTCTTCGTCCGCTTCATCTTCGGCCTCGGTGCGGTGACCAACCTGAACGACGGCTACCCGTGGGGTATCTGGGTGGTGGTCGATGTGGTCATCGGTTCGGCCTTCGCCTGCGGCGGCTTCTCGGTGGCCATGCTGGTCTATATCTTCAACCGCGGCCATTACCATCCGCTGGTGCGGCCGGCGCTGCTTGCCTCGCTGTTCGGCTACACGCTGGCCGGTGTCGGCGTGCTGTTCGACCTTGGTCGCTGGTGGAATTTCTGGCACATCCTGTGGCCGGGCTACGCCAATCCCAATTCGGTGATGTTCGAGGTGGCGGTGTGCATCTCGGCCTACATCACGGTGATGTGGATTGAATTCTCGCCGGTCTTCATGGAGCAATGGGGCCTGAAGGTGCAGAAGCAGAAGCTGGAGAAGGTGCTGTTCTTCTTCATCGCACTCGGCACGCTGTTGCCGATGATGCACCAGTCCTCGCTCGGCACCATGCTGGTGGTCATGGGGCCGCAGGTCAATCCGCTGTGGCAGACGCCCATCGTGCCGCTGCTCTACCTGCTGTCGGCCATCACCATCGGCTACGGCATCGTGCTCTTCGAATCCTGCATCGCGGCTTCGGCCTACCGGCGCGAGATTGAGATGCACCTGTTGCAGCCGATGGCCAAGATCATGCTCGGCGTGCTGGCCGCTTTCCTGGCCGTGCGCTTCGGCGATCTGGTGGTGCGTGGCGCGCTTGGCCATGCGCTGAAGCCCAGCCTTGAAGCCTTCTTCTTCTGGCTGGAAATGGCCTGCTTCGTCGCGCCGTACTTCATCGTCGGCACAGCGGGCGCCCGGCGCAACCCGGCCCGGCTGTTCGTCGCCGGCTGCTCGATCATGCTCGGCGGCATCCTGCTCCGCATCAACGGCTTCCTGATCGGCTACGACACCGGTCTCGGCGTCGACCACGGCTGGAACTATTTCCCGAGCATCGCCGAACTGCTGGTCACCCTCGGCATGTTCGCGCTCGAAGTGCTCGGCTACATCATCATCACCCGTCGCTTCCCGGTTCTGCCCCGGGAAGGCGCCGCACACTGAATTCAGGGATAGGAGAACAACATGAACAAACGTGTCACCATCGACCCGGTCACCCGTATCGAAGGTCACCTCCGCGTCGACGTCGAAGTGGACGGCGGCCGCGTCAAGAAGGCCTGGGCCTCCGGCCAGATGTGGCGGGGCGTCGAGAATATCCTGATCGGCCGCGATCCGCGCGACGCCTGGGCAATCACCCAGCGCATCTGCGGCGTGTGCACCACCGTGCATGCCATTGCTTCGGTGCGTGCCGTCGAGAACGCGCTGCAGCTGGAAATCCCGGTCAACGCGCAATACATCCGCAACATGATCATCCTGGCCCACGCCGTGCATGATCACATCGTCCATTTCTATCACCTGTCGGCGCTCGATTGGGTCGACGTGGTCAGCGCGCTGAAGGCCGATCCGGCCAAGACCGCCAGCCTGGCCGAAAGCCTTTCCAACTGGAGCGGCAACAGCAAGGCTGAATTCACCAAGGTACAGGAACGCCTGAAGGGCTTCGTCGGCACCGGCCAGCTCGGCATTTTCACCAACGGCTACTGGGGCCATCCGGCCATGAAGCTGACGCCGGAAGTGAACCTGCTGGCTGTTTCGCACTACCTGCAGGCGCTGGAAGTGCAGCGCTACGCCAGCAAGATTGTTGCCGTGCTCGGCTCCAAGTCGCCGCACATCCAGAACGTCGCCGTTGGCGGCGTCGCCAACCCGCTGTCGGTCGATTCGCAGTCGGTGCTGACGGTCGAGCGCCTGCTGGCGATCAAGGAATGGATGCTGAAGCTGGAAGACTTCGTCAAGAATGTCTATCTGATCGACGTCGGCGCCATCGGCGGCTTCTACGCCGACTGGACCAAGTACGGCAAGGGCATCACCGACTACCTGTGCGTGCCGGATATTCCGCTCGACGGCAAGGGAGAGAAGTTTGCGCTGCCCGGCGGCTACATCGAAGGCGGCAAGCTGGAGAGCTTCAAGGCGATCACGACCTTCAACGACAAGTACTTCACCGACGGCGTGTCCGAGGCGATCAAGCATTCCTGGTACAACTACAGCGGTGGCAACGACAAGTCGCTGCATCCGTACAAGGGCGAAACGACGCCGAATTACACCGACTTCCAGGATGACGGAAAGTATTCGTGGCTGAAGTCGCCGACCTTCTACGGCAAGCCGATGCAGGTCGGCCCGCTGCCGCGCGTCATGAACATGCTGGCCGCCGGTCACGAGCCGACCAAGAAGTACGCCACTGCAGCGCTCGATCTGGTCTCCACGGTCGCCGGCGCCAAGGTTGGCGTCGAGGCGCTGCATTCGACCATCGGCCGCCATGCGGCGCGGGCGGTCGGCTGCGCGGTGCAGGTCGATGAACTGATCAACCAGTGGGATCTGCTGCTCGCCAACATGGCCAAGGGCGACCTGAAGACTTTCAACCGTCCGGTCTTCCCGAAGGGCGAGCAGATGGGGGTCGGCTTCCACGAGGCGCCGCGCGGCGTGCTGTCGCACTGGGTGGTCATCGATTCCGGCAAGATCAAGAACTACCAGTGCGTCGTGCCGACCACCTGGAATGCCGCGCCGCGCAACGAAAAAGACCAGCCGGGCGCTTATGAGGCCTGCCTGATCGACAACCCGGTGGCCGATCCCGAGAAACCGCTTGAGGTCTTGCGCACGGTGCACTCCTTCGACCCCTGCCTGGCTTGCGCTGTGCATGTGGTCGATCAGGAGAACAATCCGGTGGTCACGGTGAAGGCGGTTTGATCGACCGCAAATGAACTCTGCGTTGGGGGCGCGACAATGCTCGCGCCCCGTTTTTTTGGAATTGAACATGCGTATCGTCGTATTGGGTATAGGCAACATCCTGCTGACCGATGAGGGTGTCGGCGTTCGCACCATCGAAGCCTTGGAGCGCGACTACGTGCTGCCGCCGGACGTCGAAGTAATCGACGGCGGCACTTGCGGCATGGAGATGCTGGAGCAGCTGGAAGACCTCGATGGCCTGATCGTTGTCGATTGCGTCCGTGCCAATCAGCCGCCGGCCACCCCCATCCTGCTCAAGGGCGACGACGTGCCGGTCTTCTTCAAGACCAAGTTGTCGCCGCATCAGGTCAGCCTGTCCGATGTGCTGGCCAGTCTGGAATTCACGGACAAGGCCCCGAAGTCGATTGCCATCGTCGGCATGCAGCCGGTGTCGATGAGCCTAGGCATGAAACTGTCACCCGAGGTCGCGGCGCGGGTGCCGGAATTGATCGAAATGACGCTGGCCGAATTGCGCCTGCTCGGCATCGAAGCCAAGGCCCGCACCTGATGTGCCTGTCGATTCCGAAACGCATTGTCGAATGGGAAGGTGCGGGCGAAAATGCCGGCGATTTCGCCTGGGTCGAGCGGGATGGTGAGCGCGAACGCATCAATATGATGCTGATCGGCCCGCAGCCGGTCGGCACTTGGGTGCTGACCTCGTTGGGGCTGGCGCGGGAAGTGGTTGAAGACGAGCAGCGCTCGCTGATCGAGGATGCGCTCTCGGCGCTGGCCGCCTCGTTGGAGGGCGATTTCGATCCGACACTGCATTTTCAGGACTTGAACCGCCCGCATGACTGAACGCATTCGTACTCCCGCCCTGGCGCCACCGCCGATTCGTCCGGCCGTGCCGCGCGACGACGATCCTACCGCCTTCCTGGAAAAGCATTACCGTCACGTCTGGCAGACGCGCATGCGCGACATGCCTTTCGTCAACGCGGCCTTGGGCGTCGAGGCGATCGGCTTTGCCCGCTACGAAGGCGACTGGCTGGGTGTCGTGATCACGCCGTGGTTCCTCAACCTGGTGCTGGTCTCCGGTGGCGGCCAGTTGTGGGGCGACATTCCGGCCGGCGAACGGCGCTACCTGAACCTGCCCTGCGGCACCATGCAGTTTATTGCCGATGACGATCCCGATATCGGCCCTTACCAGTATTGTCCGCTGATCGCCCCGGTCACCAATCTGGCCGACATGGCGCAGGCGCGCGTGGTGGCGGTGGATGCCATCAAGACCGTATTTGCCCTGCCGGCGGCCACCCCGGAAGCGGTGCCGGCAGCTGCGGCAGAAGAGAAGCCGGCGGTTTCACGGCGTGGCTTTTTTCGGCGTCTGGCAGGCAAGCGAAATTGATTCCGGCGGGTTAGACTCTGCCACTATAAAAACGATATTGAGGAGCAACGCGGATGTGTCTCGCGATCCCCGCGCAGGTCGTTGAACTGCGCCCCGACGACAATGCTCTGGTCGATCTGGCCGGGGTAAAAAAGGAAATTTCGTTGGCCCTGGTCGAGGGTGTGGCGGTGGGCGATTACGTGATCGTCCATGTCGGCTACGCGCTGAACAAACTCGACCCGGAAGAGGCTGCGAAGACGCTAAAGCTGTTCGCCGAAATGGGCGAGCACGCCTTGGCCGACGGCGACCCGACCATCCACTGATGAAGTACATCGACGAGTTCCGCGACGGTGACGTCGCGCAAACGCTGGCGGCAGCGATCCGCGCCGAGGCCGATCCGGCACGCAGCTACCATTTCATGGAATTCTGCGGCGGCCACACCCACGCCATCTCGCGCTACGGCGTTTCCGACCTGTTGCCGGCCAACGTCAAGATGATCCACGGCCCGGGCTGCCCGGTTTGCGTGCTGCCCATCGGCCGCGTCGATCAGGCGATCCGCCTGGCGCTGGAGCAGGGTGTCACGCTGTGCACCTACGGCGACTGCCTGCGCGTGCCGGCCTCCGATGCCTTGTCACTGATGAAGGCCAAGGCGCGGGGCGGCGACATCCGGATGGTCTATTCGAGCGCCGATGCAGTCACGCTGGCCCAGAAGAACCCGGACAAGCAGGTCGTCTTCTTCGCCATCGGCTTCGAGACGACGACGCCGCCGACTGCGGTAGCGATCAAGCAGGCGGCGGCGCTCGGTCTGAAGAATTTCTCGGTACTCTGCTGCCATGTCCTGACGCCGTCAGCTATCTCCAGCATCCTCGAATCGCCGGAAGTTCGCCAGTGGGGCACCGTACCGCTCGATGGCTTCATCGGTCCGGCCCACGTGTCGACCATTATCGGCAGCCGGCCCTACGAGTTCTTTGCCGAGGAATACCGCAAGCCGGTGGTCATCGCCGGCTTCGAGCCGCTCGACGTGATGCAGGCGATCAAGATGCTGATCCGCCAGGTCAACGAAGGCCGTGCCGAGGTCGAGAACGAATTCGCTCGCGCCGTCAGCCGTGATGGCAACCTCAAGGCGCAGCAACTGGTCGCTGAGGTGTTCGAGATGCGGAAGAACTTCGAATGGCGCGGCCTGAACATCCTGCCCTACTCGGCGCTGCGCATTCGCAGCCAGTTCGCCGAATTTGACGCCGAAAAGCGCTTTCCGCTCGGTTATGCCTCGGTGCCCGATCACAAGGCCTGTGAGTGCGGGGCGATCCTGCGCGGGGTCAAACGACCGCAGGATTGCAAGATTTTCGGGACGGTGTGCACGCCGGAGAATCCGGTCGGGTCGTGCATGGTGTCGTCGGAGGGGGCTTGTGCGGCGCATTACACCTATGGGCGGTACAAGGATGTGGCCTGAGGTTGCTTGCCTGCCATTCCCGCGGAGGCGGGAATCCAGAGCGCTGCTTAATTGGGGTCAGACCCCAGTTCCCTTTGAGGTTTTGCGCTCGTTCGGCCGTTGTTTTCCGCGCTTGAGGCGCGTCTCACTTTTTCTTGCTTCGCCAAGAAAAAGTAAGCAAAAAGAAGGCGACCCTGGGTCGGCGCCGGCTACGCCGGTTCCCTGTGCTACTCGGTTCTGGCGGGGGCTGCGCAACTCGGGCTACGCCCTCAGACAGTGCTCGCCCTTTTTCCGCCAGCCCCTGCGTTGCTCGGCGCCTCCCAAGGGGCCCGCTAAACCATCCGTGGCCGACGAGGGGTCTTTCGATTTTGGCCTTTTTTTCGGGCCGACCGTAGCATTCCATTTCTGGCGCCTCTGCCCGATTCCGGAGGCCTTTCGGGTCCCCCTGAGAGACGCTGAGCAACGCAGGCGGGCCGGGGGTAGTCGGCTGGCGGTGTTTGAGCCGCAGGCGAGTTTAGCCAGCCGCCCGGCCTGCCGAGTAGCGCAAGGGACCGGCGTAGCCGGCGCCGACCCGGGGGTCGCCTTTTCTTTGGCTACTTTCTTTTGGCGAAGCAAAAGAAAGTACGCCCGCCCTCAAGGCGGAAAGCAAGGTTTGAAGCAGGAACCCTCCCCAAAATCCATCATCCCAATTCCATGACCCAAACCCGCAAAACCTACGTCCGTCCCCTCGACATCAAACACGGCCAGATCGACATGGCCCATGGCTCCGGCGGTCGGGCGATGGCACAACTGATCGAGGAACTGTTCGCCAAATACCTCGGCAACGAATATCTCGCCCAAGGCGACGATGGTGCCTTGTTGCCAGCACCGGGCGAAGGCCGTCTGGTCATGGCAACCGACTCGCATGTCGTCTCGCCACTGTTTTTCCCCGGCGGCGATATCGGTTGCCTGTCGGTGCATGGCACGATCAACGACGTGGCGATGATGGGGGCGAAGCCGCTCTACCTTTCTGCCGGTTTCATCCTTGAAGAAGGATTCAAGCTCGCCGATCTGGCGCGCATCGTGCAAAGTATGGCGGCTGCAGCGAAAGAAGCCGGGGTGCCGGTGGTAACCGGCGATACGAAAGTGGTCGAGCGCGGCAAGGGGGACGGGGTGTTCATCACGACAACCGGCGTCGGCGTGGTGCGGCCGGGGAACGAACTGTCCGGGCGTAATGCGCAGCCGGGTGATGTGATTCTGGTCTCCGGCACGCTCGGCGATCACGGCATGGCGATCATGGCTGAGCGCGAGAGCCTGGGCTTCGAATCGCCCATCGTTTCCGACACGGCGGCCTTGCATGGCCTGATCGCCACGATGCGGGCGAGCGGCGCGGATATTCACGTGCTACGCGATCCAACGCGGGGCGGGCTGGCGACGACGCTGAACGAGATCGCCAAGCAATCCGGCGTCGGGATGATGCTGCAGGAAAAGGCACTGCCGGTGAAGCCGGCGGTCAATGCAGCCTGCGAATTTCTGGGATTGGACCCGCTTTATGTGGCTAACGAAGGCAAACTGGTCGCGATCTGTGCCGAACGGGATGCTGAAGATTTATTGGCTGCGATGCGGGGCCATCCGCTGGGGGCGGACGCGGCGATCATTGGCCGCGTGCATGAAGATCCCCATCATTTTGTCCAGATGACCACTGGTTTCGGCGGCAAGCGTATCGTGGACTGGTTGAGCGGCGAGCAGTTGCCGCGGATTTGCTAAGCGATCAGTGGCGCAGCGCAATCATTACCGAGCGGACGTCGCCGACTTCAGAAATGACGAGTTCGCGGGCGTCGGCCAGGTTGTCGGCGTTACGGATGTGGAACAGGTCACGACGGCCGTCCGGGTAGCGGATGGCGGCGACGTATTCCGGACGCGGGGCACGGTTGACGGGCATGTTGCGTTGCTTGGCGGGCTTTCTTTGGGCTTGCGTTGTCATTTCCAAGTTCCTTTTTTGTTGCAGCGCATCGTAGTCAAACGGTGTTACATCAAAAATATCGCGAAGGTGATAGTGCAATGCAGCATGGGAAAATGCATCCCGCAAAGCCTTGTCCTGCCTGACATCGTCGCCACCAAATAAATTGTAAAGAAGTGTAAAACATGCGAATTCTCTTCATTACGCACAGTTTCAACAGCCTGACGCAGCGCTTGTATTACGAATTGGCGGCGCGCGGCCATGAAATCAGTATCGAGTTCGATATTGCCGACTCGGTGAGCGAGGAGGCGGTCGGTCTTTTCCGGCCCGATCTGATCATCGCGCCCTTCCTCAAGCGAGCCATTCCCGAATCGATCTGGTCGCGTCAGCTGTGCCTGGTGGTGCATCCCGGCATCGTCGGCGACCGTGGCCCATCGGCGCTCGACTGGGCGATCCAGGGCGGCGTCAAGGAATGGGGTGTCACCGTGCTGCAGGCCGAAGCGGAGATGGATGCCGGCCCGGTCTGGGCTTCGGCAACTTTCCCGATGCGGGCGGCGAGGAAAGCCTCGATTTATCGCAATGAAGTGACCGAAGCAGCCGTCTTGGCGGTGCTGCAGGCCGTCGACCGCAAATGCGCCGGCAATTTCGTGCCGGTACGTGTGCCGGGTCAGGCTCATGCCCTGATGCGACAAGCCGACCGGCGTATCGACTGGCAAGCCGAAAGCAGCGCGGCCATCATTGCCAAACTGAACGCCGCCGATGGTTTTCCCGGCGTGGCCGACGAACTGTTCGGCCAGCCCTGCCACCTGTTCGATGCCTGGCCGGAAAGTGCCCTGAAAGGCGCGCCGGGCAGTCTGCTCGGCCGTCGTGAAAGCGCCATTTGTCGGGCGACTGTCGATGGTGCCGCCTGGATCGGTCACATCAAGCGACCCGGGGGCATCAAGCTGCCGGCGACACAGGCTTTCCCCGAGGCGCTCGAACTGCCGGAGTTGCCTTTGTCCGGCTACCGGAAATCGGCGACGCCGACCTGGCAGGAAATCGCCTATGAAGAGGCGGCCGGGGTCGGTTTCCTCAGTTTCGAGTTCTACAACGGCGCGATGAGTACCGAGCAATGCCGGCGACTGACCGAGGCCTTTCGCTGGGCGACAACACAGCCGACCAAGGTGATCGTGCTGCGTGGCGGCAGCGATTTCTGGTCGAACGGCATCCATCTGAACACCATCGAGGCGGCCGAAAGTCCGTCGGACGAGTCGTGGGCCAACATCAACGCGATCGATGATCTGGCCGAAGCGATATTGCGCTGCGAAACGCAATTGACCGTGGCGGCTGTGGGCGGCAACACCGGGGCGGGCGGCTGTTTCCTGGCCCGGGCAGCCGATTTTGTCTGGGTACGCGACGGCGCGGTGCTCAACCCGCATTACAAGAACATGGGCAATCTGTACGGCTCGGAATTCTGGACTTATCTGTTGCCGCCACGTGTTGGCGAGGAAGGGGCGCGGGCCATCATGCGCCACCGATTGCCGATGAGCGCGAAAGAGGCGGTCGAACTCGGTTTCTACGATGCCTGTCTTCCAGCCCCAGGTTTCACGGTCGATATCGCCCGGCGGGCCGCCGAACTGGCGGCAGCGCCCGACCTGGCCGAGCGCCTTGCGGCCAAGCAGGCCAAACGGCAGGCCGATGAAGCGATCAAGCCGCTTTCGGCCTACCGTGATGAAGAACTGAAGGAAATGCGGCGCAATTTCTATGGTTTCGATCCTTCGTACCACGTCGCGCGCTATCATTTTGTCTCCCGCTCGGCGCATTCGTGGACCCCGCGCCACCTTGCCCGTCACCGCGATCTTGACTGGAAGATTCCCGAATGAGCCACCCGGCTTCCAACCGCAGCCTGCGCAAACTACCGGCCATCCTTGTCGTCGATGACGAAGTCCGTTCGCAGGAGGCCTTGCGCCGAACGCTGGAAGAAGATTTCGACGTGCTGTGTGCGTCCAGCGCCGACGAGGGCATGGAAATCCTCGAGCGGGAGCAGGCCACCGCGGCCATTCGCATCGTGCTTTGCGACCAGCGCATGCCGGGGACGACCGGCGTGCAGTTCCTGCGGGAAGTGCGGAACCGCTGGCCGGACATCGTGCGCATCATCCTGTCCGGTTATACCGACGCCGAGGACATCATCACCGGCGTCAACGAGGCAGGCATCTGGCAATACCTGCTGAAGCCCTGGCAGCCCGAGCAACTGCTGCTGACCATGCAGCGCGCCGCCGAGGTCTGGCGCCTGCAGCAGGAAAACCAGCGCCTGTCGCTCGACTTGCGCACGGCCGAGCCGGTGCTGAAACGGCATGTCGACCACAAGCAGGAAAAGGTCAAGAGCAGTTTCGGCCTGGCCGGCTTCATTCGGGCACCGGGCAGTCCGATCAATGCCGTCTGCGACATGGTTGGGCGTGTTGCGCCTTTCGACCTGTCGGTGATGGTCACCGGCGAGTCGGGGACTGGCAAGGAAATGATTGCCCGCGCCATCCACTACGAAAGCCGTCGGGCCAGCAAGCCCTTCATTACCGAAAACTGCGGCGCCCTGCCTGATACCTTGCTCGAATCGGAACTCTTCGGCTACAAGCGCGGTGCCTTCACCGGGGCGGTGGAGGATCGCGTCGGCCTGTTCCAGCAGGCCGATGGCGGCACGCTTTTCCTCGATGAAATCGGCGAAACCAGTCCGGCGTTCCAGGTCAAGCTGCTGCGTGTGCTGCAGGAAGGCGAGTTTCGCCCGCTCGGCAGCAATCGTCCGGTCCATGTCGATGTCCGGGTCATTGCCGCGACCAATCGCGATCTGGAGCAGGATGTCCGCACCGGCCGTTTCCGCGAAGATCTCTACTACCGGCTGGCAACCATCGCCCTGCATGTACCGCCGCTGCGCGAGCGGCCGATGGACCTGCCACTGCTTGCCCGCCGCCTGCTCGACAGCAGTTGCAACGCGCTCGGCAAATCGGTCGAAGGTTTTACCAACGAAGCGCTTGCCTGCATTGCCGCCTATCGCTGGCCGGGCAACGTACGCGAACTGCAGAACGAAATTCTGCGCATGGTGGCCTTGTCCACGACGCCACTGCTCGGCGCCGACCTGCTCTCACCGCGCGTCCTGCGCACACCGGTCGGCGATTTCGACGAAGCCCGCCCGGACGACGAACTGGCGTGGGCCGCCGGATTGAGCGGGGGGCTCAAGGAGCGCATGGATCAGTTGGAAATGCACGTCCTCAAGGAAGCGATGATCCGCCATCGCTGGAACAAATCCCGGGCGGCCCGGGAGCTGGGCCTGTCACGGGTTGGCCTGCGGGCCAAGCTGGTTCGCCACGGACTGGAGCAGGCTGAATGAAGGTGCTCTGGCTGCAGAGCGGCGGCTGCGGCGGTTGCACGCAGTCCATGCTGTGCTCCGAGCCTCGTTCGCTGTTCGACGAACTGCGTGATGCTGGCATCGAATTCCTCTGGCACCCGGCGCTGTCGGTCGAAAGCGGCGACGAGGCACTGAGCATTCTCGAAGACTGTGCCGAAGGGCGCATGGCTTTCGACGCGCTGTGTATCGAAGGTGCCATGCTGCGTGGCCCGAACGGTACCGGCAAATTCCACCTGATGGCGGGCAGTGGCCGACCGCTGACGGAATGGGTCGAACGTCTGGCCCGCCACGCCAAATGGGTCTTTGCGATTGGCTCGTGCACGGCCTATGGCGGTTTTTCGGCCAATACGCCGGGCAATCCGCTGGAAGCCTGCGGCCTGCAATTCGACGAACAGACACCGGGCGGCCTGCTTGGCGCCGGTTTCCAGTCGTCGGCCGAATTACCGGTGATCAACATTGCCGGCTGCCCGACGCATCCCGGCTGGGTGGTCGATACCCTGGAAAAGGCAGCACTGGAAGGCATTGCCGCCAATGATCTCGATGAGTTCGGCCGGCCCCTGCTTTACGCCGGTGGCCTGGTCCACCACGGTTGTGCCCGCAACGAGTATTACGAATTCAAGGCCAGCGCCGAGAAGCAGTCCGACCTTGGCTGCCTGATGGAAAACCTCGGCTGCAAGGGCACGCAGGCCCACGCCGACTGCAACCTGCGGCCGTGGAATGGTAGCGGCTCCTGCCTGCGCGGCGGCTTTGCCTGCATCGCCTGCACCGAGCCGGGTTTCGAGTCACCCGGCCACGCCTTCCAGGAAACGCCCAAGCTGGCCGGCATTCCAATCGGTCTGCCGACCGATATGCCAAAAGCCTGGTTCGTCGCGCTGGCCGCGCTCTCCAAATCGGCGACACCAAAGCGGGTGCGCAACAACTCGGTGGCCGACCACCCGGTGGTTCTGCCGGCGATCCGGAAAAAAGGCGGCGGCAAATGACGCGCATCCTCGTCGGGCCATTCAATCGGGTTGAAGGCGACCTCGAAATCAGCCTCGATCTGGAAAACGGGCGAATCCAGTCGGCACAGGTCAATTCGCCGCTCTTTCGTGGATTCGAGCAGATCATGGTCGGCCGGGCACCGCTCGACGCGCTGGCCATCGTGCCGCGTATCTGTGGCATCTGTTCGGTCGCCCAGTCGGCGGCGGCAGCCTCGGCGCTGGCCGATGCGATGGGTATCGTCCCAACGCCGAACGGCCTGCTCGCCCGCCATCTGATCCAGGCCACCGAAAACCTGGCCGATCACCTGACGCACTTCTACCTCTTTTTCATGCCCGACTTTGCCCGTCCGGCCTATGCCGGGCGTCACTGGCATGGTCCGGTCGCCCAGCGCTTCGCGGCGGTCAAAGGGGATGCCGCCGCCGAAGTCCTGTCAGCCCGCGCTAGCTTCCTCAAGCTGATGGGCTTTCTCGCCGGTCGCTGGCCGCACACCCTGGCCATTCAGCCCGGCGGCAGCACGCGGGCGATTACTGCCGGCGAGCGTATTCGCTTGTTGGCGCTGCTCCGCGAATTTCGTGGCTTTCTCGAAAAGCGCCTGTTTGGCGATTCGCTGGCCGCAGTTTCCCAACTGGCCAGCAAAGACCAATTGCTCGCCTGGGCCGCCGGCCGGGCTGGCGACTTCCCGGCGTTTCTAGACGCGGCCACGGATCTCGGCCTCGACCAGATGGGGCGCGCCTACGATGCTTTCCTCTCCTATGGCGCCTACGACCTCTTTCCCGCAGGCACCTGGCAAGGCAGTCAAGCGGCGGCCTTCGATCCCGTGGCCATCGATGAAGACACCACCAGCGCCTGGCTGGCGACCGGTCAGCCGCGCCATCCGGCGCAGGGTGAAACGGTGGTCGATTCCGGCAAGCCGGAAGCCTACACCTGGTGCAAGGCGCCGCGCTATGCCGGTCAGCCCTACGAAGTCGGCGCGCTGGCCCGCCAGGTCATCGCCGGCCACCCGCTCCTGCTCGACCTGGTGCAGCGCGAAGGGGCCAGCGTCATGGCCCGCGTCGTCGCCCGCCTGCTCGAACTGGCCCTCGTCCTGCCCGCCATGGAATCCTGGGTTCAGGCCCTGCAACCCGGCGAAGCCTTCTGTGCCCACGGCGACATGCCCGACGACGCCACCGGAACCGGCCTTGTCGAAGCCGCCCGCGGCAGCCTCGGGCACTGGCTGAGCATCAAACGCGGCCGCATCGAGCGCTACCAGATCATCGCCCCGACCACCTGGAACTTCTCCCCGCGCGACAGCAACGCCTTGCCCGGCCCGCTCGAACAGGCCTTGGTCGGCCTGCCGGCCGGAGAAGGCGCCCCGCCAACCGTGCAGCATGTCGTTCGTTCGTTCGACCCTTGCATGGTGTGTACGGTGCATTAGCAAAGCCATGGACTTCTCGCAACATGCTCAATGACCTCATCTCACGCGCTACTCTCGAAGAATTCGCCGGAACCACAGCTCTCCAGCGTGGGGAACAGTATTTTTCCGTCGGCGCGGTTCGCCGCCTGCGGCTAACTGACGACAAGATCACCGCTAAGGTCGAAGGCAGCGAAACCTATCAGGTTGAACTCCGGGATGACGAAGGTGATCTGGCCTACGACTGCTCTTGTCCGCGTGCTGCCGACGGATATTTTTGCAAACATTGCGTGGCCGTCGGGCTGGCATGGCTTGCTGAAAATTCTGCAGCGGTGCAAGCGGGTGTGGTTTCCGGCCAGAAGAAGCGGCGCGATCCATGGCAGGACATCAAGGAGTTCCTGGCCACGCAATCACCGGAAACCTTGATCGAATTGCTGCTGGATGTAGCCCAACGCGACGACCGGCTCTATCAGTCGCTATTGCTCAAGACCGAGTGCTCGGGCGGTGGTGGCAAGATAGCCAAGGCATTCCGGCAGGCCATCGACGGTGCGACGCGTCTCCACGGCTATCTTGATTGGCGTGAGGTGAGCACCTATGCCAGCAATATCGACCAAGTGGTGGAGTCGCTCGCCGATCTGCTGAAACCCGATACTGCGGCGGTCCTGGTGGAACTGGCTGAATACGCCATCGAACGTGTCGAGAATGCGCTCGAACAAATCGACGACTCAAATGGCGAAGTCGGCGACACGCTCCATGGCCTCGGCGAATTGCACCTGAAGGCTTGCGCCATGGCGCGGCCTGAACCGGGCGGACTGGCCGAGCGTCTTTTTCGCCTTGAAACCACGCTGCCCTTCAATGTGTGCAGCTTCGATGCCGCCACCTACCGCGATGTCCTTGGCGACGTGGGATTGCGCCGCTACCGTGAGCTGGCCGAAGCCGAGTGGTACAACATCAAGCAACGCGACAGCCAGGATGGCTACGACGGTCATCGATACCGGATCACCCACATCATGGAACAACTGGCCAAGGCAAGTGGCGACATCGAGGAATTGGTCGCGATCAAGTCGCGTGATCTTTCGGCCGGTTACTGCTATCTCAGCATCGCCGAAATCTATGCCAAGGCCGAGCAGCCGGAAAAGGCGTTGGATTGGGCGGAGCGCGGCCTGAAGGCTTTTCCCGAGCGGCCCGATAATCGGCTGAGGGATTTTCTGGTGGCGGCCTACCTCAAGTGCCAGCGAAACGACGAGGCGCTGCAACTCTCCTGGATTCAGTTCGACGAATCTCCGACTCTCGAACACTACCTCAAGCTGCATGATGTCGCCGGCCAGCTCGGCACCTGGCCGGAGCAACGGGAGCGGGCCTTGATCAAGGTTGATGAGTTCATTGCTCGCGAGGCGGCGGCAACGAGCCGCTGGCGGCCGAAACCGATGGCTCCCGACTATTCGCTACGCCTGCAGATTGCCTTGTGGGAAGAGGACCTGGATACGGCATGGTCGGCGGTGCATCAGGGTAGCTGTAATCGCAGCCTGCTGATAGCGTTGGCCGGGAAGCTCGAATCCGGGCGCCCAAGTGATGCCGTCAGCCTTTACCGCCGCTTGGTGCCGCCCATCGTCGAGCAGACCAATAACGCCGCTTACAGCGAGGCAATCAAACTGGTTCGCAAGATTGGCAGCTTGATGAAAACGCAGAACCAGCTTGCCCAGTACGGTGACTATCTGGCCGAGCTGCGCGTGCAGTTCAAACCGAAACGGAATTTCATCAAGCTGCTGGATGGCGAGATGTATTCAGGAAAAAATTCGGCCCGTTAGAGTTTTCTGACTTTTCGCTCCGCCAGAAAACTCCACTGTAACTGGAATTATGGTTTACGCCCTATGAGGTATAAATATTAAATAAGCCCTAAAGGGCGTATTTGTGTAATATCCCCTATACGACGTTTTTGCGGAGTGTGCAGTGGCCTTCGTCATTACAAACCAGCAGCAGATCGGCCCCACTTTAAAAGGATTGCGCAAGCAAAAAGGTTTGACGCAAATTCAGATGGCAAAGCTGAGCGGCCTTGGCCAAAAAACCATCTCACTACTGGAAACCGAGCCTTGGCGCTGCAGCGTCGATAGCCTCTTGCGCTACATGTCTGCGGTCGATGTCGCCATGAGCCTCGATTTCATCGCCGCCATGCGCAGCAGCAGTAGCGAGGAGTGGTAATGCGGCGCCCCAAGAAATCAGGCGCACTCAGCCTCTGGATGAACGGCCAGCGGGTTGGCACGTGGGTCGTCACAGCGCAGGGCGAGCATCAACTTCATTACGATGAAACATGGCTCGCTTCGCCGCTCGGGCGTCCGATTTCCTTGTCGATGCCCCTGCGGCCAGCCACCGCGCCGTACAAGGGCGAACTCGTCCGCAACTACTTTGAGAATCTGCTGCCGGACAACGACAACATTCGGCAACGGCTGGCCAAGCGTTTCTCGACCGGAACCGAAGCATTCCGCTTACTCGCCGAAATCGGTCGAGATTGCGTGGGTGCCCTGCAGATCATGCCCGATGGCGAAAACCCGCCATCAACCGACGCCATCCAGTGCGAGCCGCTGTCCGATGAACAAGTCGCGGAACATCTGGCCGGCACCCTAACAGCGCCTGCCTTTACCCAAGCGGACGACAGCTTCCGGATTTCCATTGCCGGCGCACAGGAAAAAACGGCCCTCCTTTGGCACAAGGAGAATTGGTGCCGCCCGCTGGGTGCCACACCGACGACCCATATTTTCAAATTGCCGATGGGGCAAATGCCAGGCGGCATTGATCTATCGACCTCAGTTGAAAACGAGTGGCTTTGCCACCGCCTATTGCAGGCTTTTGATATCCCCGTCGCCAACGCCGAGATTGTGCAGTTTGGGGAAATGAAAGCGCTCTGTGTCGAACGCTTCGACCGCCGCTGGATGGCGGATGGTCGCCTGCTCCGTCTCCCTCAGGAAGACTTTGCGCAAGTCTTTGGCGTCCCGCCGGACATCAAATACGAAAGCCAGGGTGGCCCCGGGATTCGTCCGATTCTCGATCAGCTTAACGGATCAAGCCAGGCACAAGCCGATCGGCACGACTTCTTCCGAACCCAGGTTTTATTCTGGATGCTGGCCGCAATCGATGGTCATGCCAAGAATTTCAGCGTATTCATTGAGCCGAAGGGCTTTTACCACCTGACCCCGCGCTACGACGTGCTTTCCGCGCACCCGGTCATGGGGCATGGGGCCGGCCGCCTTTCTGCGCACAAGGTCAAAATGGCCATGGCGATTGAAGGCAAGAACCGCCATTACAAATGGTCGGAAATTCGTCGCGAACACTTTGAACAGACGGCGCAATGCTGCCATCTGCCTGATGCTCCTGCACTGATTGACGAGTTGGTCGCCAGAACCCCTCAAGCTATCGCCGAGGTGGCCGCCAAATTACCGAAGAGTTTCCCGGAAGCTTTGGCCAATTCCATATTTGAAGGCCTGAACCAGGCCGCTACTGCCTTGGGCTGCCCGACGCTTGTTGAGTAGCGCATCGTTCTCCGCGTGACGGTTGCCGGGAAGGTTCAGGGCGGCTATTTTGAAGTGTGCAAGAAGTTGAAGTCGTGCCGAGCCTTTGAGCCTATGTTTGCCCGAGTGCCATGAGATTTTCCCGCATCTTCCTGAATCGTCTGCATAACCAGGCGAGTGCCAATGACACGGTGGTCGTCATTGATACCTTGCGTTCATTCACGACGGCGGCGGTGGCGCTCGCCAAGGGCGCGCGGGCGATCTATCCGGTGGAGGGGCTCGCCATGGCGATTGCCCTGATCGGCAGAATCCCCGACCCGGTGTCGGTGGGCGCCGTGGGTGGTGGCGATCCGGCGCCCGGGTTCGATTTCGGCAATTCACCCTCCCGGCTGATGCAGGCTGACCTGGCCGGCAAGAACGTCGTGATGAGCACGGCGGCCGGGGTGCGCGGCCTGCAGCGGTTTCGCCAGGCACGCCAACTCTATGCTGCCAGCCTCGTTTGTGCGCGGGCAACGGCCGAGGCGATCCGGGCGGCAGAGGCCAGGGAGGTTTGCTTTGTCATTACCGGCGAATGGGTCGATCGCGATGGTGACGAGGACATCGCTTGTGCCGATTACATAGAGTCCCTGCTCCGGGGCGATAATCCCGCACCCGAGGCCTACGCTCAGCGGGTGCGGACCTCCGATTTCGGCCAGCGCTTTAGCGCCGGCACCTGGCCGAATCTGCCGTTGGCCGATCTCGATCTCGCCGCTCAGGCCGATCTTTTTGACTTTGCCATGCCGGTGCGGCGAGAAGGAGAGCATCTGGTCATTCGCTGACCGAAGATGTTCGCGCCGCCGGGTGGGTCTCGCAGTGCCCCCTGATTGATGGTGCCCGCATAAGGGCTTTGGTATGCTCCGGGGCAATTCCGATTGAAAATCCGCCCCATGAAGCAGACCACCAATTACTACGACTTGCTGGAAGTTTCGCCGCATGCTGATCTGATCGAGATCAGCTCGGCCTACCTGAGAATTTCGCGGGCGCTGGCCGCCGAAAACAGCCCGCTGCCCGAGTCCGAAACTGAACTCAAGCAGCAGTTGCTCAAGCATGCCTACGATGTGCTCTCCAATCCGTCGCGCCGTTCGGATTACGATGCCGGCCTGGTCATGCGCGGTGGCGAGACGGCCGGGCTGGATCGGTCGCTGCATGTCGAGGTGGCGCTGGAGTCGTCGAAGTCGAGCCCGATCCGGCGACTGCTGACGGTGATCGCCGCCGTCATGGTGATTGGCATGGTCATGCAGGTCACGGTGATGTTCATGTCCTACCAGCGGGCCAAGGCGGTGATGGGCGAAGATCCGACATCGCCGGCCGCTGAAAAGGTCTATCTCCAGGATTTTTACCAGACCTACGGTATCCGCGCCGCCAGCCGGGCCGAGGCCGATTTGTTGCTGGCCGACATGCGCCGCAAGGAGCAGGCGGAGCGTGAGGACCAGCAGAAACAGCGCTTGCAGGAAGATGAGGAGCGCAAGCAGCGCCGCTTTGAGGAGGAGTCAAGGCGACTCGGCGCCGAGGTGTCGGCCAATCTCCGCTATGCCGAGCAGCAGGCCGAGCGCGCCAAGGCAGAAGAAATCCGCCAGAAGGAAGAGAAGGAGCGCGCCGATAAAGAGGCCGAACGGGCCCGCCGGGAGCAGGAAATCAACCGCTTCCGCGGGCGCACTTTTCAGAACGAGGAGTAATGGCGGCTAGCGCTCGCCACCTTGCTGCCATGGGATTTTTCTCCGGAAATCGATTCAGGCTGATCGTGCTGGCGCTGCTGGTCGGGCTCGGCATCCATTTCCTGACGGGTGGCAAGCGAATCAGCGAGCGCGACTTTGTCGGCAAATGGCAGTCCGATCGTGCCGTCACCCCCATTCACCTGGCCGCCAATGGCGAATGGGAGCTCCGCAAGGACGACGGCACCGTCCTGCAATACGGGGTCTGGCGTTACGAGGGCAAGCAGATCATCTGGAGCATCAAGCAAGGCGGGCGGATTATCGATGATCCGACCCCTGTCCTTTCCGTCACGCCCGCCGAGTTTCGCCTCAAGGAGCGTGACGGCCAGACCACCGTTTTCAAGCGGCTGGACTGAGCGGGTTCCTCGTCGTCAGAAGCCGATCTTCCGGCTTCGCCCCATGCGTGCCTGTTCGAAATCCCGACCTTCCAGCCAGTTGCGGCCATCCAGCTTGGCGGTGCCGAAAGCGGCCAGCAGGCGCTTGCGCATGTCGCGCGGTGGCAGCGAGCCGAGCCGTTCGAGCACCGCTTCGTCGGCTTCCGGCGGGAAACCCCAGTCGTGCTGGCCGACGATTTCGCGGTACAGCGCGGCGGCGATGCTGATCGCCGCATCGTGGTCCGGGCGTGGCACTTCGTAGACGTTCATGCGGTTGAGGATGGGCTCGGGAATCGAGCGTTCATCGTTGGCCGTCGTCACCCACAGGATGTGCGAGGCGTCGATGTCGATGTCGATGAACTCGTCCTTGAAGGCACGCGCCGTGTCGCGTTCGAGCAGGCCGTACAGCGAGCCCATCGGGTCGTAGCGCGAATCGCCGCCGGCCTTGTCGATTTCGTCGAGGACCACGATGGGGTTGGCGAAGTCGCCATGGACCAGGGTGTGCGCCACCTTGCCAGGCTTGGCGTTGCTCCACTGCGACGAGGCGCCGGACAGCACCCAGCCGGCGGTCAGCGAGCTCATCGAGATGAATTCGTGGCCGGTACCCAGGTGCGAAGCCAGTTCGCGGGCGAAATGGGTCTTGCCGATGCCGGGTTCGCCAAGCAGCAGGATGGGCGTAAAGCTCATCGGCTCGTTGCCGGCGACGGAGAGGGCGACGTATTTCTTCAGGTCGTCGACGACCTCGCTGAAGTTCGGGCAGCTGTCGTAGAGTTCATCGATCATGTCGGCGCCGGTCGGGCGGACCAGGAAGCGGCCGCCGCCGCGCTGCTTCATCTTGTCGTAGAGGGTGGCCAGCGCTTCGTTGCGATTGCCGGCGGCTTCTTCCATGGCGCGCTCGATGGCGCCTACGTCGTAGATGGTGCGCTCTTCAGCGACCGAGAGTCGGATTTCACTGTGGGCCATGATGACTTCCTCCTTACGCTCTTAAACCGGATAACGGATCAAGCGGGCTACAGCTTGAATCAAGCAACTCCCGTTCCCGAATGTTTCAAGTGCGTCTTGATGGCCTGAAGATGCCCGTCAGAAGGGCGTCTTCAGGCGTGCCTGGAGTCCGCTGGGCGATCCTGGGGTTGCCGGTTTTGCGACGCCGCGCGCAGCCATCCGACAATTTTTGCCCTTGATTGGGGCGCGTTCAGGCCTCGGGGTAGAGCAGTCGCTGCGCGGTTTCGAACAGTTCGCGCTCCTCGAAGCGGACATGGTCGTTGAGCAAGGTGGCGAAGCGGGCCAGTGTTTCGCCGTCCGGTTTGGCCAGGCGCCGGTTAAGGTCGCGCAGTTCGGCGTGTTCAGCCAGTGTGCGCTGCACCAGATCGCCGGCACCGGCAGCAGCCAGCGCGGGCAGGAGATCTATTTCTTCGGTCTGGAAATGCGGTTCCAGTTCTTCCTGGAAGCGTTCACAGATGGTTTCGGCGGCCTGGGCAATGGCTGGGCCGAGCCCGGCATCGCAGGCGAAACGGGCCTGGCGGGCCATTTTGAGTGCCTGGTGGTGTTCGCGTGAGAGTTGCAGCAGGGCGGCGTGACGTTTCATCGGGCACCTCGTTTGGCGTTACGGCGGACAAGCGTTACCAGCGTTGCAATGAAGACCACCAGCACTAGGCCGTTCAACAGGGCGGCGTTGTGGCGCAGGTCAAAATTGTCGGCCAGGCTGCCGAAGACACGCAGCGCCAGCGTCAAATGGAGCAGCGTCAGCGGCAGGTAAAGGGCTGGGTGGTAGGGGATTTTGATTCGGGTGACGGCCGGGAAAATGATTGGCGCGTGACCGAAAACCATGGCAAAGACGAAACCGAGCCCGATGGCGTGCAGCGCCGCATCGCGCCAGGGATGGCCGGGAACGAAAGCGCCGGCCAGACCGAGCAGGCCGGCCGCGAGCAGCCAGGCGTAGCCGGAAAGCAGGCAGGCGGCAATGAAGCGGGTCAGTCCCTCGGTCGCGATATTGCGCCGGGCGATGTCGTAACGCAGTAGCCAGACCGCCAAGGCAATCAAGCCGACGGAAAAGAGCGGGTAAAGGCTAGCGACAGCGCTGACGAGCAGCTGGCCGACGATGCCGATGAACAGCTTCTGGGCGAGCGGCGGCGTGGGCAGAAAACGGGTCAGTTCGAGGCGTTCGCCGGCAATGGTCAAAACGAGAAAAAGCAGCCACCACGCCACCGCGGCACTGACCTCGCCGGTGACCAGCCAGAGCAGATTGCCGACCAGCCAGCAGCCGGCGGCCAGCGTCAGGATGATGGTGAAGACGGCCACCTGACGGCGCAGGGCGACTGCGCTGGCGGCGATCAGGCCGAACGCGGCAAGGCTGCCGAGGATTTGGCCAAGCAGCAGCGGGGCGCCAGCCAGCAGGGCGATACCGCTGGCCCCGGCCGCCAGGGGGGCGAGGTAGGCCCAGTTCCGGCCTGCCGCGACAGCGCGTTCGAGGCTGATTACCGTACCGAAAAAGGCGGCGATCATCAGCGGCCCATGCACACCGGCGGCCTGAACGGCGGGGGCGGGCACCTCCCAGCCAAGCCGGGCCAAGCCGGCCATGACGCCGCCGAGCAGCGAAAGCATGCCAAAAAAGAGGAGCGGCAGCCGGCCGCCGGGTTTCAGATCAGCCATTTATTCGCTGTCTGCCTCGTTCCAACCCAGGCTCAGGCGACACTTTTCGCTCATCATCGACGGTGCCCAAGGCGGTTCCCAGACGAGGCGGATTTCCGGCTGGCAGTCGGCCGGCAGCACGCGGTCGAGTTCGGCGTAGGCATCATCGACGATCATTTCGCCCATCGGACAGGCCGGCGAGGTCATGGTCATCTCGATCAGCAGCTTGGCGGGGCCGTCGAATTCGATGCGGTAGATCAGGCCGAGATCGACAATGTTGGCGCCGACCTCGGGGTCGACCACCTTGCGCAGGGCGGCGCGGATCTGTTCGGTATCGAGGGCAGCGGTCATTGGAGCGAGACGTTAGAATGCAAAAAAGACCATCCTAGCACCACGTTTACCGGCCGTATTTAGCAGGGAGCAAAGAACATGGAACGCTTCACCATTTCTCTGGACGAAGCTTTGGCCAAACAATTCGACCAGTTGATCGCGGCCCGCGGCTACAGCAACCGCTCGGAAGCCGTGCGCGACCTGATTCGCGGCGCCATCGAGAGCGACCGCCAGCGCGAAACGCCGTCCGGCCATTGCGTCGGCAACCTGTCCTACGTCTATAACCATCACGAACGAGAACTGGCGGAGCGCCTGACTGGCCTGCAGCACGATCACCACGACCTGACGGTGGCGGCGATGCACAGCCACCTCGATCACGACAATTGTCTTGAATCGGTGATCCTGAAAGGTTCGACCGCCGATGTCCGCCAGTTTGCCGACGCCCTGATGGCCGAACGCGGCGTGCGCCACGGCAAGCTGAACCTGATTGCGCTGGAGGCGGAACACCACCACGCCCACGACGAGCACGGTGAAGCGCATGTCCACTATCGTCCCGCCCGCTGATCTGTCGGCTGACTCGCCGCTGCCACCGGGCGGCGAACAGGCCTGGATCGAAGTCATCCAGAAGATGGACGAGGTCTACAACGACCTCCTGCAATACGAAGTCGCGCTGGAAGAAAAGAACGCCGCGCTTGAGGAGTCGCACCAATTCATCGAAAGTGTGCTGGCTTCGATGTCGGACATCCTGATTGTCTGCGACCGCAATGGTGGCATCGAGGAAGTTAACTCTTCCTTGCAGCATTTTTCCGGCAAGACGGCCGGTGAGCTGGAAAAGACACCGGTCTTTGATCTTTTTGCCGACGATGTCGAGCGTGCCAAGGCTCGCGACATCTTTGCCCGCTACGGCCGCAAAGGCGTTCATGACTGTGAGTTCTTCCTGCGCGCCGGTGACGGCTCGACCGTGCCGGTGTCGATGAACTGCACGCCCCGACTGTCGCAGACCGGCAAGTTGATGGGCATGGTGGTCACCGGCCGGCCGGTCGGTGAACTGCGCCGCGCCTATTCCGCCTTGCGTCAGGCGCACGACGACCTGAAACGGACGCAGGGCCAGTTGCTGCATGCTGAAAAAATGGTCTCGCTGGGCCGCCTGGTGGCCGGTGTGGCGCATGAACTGAATAACCCGATCAGCTTTGTGCTCGGCAACGTGCTGTCGCTGAAGCGCTACGCCAGCCGGCTCGAAAGCTATCTCGGTGCTGTTCATGCCAGCGATGCCGCGGACGACGGGGCGCTCAAGGCGATGCGGCAGGAGTTGCGCATCGACCGCATCCTGGCCGACATGCCGCATCTGATCGACGGCATGATCGAAGGGGCGGAGCGGACCCGCGACATCGTCGATGCCCTGAAACGCTTTTCGGCCGTGGACAAAATGACGCCCGAGCGGGTCAGTCTCAACGAAGTG
This sequence comes from Ferribacterium limneticum, assembly GCF_020510625.1. Taxonomy (NCBI): domain Bacteria; kingdom Pseudomonadati; phylum Pseudomonadota; class Betaproteobacteria; order Rhodocyclales; family Azonexaceae; genus Ferribacterium; species Ferribacterium limneticum. Next base: position 3,935,953 of record NZ_CP075191.1, on the reverse strand, counting down.
GTCGAGCGCTCGGTGCGCTGGGTGGTGCAGAGCGCCTCGGCCAAGTTCGCGGTCGATGTCGATTTGCCGCCGGATCTGCAATGCTCGGGTTCGTCGGGCCAGTTGCAGCAGGTTGTGATGAATCTGGTGCAGAACGCCAGCGATGCCGTCGCCAATCGGGCAGATCCCCGGCTTAGTGTGACCGGCAGCATCGAAAACGGCATGGTGACCCTGCGTTTTACCGATAACGGCCCGGGGATTCCGGAAGAACATCTGAGTCGCCTGTTCGAGCCCTTCTTCACGACCAAGCCGGTTGGCCAGGGCACCGGCCTGGGCCTGTCGATCAGTTACGGCATCGTCGAACGGCATGGCGGCAAGCTCAGTGCCCGCAATGTGCCGGGCAACGGGGCGGAATTCATCCTTGCACTTCCGGTGGAAAGTCACTGATCACTTGGCCTGTTTTTCGTGGGCCGTGCGGACGATGAAATCAATACGAACAATGACTTATTGATCTGGCACGGTCTTTGTATGAAGATGTGAAAATCCTTCATACGGTGCCTCATGGAAACCCTGCCCACTGACTGGCTGTCGCTGCTGATCCTGACCTTCGTGCTCGGCATGAAGCATGGTTTCGACGCCGACCATCTGGCGACCATCGACGGTCTGACCCGCTACAACGCCCGCACCCGGCCCGGTCTGGCGCGCTATTGCGGCACGCTGTTCTCGCTGGGTCACGGCGCCGTGGTCATGGCCATCGCGCTTGGCGTTTCCGCACTCGCCGGGCAATGGGATGTCCCGGAATGGTTCGGCACGCTAGGGGCGGTGATCTCAATTGCCTTCCTCGTCGCCTTGGGCAGCCTCAACCTGGCTGCCGTGCTGGCGGCCGAGCCGCATGAAATGGTTCAGCCGGTCGGCCTCAAGGGGCGCCTGCTCGGCAACCTGCGGCACGTTTCACACCCGGCACTGATTGCACTGGTTGGTGCGCTCTTTGCGCTGTCTTTCGACACCTTGTCGCAGGCCGCCTTCTTCGCGCTGACCGCCACGCAGTTTGGTGGCTGGGAACACGCGCTGGTGCTGGCCTTGCTGTTCATGCTCGGCATGTTGCTGACCGATGGCATCAACGGGCTTTGGATCGCCCGCCTGATCGCCCGTGCCGACCAGGTGGCACTGATCGCCTCGCGGGTCATGGGGCTGGTCGTGTCCGGCGTCAGCCTGCTGGTGGCAGCCTTCGGCGCCGCCAAGATGCTGTCGCCAGCGGTTGATGCATGGAGCGAGGGCAAGGAACTGATCTTCGGATTTTCGCTGGTGGCGATCATCGCCCTCAGCTTTATCGCGGCGGTGCGCCTGACGCGCCGGCCTGCAACGGTTTGAGTACATCAAGACGGGGGATGGCCGGGCAACCGGCTTTTTTAAGCCATGAAATTAAGACGAAATTTAATTAATTCATATTTGTTGGTCGCGATGACTGGCGTTCTGGCGCATGAATCGCCCGAGCTCTCCGCTGTCGAAGTCCGCGCCAGGGCCGAGAATCTGGAAGGTATTGCGGCTTCAGGCAGCGAAGGCGTGGTTTCCAGTCAGCGACTCGCTGCCGTGCCGATTCTTCGACCCGGCGAGGCGCTCGAAATGGTGCCCGGACTGATCGTCACGCAGCATGCCGGTGACGGCAAGGCCAACCAGTATTTTCTGCGCGGCTTCAACCTCGACCACGGCACCGATTTCGCGACCTACGTCGGCGGTGTGCCGGTCAATATGCCGACCCATGCGCACGGCCAGGGCTACACCGATCTCAATTTCCTGATTCCCGAACTGGTCGATCGGATCAGTTTCCGCAAGGGGCCGTATTTTGCCGAAGAGGGTGACTTCTCATCCGCTGGTGCGGCCCACATCGACTACTTTCGCAGCCTCGATGCGTCGCTGGTGCAGCTGACCATGGGCCAGAACGGCTATGCACGGAGCCTGCTGGCAGGTTCACCGGAATTGGGGGGCGGCCAACTACTTTACGGTTTGGAACTGTTCCACAACGACGGCCCGTGGGAAGTCGACGAGCACTACCGCAAACTAAACGGCGTGCTGCGCTACAGCCGGGGCAGCCGCAGCAACGGCTTTTCACTGACCGGCATGGCCTACCAGGGCCAATGGACGTCCACCGACCAGATCGCTCAGCGTGCCATCGACAGTGGCCAAGTCGGGCGTTTCGGCACGCTGGATCCAACGACCGGCGGTGAGACGCATCGCTACAGCCTGTCCGGTGAATGGGCTAAGCGCTGGGATGGCGCCCAGAGCAAGGCCAATGTCTGGTGGCTCAAGTCCGGTCTCGATCTGTGGTCCAACTTCCAGTATTGCGCCAGCAACGGCTGTCCGCCGGGTGACCAGTTCAAGCAGGCCGAGCGGCGACAAGCCGGCGGTTTTGCAGCATCGCACGCGATGTTCGACCGCTGGGGAGGCTTCGAGGTCGAAAACAGCATCGGGTTGCAGGGGCGGATCGATCACTTGAACCCGGTTGGGCTGTACTGGACAAGCGGCCGGCAGACGCAATCGACCGTGCGCGAGGACAAGGTCACCCAGCGCAGCCTGTCGCTGTGGGCGCAGAACGAAACGCGGTGGACTGAATGGTTCCGCTCGGTCCAGGGGCTGCGCGCCGATGCCTACGATTTCAACGTCGATTCCAGCCTCGCTGCCAACTCCGGCAAGGCCAGCGACCAGATGCTGACACCAAAGCTGGCACTGATCTTAGGGCCATGGAAAAAGACCGAGCTCTACTTGAACTACGGCCACGGCTTCCATTCCAACGACGCACGCGGCACTACCATCAAGGTCGATCCGAGCGATGGCGTGACGCCGGTGCAGGCCGTCAAGCCACTGGTCCGTACCAAAGGCTACGAGCTCGGCGTGCGTTCCGAGATTGTCTCTGGCTGGCAATCAACGCTGTCGTTGTGGCAACTCGATTCCGCCTCGGAGCTGCTCTTTGTCGGCGATGCCGGTACTACCGAGCCATCTCGCCCATCCCGTCGCTACGGCGTGGAATGGACCAATCTCTATGTGCTGGCCGACTGGCTGGCCATCGATGCCGACCTCGCCTGGTCGCATGCCCGTTTCCGCGATCACGATCCGCTGGTCGGCGACTACATCCCGGGGGCGGTGTCGACGACGGCCAATATCGGGCTCACCCTCGATCATCTCGGCCCGTGGTTCGGCGCCCTGCGCCTGCGCTATTTCGGCCCACGGCCCTTGATCGAGGACAACTCGGTGCGTTCGGGGGCGTCGGCACTGACCAACCTGCGTCTTGGCTACAAGATAGCGCCTCGCACGCAACTGGCCCTCGACGTCTATAACCTGTCCGACCGCAAGGTGAACGACATCGAATACTGGTACGACTCGCAACTGGCGGGTGAAGGGGCGGCCGTTTACGACCGTCACATCCACCCGACCGAGCCGCGCACCTTCCGGGTGACGGTATCGCACCGCTTCTGAGCGGCAAACGGCAGGCGGCGAAGCAGGTCAGGCTGCCCCGCGCCGCTGGCCATTGATCCGTCTCTCGGATATCACGTAATTTGTGCCGTAATTCATAATTACGCTTCCAGCGAATAAACCTTTGGAGTAACCTACAGGGTTTTCCCTATACCCGACTGCCAAGGAGAATCCGTGGAAAAGGATTTGCGCGAAGCCGCACTTGAATACCATCGCTGGCCCACCCCGGGCAAGATTTCCGTCCGCCCGACCAAGGGCCTGACCAACCAGCGCGATCTGGCGCTGGCCTACTCTCCGGGTGTTGCCGCTGCCTGCGATGCGATTGTTGAAGACCCGGCGACTGCCGCTTGGTACACCTCGCGCGCCAATCTGGTCGGTGTCGTCACCAACGGTACCGCCGTGCTCGGCCTCGGCAATATCGGCCCGCTGGCTTCCAAGCCGGTCATGGAAGGCAAGGGCTGCCTGTTCAAGAAATTCGCCGGTATTGACGTCTTCGACATCGAACTGGCCGAGAACGACCCGGACAAGCTGATCGACATGATTGCCGCCCTTGAGCCGACGCTCGGCGGTATCAACCTCGAAGACATCAAGGCGCCGGAGTGCTTCTATATTGAAGAGAAGCTCAAGGCGCGGATGAACATCCCCGTCTTCCACGATGATCAGCACGGTACCGCGATCATTTCCGGCGCCGCCATGCTCAATGGCCTGAAGGTCGTCGGCAAGAAGATCAACGAAGTCAAGGTGGTGGTTTCCGGTGCCGGCGCCGCCGCCATTTCGTGTGTGAATCTGTGGTGCGATCTCGGCGTCAAGCGCGAGAACATCACCATTTGTGACTCCAAGGGCGTCATCTACGTCGGCCGCCCGGGTGGCATGGACGAGACCAAGGCCCGCTACGCTCAGGACACCGACAAGCGTACCCTGGCCGACGCCATGGTTGGCTGCGATATTTTCCTCGGCCTTTCTGCTGCCGGCGTCGTCAAGCAGGACATGGTCAAGACCATGGCCGACAAGCCGATGGTCTTCGCGCTGGCCAACCCGACTCCGGAAATCATGCCGGAACTGGTCAAGGAAGTTCGCCCGGATGCGATCATCGCCACCGGCCGTTCCGACTACGTGAACCAGGTCAACAACGTGCTGTGCTTCCCGTTCATCTTCCGTGGCGCGCTCGACGTTGGGGCGACGCGCATTACCGAAGAGATGAAGATGGCTTCCGTGCGCGCCATCGCCGAACTGGCCGAAGCCGAAGTGACCGACGAAGTGGCCATGGCCTACCCGGGCGCCGATTTGTCCTTTGGCCCGGAATACCTGATTCCCAAGCCCTTCGATCCGCGCCTGATCGTCAAGATCGCGCCGGCGGTTGCGCAAGCTGCGATGGATTCGGGCGTGGCGACGCGTCCGATCACCGACTGGGCCGCCTACCGCGCCAAGCTGTCCGAATTCGTCTATCACACTGGCGTCGGCATGCGCGCCATCTTCCAGGCTGCCCGTCAGGCCAAGGGCAAGCGCGTCATCTTCTCGGAAGGTGAAGAAGAGCGCGTGTTGCGTGCCGTTCAGGTTGTGATCGAAGAAAAATTCGCCCGTCCGATCCTGATCGGCCGTCCGGATGTCATCGAGCGCCGTCTGGAAAAGGCCAAGCTGCGCATTAAGCCGGGTGTCGATTTCGACATCGTCAATCCGGAATCCGACGAACGCTACCGTGAGTGCTGGCAGGCTTACCACAAGCTGATGGTCCGCCGCGGCGTCACGCCGGGTATCGCCAAGGATGCCCTGCGCCGCAAGCCGACCGTGATCGGCGCCATGCTGCTCAAGCTCGGCTACGCCGACGGCCTGATCTGCGGCATGACCGGTCAGTACAGCCACCATTTGGGTGTGGTCCAGAACATCATCGGCAAGCGCAATGGCGTCAATACGCTGGCCGCGATGAACTACCTGATGTTGCCGGGCCGCTCGCTGTTCATCTGCGACACGCATGTGAACGAAAACCCGGGTGCCCAGGAAATCGCCGAAATGACGCTGATGGCGGCCGAGCAGGTCAAGCGCTTCGGCATGAATCCGAAGGTGGCGCTGTTGTCGCACTCCAACTTCGGCTCTTCAAGTTCCGAGTCGTCCCGCAAGATGAGTGTTGCTGCCGGCCTGATCGATGCGATGTCGGCTGGTGAGCTGGAAGTTGATGGCGAAATGCATGGTGACTCCGCGCTGAACGAAGACATCCGTCGTGAAGCCAATCCGGATTCGCCGCTCAAGGGTGAAGCCAATCTGCTGATCATGCCGAATATCGACGCCGCCAACATCAGCTACAACCTGATCAAGATGACCGGTGGCGAAGGCGTCACCATCGGCCCCGTCCTGTTGGGTGCTGCCCGGCCGGTGCATGTCATGACTGCGACGGCAACGGTTCGTCGTCTGGTCAACATGACGGCGCTGGCTGTGGTCGAGTCGATGGAGCGCTGATTGCCAACCCGCTGCGGCGGGTCCGATAAAAAACCGCCGGTCAGTCCGGCGGTTTTTTATTGCCCGGCCAGCAGCAAACGCAGGTCCGCGGAAATATCCTCGATACTGGCGTTCTCGGCCAGATATAGCCGAAGCCGCCCATCCGGGCCGAAGACGTAGGCACCCGCGCTGTGGTCGAGCACGTAGCCCATACTGCCCGGAACCTCTTTTTTGATGCTGGTAACGCGAAAGTTGCGCGTAATTTCGGCGATTTTGCCGACGTCGCCGGTCAGGCCGAGAAAGCTGGGGTGGAACCAGGGTACGTATTCGCACAGACGTTCCGGTGAATCGCGTTCAGGGTCCAGGCTGACAAAAATGACCTGAATGCGCCCGGCGTTCATGTCAGCTTGCTGCATCAGCGTGGCGAATTTGGCCAGTGCCGTCGGGCAGATATCCGGACAACTGGTGTAGCCGAAAAACAGGATTGCCACCTTGCCGAGAAAATCGGCGAGTTTTCGTGGGCGGCCGTAGCAATCGTTCAGCGCTAGCTCGCCGCCGATTTTCTTGCCGGTGATGTCCGTGTTACGGAAAACTGGCGCCTGATCGCAACCTGCCAAGAGCAGGGGCGCTGCAATCAGCAGGCGCCGCCGACTGATCATTCGGCCAGTGCGGCCAGCAATTTGCCGTGGATGCCGCCAAAGCCGCCGTTGCTCATGACCAGAATATGGTCGCCCGGTTGTGCGGCAATGACGATCTGGTCGACCAGTCGATCCAGGTTTTCTTCGACGATGGCGCGTTCGCCCATCGGCGCCAGTGCCTCGTGGGCATCCCAACCCAGATTGCCGGCGTAGCAGAAGGCCGCATCAACTTCGCGCAGGCTGTCCGGTAGTTGCGATTTCATCGTGCCCAGCTTCATGGTGTTCGAGCGTGGCTCCAGCACGGCGAGGATGCGGGCCTTCCCCACCTTGCGGCGCAGGCCGGCAACGGTGGTGGCGATGGCTGTCGGATGGTGGGCGAAATCATCGTAAACAATGACGCCGCGGACTTCTCCGCGCACTTCCATGCGTCGTTTGACATTGACGAAGCGCGACAGCGCATCCAGTCCATGGGCCAGTGAGACGCCGACATGGCGGGCGGCGAGCAAGGCGGCACAGGCGTTGGCGCGGTTATGTTCGCCGGAGAGGTTCCAGCGTGTCCGGCCAATCACACCCTCCGGGCCATGCAGTGCCAACTCCCCCCGAGCATCGTCGCCGGTGACGCGATAGCCGGCTGGATCGTTGAAGCGTTCAACCGGTGTCCAGCAGCCACGTTCAAGTACGCGGTCAAGGCTGGCTTCGGCAGCGTTGGAAACGATCAGTCCGGATTGCGGCAAGGTGCGCACGAGATGGTGGAATTGCGTTTCAATGGCTGCCAAATCGCTGAAGATGTCAGCGTGATCGAATTCCAGGTTGTTCAGGACAACCGTCCGCGGCCGGTAGTGAACGAATTTGGAACGCTTGTCGCAGAAGGCGGTGTCGTATTCATCGGCTTCGATGACGAAGAATGGCGTGTCACCCAGGCGGGCCGAAACTCCAAAATTCAGCGGCACGCCGCCGATCAGGAAGCCGGGCGCCATGTTGGCGTCTTCCAGAATCCAGGCCAGCATCGAGGCGGTGGTCGTCTTGCCGTGTGTGCCCGCAACACCAAGCACCCAGCGACCCTGCAGCACATTCTCGGCCAGCCATTGTGGGCCGGAAACGTAGGGCAGCCCCTTATCGAGAATGGCTTCGAGTAGTGGATTGCCGCGTGAAATGGCGTTGCCGATGACGAACATGTCGGGGGCAAGCGCGAGCTGGGTCGGGTCGAAACCTTCAATCAGTTCGATGCCGGCGCCGCGCAGCTGGTCGCTCATCGGCGGATAGACATTGGCATCGCAGCCGGTGACTTTGTGGCCGGCGTCGACCGCCAGTTGTGCGACGCCACCCATGAAGGTGCCGCAGATGCCGAGAATATGAATGTGCATTTCAGATCGAGCCGTTAGAATGGGGACGATTTTACCTTGATCGAGTCCCCATGACCCGTCATGAAAAGCAACGCCCGAGTACCGGTATCCGGGCCAGCATCGCCAGCGCCGCCGCTCGCCTGATGGCCGAGGATGGCATTACCGACTATCACCACGCCAAGAAGAAGGCCGCCCGTCAACTGGGGGTGCCCGAACATTCGGCGTTTCCCGATAATGCTGAGGTCGAGGCCGAATTGCGCGCCTATCGGACGCTTTACCAGGGCGAGGATCACGTCGAGCTGATCGCCGCCTTGCGCCATACCGCGCTGGAACTGCTCGACCTGCTGGCTGATTTTCAGCCTTACCTCACGGGTTCCGTGCTGGATGGAACGGCGGGCGAGCATTCGCATATCGACATCCTGCTTTTTGCCGATAGCGCCAAGGAAGTCGAGATCTTCCTGCTCAACCGCGGGATCGATGTTTCCCATGTCGAAGCGCGTAATGAACGGGTCGAGGCCGTGCTGCAAATGGAAACGGATACGGCGGATGCCAATCTGGTGATCTTGCCGCCGCACATGGAGCGGGTCAGTATGAAGCATCGTGATGGTCGTCCGCATGAGCGTATCCGGGCCGATGCCCTGCGTGCCCTGTTAAATGAATAGACTGGACAAAATGTTGCCATTTGCGGCAAACTTGCAGCTATGACGAAGCGAAAAACTGCTTCCAAGTCGGTCGAAAAGCCCCGCGTTCTGGTAATGCACGGGCCGAATCTGAACCTGCTTGGCACCCGTGAGCCGGAGCATTATGGCCGGGTTACCCTGTCGGATATCAACATGGCGCTGGCCCGCATGGCCGAAGGCGCCGGCGTTGAGTTGGAGTCCTTCCAGAGCAACCATGAAGGTGCGTTGATTGAGCGTATCCATGCGGCTCGTGATCAGGGCGTGCGCGCCATCATCATCAATCCGGCGGCCTATACGCATACCAGCGTGGCGTTGCGCGATGCGCTGGCGGCTGTTTCGATTCCGTTTGTCGAGGTGCATCTTTCCAATGTGCATGCCCGGGAGCCATTCCGGCATCACTCGTATTTTTCGGACCTGGCTGTCGGCGTCATCTGCGGGCTAGGTCATGAGGGCTACTTGCTGGCCCTCGAATACTTGCTTAACAAGCTTAATATTGAATAGTCTGGCTTCGGCCAGCTTCTTGCACCCAACGGGCGCAAAACAGAAGGGAGTCTCCATGGATCTGCGTAAACTCAAGAAACTTATCGACCTCGTTCAGGAATCCGGTATTTCCGAACTGGAAGTGACCGAAGGCGAAGAAAAGGTTCGTATCGCCAAGCATTACGGTGCTGCCGTCGCCGCGCCGCAGCAGTACTACGCCGCACCGCCGCCGATGGTGGCCGGTGCGCCGGCTGCTTCGACGGTCAATCTCGATGACGAAGATGAACTGCCGGAAGGCCACGTCGTCAAGTCTCCAATGGTCGGTACTTTCTACCGCTCGCCGTCGCCGGGTGCCGAGGCATTCGTGCAAATCGGCCAGAGCGTCAAACAGGGCGAAACCCTGTGCATCATCGAAGCGATGAAGCTGCTCAACGAAATCGAAGCCGATGCCTCGGGCGTGGTCAAGGCCATCCTTCTCGATAACGGCGAACCTGTCGAATTTGGCGAACCGCTGTTCGTGATCGGCTGAGCGGCCCATCATGTTTGAAAAAATCCTCATCGCCAACCGCGGCGAAATCGCGCTGCGTATCCAGCGCGCCTGCCGCGAGCTTGGCATCAAGACTGTGGTCGTGCACTCCGAGGCCGACCGTGACGCCAAGTACGTCAAACTGGCCGACGAGTCGGTCTGTATCGGCCCTGCGTCTTCTGCGCTCAGCTACCTGAACGTTCCGGCGATCATTTCAGCGGCGGAAGTCACCGATGCCCAGGCCATTCACCCAGGCTACGGTTTCCTGTCCGAGAATGCCGATTTCGCCGAGCGCGTCGAGACTTCCGGCTTTGTCTTTATCGGCCCCAAGGCAGAAACCATTCGCCTGATGGGCGACAAGGTGTCGGCCAAGGATGCGATGAAAGTAGCCGGTGTGCCCTGTGTTCCCGGTTCTGAGGGCGAGTTGCCGGACGACCCGAAGGAAATCGTCAAGATCGCCCGCGCAGTGGGTTATCCGGTGATCATCAAGGCGGCGGGTGGTGGCGGTGGTCGCGGCATGCGCGTCGTGCACACCGAGGCTGCATTGGTTAACGCCGTCGCGATGACCAAGCAGGAGGCCGGCAGTTTCTTCGGCAATCCGGCGGTCTACATGGAAAAGTACCTGGAAAACCCGCGTCACGTGGAAATCCAGGTGCTGGCCGACCAGCATGGCGGCGCGATCTACCTCGGTGAGCGCGACTGCTCCATGCAGCGCCGCCATCAGAAGGTGATCGAAGAGGCACCGGCACCGCACATTGCGCCGCGCCTGATCAACCGTATTGGCGAGCGTTGTGCGGAAGCCTGTCGCAAGATCGGCTACCGTGGCGCGGGCACCTTTGAGTTCCTGTACGAGAACAACGAGTTCTATTTCATCGAAATGAACACCCGTGTTCAGGTCGAGCATCCGGTGACCGAGATGATTACCGGTGTCGATATTGTGCAGGAACAGATTCGCGTCGCCTTTGGCGAGAAGCTGCGCTACAAGCAGAAAGAGATCGTCTGTCGCGGCCATGCCATCGAATGCCGCATTAACGCCGAAGATCCCTTCACGTTTGTGCCATCTCCCGGCAATATCGCATTTTATCACCCGCCGGGTGGCCCGGGGATTCGCGTCGATTCGCACATCTACCAGGGCTACAAGGTGCCGTCGCATTACGACTCGATGGTTGCCAAGGTGATCTCCTACGGAGATACCCGCGAGCAGGCCATTCGCCGCATGCGCATTGCCTTGTCCGAGATGAGCATTCAGGGTATTAAGACCAACATTCCGCTGCACCAGGAACTGATGCAGGACGCCCGGTTCATTGAGGGCGGCACAAGTATCCACTACCTTGAACAGAAACTCGCCGACAAGGGCGAAGTGAAGGTTTAAGCGATGGGCTGGCAAAACGTCAGTTTCCTGACCGATGTGTCGCATGCCGAGCCGATGTGCGACGCGCTTCTCGAGGCTGGAGCCCTGTCGGCCAGCATCGAGGATGCCGATGCGGGAACGCCGGATGAGCAGCCGCAGTTCGGTGAACCGGGTTCGGTTAACACGCCGGGCTGGATGCATTCGCGCGTAGTTGTCCTTCTGGAACCGGATGCCGATATCGAGGCGCTCCTCACTGAAGCAGGGGCGGCCATCGGGCTGACCGAGCTTCCTGCGTATTCGGTTGAGAATGTGGCTGAGCAGAACTGGGTCCAGCTGACCCAGTCGCAGTTTGATCCTATCCGGGTCTCGGAACGCCTGTGGATTGTTCCCTCCTGGCATGAAACGCCCGATCCGGCTGCGGTTAACCTGATTCTCGACCCCGGCATGGCTTTCGGGACTGGCTCGCACCCGACCACCCGGCTTTGTCTGGAATGGCTGGAGCGCAATGTCTCCGAGGCTTGCACCGTGCTTGATTACGGCTGTGGCTCAGGCATTCTGGCCATTGCTGCGGTGCGCCTGGGGGCCGGCCATGTCGCTGGTGTCGATATCGATCCGCAGGCCGTCGAGGCCGCGCGTGCGAACGCTGAGCGCAATGGCGTGACAGCGTTGTTTGCCGACTCGGCGACACCGGTCGCTGGCGAATACGACGTGGTTGTCGCCAATATCCTGTCCAATCCCTTGCGTGTGCTCGCGCCGGCCATTTGTGCGCACGTCCGCTCGGGTGGCAAGTTGGCCTTGTCCGGCATTCTGCGTGAGCAGATCGACGAAATCGTCGCCATCTACGCGCAGTGGATTCCGCTGCAAGTGGCCGATGTGCGTGAAGACTGGGTATGTCTGGCCGGGATCAAGCCCTGATGCGGACTCGCTGCCCGGATTGCGGCACGGTTTTCCGGGTCACATCCGAGCAGTTGCGTCGCAAGGCCGGCAAGGTCCGTTGCGGACATTGCCAGTCCGTCTTCAATGCGTTTGATCAATGGCAATCTGACACCGACGAGCCGGAAGTCAGTTTGCAGGCGCCCGAGGTAGAAACCCTGCCTGTCGAGCAACTGCAGACTGAGCCGGAAGCAGTTCCTGAACAACCGCTAGTCGAACCTGAAGCGGAGTTGGCGGAACAATTCGAGACTTTGGTCGATGAGCCGTCTGAAGAGGTGATTGAATCCCTGCCGCTTGAGATCATCGACAGCGAAGCGCCCGCCGGGCCAACCGAGCTGACGGTGCCCAGCGAGGCCGAGTTCGAAGGCATGCCGAGGGAAGCTCCCCGCGACGATGCGCTGCCCGAAAATAGTCAGGAAACTCCCGAAGAGTCGACCCAGGCAGCCCGTGATGCCGGCCTTGTTGCCGCGCGGGAGCTGAATGATACGACGGCCTACAATCGCTGGGCCGCCGGAACGCTGGCCAGCGACGGTCTGGGTGGGTTTGGCGGCGAGCCTGCCAAGCGGACGATCTGGCCTTTTGTGCTGGTTTCAATACTGTTGATCGTCGCTTTGCTTGGGCAATTGCTCTACTACTTCCGTACCGAGATCGTGTTGCGGATGCCGAGCGTCGCAGGCCTCTATGAACTTGCTTCAGTTGATATTCCGCTGCCGCGCAATCCGGCGCTGGTTTCCATCGAAACCTCCGACCTGCAATCCGACAATGCCCGTGGCCTGTTCGTGTTGCAGGCAACCCTGAAAAACCGGGCCGATCACGCCCAGGCCTGGCCGGCGCTTGAACTGAGCCTGACCGACACCAACGATTCTGTTGTTTCCCGGCGGGTGATGTTTGCCGCTGAATATCTTCCTCCCGGAACCACCTCCGATGCTTTCCCGGCGAATGGCGAAGTTGCCGTCCGATTGTGGATCGAGGCCAAGGAAATCGGTGCCTCCGGCTATCGCCTTTACATTTTCTATCCCTGATTCCCCATGACAACACTGATCTGCGGTTCCCTGGCTTTTGACAACATCATGGTCTTTCCGGACCGCTTCAAGAACCACATCCTGCCTGAGCAGATCCACATCCTGAATGTGGCCTTCCTGGTTCCCGAGATGCGCCGTGAATTCGGTGGCTGTGCCGGCAATATTGCCTACAACCTGATGCTGCTCGGCGGCGAGCCGATGATCATGGCCACCGTGGGTGACGATGCGGCGCCCTATCTCGATCGTCTCGACAAGCTCGGCCTGTCGCGTAGCCATGTTCGCCAGATTGGCGGCAGCTTCACGGCGCAGGCTTTCATCACGACCGATCTCGATGACAACCAGATCACGGCCTTCCATCCGGGGGCGATGACTTTTTCACATCTGAACAAGGTTCAGACTGCCAATGCCAAGCTCGGTATCGTCGCCCCGGATGGTCGCGAGGGCATGATGCAGCACGCCCGAGATTTTGCCGATGCCAACGTGCCCTTCATCTTCGATCCGGGCCAAGGCCTGCCGATGTTCAACGGTGATGAACTGCTCGATTTCATCCAGCTGGCCGATTACGCCTGCTTCAATGATTACGAGGCCAAGCTGCTCTGTGATCGCACGGGTCGTAGTCTCGAACAGCTAGCCGGTAATTTGAAGGCCCTGATCGTGACCCGTGGTGGCGAGGGTTCGGAAATCTACGCCGGTGGCGTGCGCCACGATATTCCTTGTGTTGCGGCCGATGAAATTCTCGACCCGACCGGCTGCGGCGATGCCTACCGTTCCGGCCTGCTCTACGGTATTGCCAACGGTTTCGACTGGCCGACGACCGGTCGTCTGGCTGCGGTGATGGGCGCGATCAAGATCGCCCATCGCGGTGGCCAGAACCACCAGCCGAGCCGCGAAGAAATTGCCGAGCGTTTCCAGAAGGCCTTCGGCACGCTGCCCTGGTAAGTCATTCCGGAATGAAACATCGCTGTCATTTTTGGGCAAAGCGCTTGTAACAAGGCTCATCCAGACTTGTTCTCCACGAAGACAAGGAGAACAAAGATGGAAAATATCCATAAGGCTGCGGGTCGCAGCCGTCCCGAAAAGAAGAGTCTGGCTGTCGGCTTTGCCCGCAGCCAGAGCGATATTCTTGACGCACAGCGCCTGCGCTATCGCGTGTTTGCCGGCGAAATGGGCGCCAATCTGCCGAGCCGTACGCCTGGCGTCGATCACGATATTTATGATCCGTATTGCCAACACCTCGTTGTGCGCGATACGCAGACCAGCGAGATCGTTGGTACCTACCGCATCCTGACGCCGGAAAGTGCACGTCAGGTGGGTTACTACTCCGAAAACGAATTCGACCTGACCCGCCTGCAGCACCTGCGTTCGCGCCTGGTTGAAATCGGCCGCTCCTGCGTTCATCCGGACTACCGGACCGGTGCAACGATCACCCTGCTCTGGTCTGGCCTGGCCCAGTTCATGGTCGAGAATAGCTATGACTACCTGATGGGCTGTGCCTCGATCAGCATGGCTGATGGCGGGCATGCTGCGGCCAGCTTGTATAATCGTCTGGCTGCCGATCACCTCGGGCCGCAGGAATATCGCGTCTTTCCGCGTTGTCCGCTGCCATTGGCTGCCCTGCAGCAGGATCGCCCGGCCGAAACGCCGCCGCTGATCAAGGGCTACCTCCGTGCGGGCGCCTGGATCTGTGGTGAGCCGGCATGGGATCCTGATTTCAATACCGCTGACCTGCCGATCCTGATGCCGATGGCCAAGGTTTCCGGTCGTTACGCCAAGCACTATCTGGGATAAGTAGCCTGAACCAAACCAATTTAGCGATTCGCACCTTCCGGATTTTTCGTATCGCCCTGCTGGTGATCAGCGGGGCGCTCTTTTCGCTGTGCGTCTTTCCGCTTTGCAGCGACCGCAAGCGTCTGGCTCTGAAAGCCAGTTGGTCGGCCGCCTTGCTTGATGCCCTCGGAGTCGAGGTCGAGGCCGATCTGACGCATGCCGTTCCCGGCGCGCTGCTCGTCGCCAACCATATTTCGTGGATCGATATCTACGTGATCAACGCTGCGTTGCCTGCCGCCTTCGTCTCGAAGGAAGAGGTACGCCACTGGCCGCTGATCGGCTGGCTGGCCGCAAAGAACGATACGGTCTTCCTGCGGCGGGGTAGCCGTGGTCACGCGAAAGTCATCAATGAGCAAGTGGCGACAATTCTCGATCAGGGAAAGCACGTGGCCGTTTTTCCTGAAGGAACCACGACCGATGGCCGCAGCCTGCTGCATTTTCATGCGGCACTGATTCAGCCGGCGCTGGCTGCCGGCCGGCCGGTGCTACCGGTAGCGATTTCCTATTGGGAACTTGATGGTCAGCGTAGTCTGGCGCCGCGCTACGATGGCGACATCTCCATGGGCCAATGTACCTCGGCAATTCTCGGCCGCAAGCGCCTGATTGCCCGACTGGTGACCACACCGCTGCGCGGCCTGAATGGTGAGGATCGCAAGCAGGTGGCGGCAGAGGCGCGCGAAGCTATCGCTTTAGCGGCAGGGCTTCCGTTGGCGAGCAATCTACCTGAAACACCTGACGGTCTTCCAGCCGAACAGCCGTCAGATGTCCGCCCCACAAGCATCCGGAGTCGAGTGCCAACAACTTTGGCGTGATCTTCAGGCCGAGTGCCGACCAGTGGCCAGTGACCAGCACCGATTCAGCGCTTTTCCTGCAAGGCAGGTCAAACCAGGGTAGATGGCCGGCGGGAGCGTTCGACAGCTTGCCCTTGACCTTGAATTCCATGATGCCGTCCAGCGTGCAAAAACGCATCCGGGTCATCGCATTGACGATGACGCGCAAGCGGGCCCAGCCGGAGAGCTTGTCCGACCAGCCGGCCGGTTCGCTGCCCCACAGATTCAGGATAAATTCGCGGAAATCCGGCCCTTGCAGCGTTGTTTCGACTTCGCGGGCCAGTTCGCGGGCGCGCGAAGCTGTCCATTGCGGCAGCAGCCCGGCATGAACGAGGCAGTACTCGCCTTCGGTGTGGCAGATCGGCTGATGACGCAACCAGTCGAGTAACTCGGTGCAATCCGGTGCATCAAGGATTTCCTGCAACGTGTCGTCCTTGCCACGAAACTTGGCGCCACCTTCGGCGACCATCAGCAGGTAGAGGTCGTGATTGCCGAGAACGGTCAAGGCGGCCGGCCCCAGTGATTTGATCAGGCGCAGCGTTGCCAGCGATTTCGGACCGCGATTGACCAGATCACCGACCAGCCAGAGGCGGTCGCTGGCGGGGTCGAAGGCGCAGCGTTCCAGAAGCCGCTGCAGAGAGTCGTAGCAGCCCTGAATGTCGCCGATGGCGTAAGTGGCCATGTTTTAGATATTCGCTGTTAGTCGTTAGCTGCTAGCGGGTTATTCCACGGTGACCGATTTGGCCAGATTACGCGGTTTGTCGACGTCGGTACCCTTGACCAAAGCAGCGTGGTACGACAGCAGTTGTAGCGGAATAACGTGCAGGATCGGCGACAGCTCGCCATAGTGTTCCGGCAGGCGCAGGATGTGCACGCCTTCCGATTCTGGAATTTCGGAGTCGGCGTCGGCAAAGACATACAACTCACCGCCGCGCGCCTGAACTTCTTTCAGGTTCGACTTCAGCTTGTCGAGCAACTGATCGTTGGGGGCGACGGAAATGACTGGCATGTTGGCATCGACCAGCGCCAGCGGGCCATGCTTCAATTCACCGGCCGGGTAAGCCTCGGCATGGATGTAGGAAATTTCCTTGAGCTTCAGGGCGCCTTCCATGGCGATCGGGTAGTGGCGACCGCGACCGAGGAACAGGGCGTGATGCTTGTCGGCAAAGCGCTGGGCCCACACCTTGATTTCGTCTTCAAGCTCAAGCACCTTGTTGACGGCCACCGGCAGGTGACGTAACTGGTCGATGAAGGCGCTTTCCTGATCCTGAGTCAGACGATCCTTGACCTTGGCCATGACCAGCGTCAGCAGGAAGAGCGCAGCGAGTTGTGTGGTGAAGGCCTTGGTCGAGGCAACACCGATTTCCGGGCCGGCACGGGTGATGAAGCGGAGTGCGCATTCGCGGACGATGGCGGATTCAGGTACGTTGCAGATAGCCAGGGTCTTGGTCTGGCCAAGCGACTTGGCGTGACGCAGGGCGGCCAGCGTGTCGGCGGTTTCACCGGACTGGGAGATAGCGACAATCAACTGGCGCGGGTTGGCGACGGAGGTCCGGTAGCGGTATTCGCTGGCGATTTCGACGGTGCACGGTACGCCAGCGATGGCTTCGAGCCAGTAACGGGCGGTGTAGCCGGAATGGCTGCTGGTGCCGCAGGCCAGAATGAGGATGGAGTCTACATCGGCGAGCAAGTTGGCGGCTTCGGCGCCAAAAATGCCGGGCTGGATGGTCTTGCTGCCACCGACGATCTCCAGCGTGTTGGCCAGTGCTTCCGGCTGTTCGAAAATTTCCTTCTGCATGTAGTGCTGGTAGTTCCCAAGCTCGACCGCGGCGGCCGACAACTGGGAAACATGCACCGGGCGTTCGACCGGTGTGCCATCCAGGCGGGTGATCCTGACGCTGGCCGCAGTCAGCTCGGCAATGTCGCCATTTTCCAGATAGACCATGTTGCGGGTGACTTGCAGCAGGGCCGAGGCGTCGGAGGCAGCGTAGTTGCCGCTGTCGGAGACGCCAAGCAGGAGCGGCGAGCCTTCGCGGGAAACAATGACCTTGCCCGGCTGGGTATGGTCGATGACTGCGATGGCGTAGGCGCCGATCAGGCGCTGGCAGGCAAGTTGCACGGCCTTGAACAGATCGGGCTCACGCTTCAGGGTCGCCTGGATCAGGTGGGCGATGCTCTCGGTGTCGGTGTCCGAGGTGAACACATAGCCCTGGGCGCTCAGTTCGGTGCGCAGGGATTCGTAGTTCTCGATGATGCCGTTGTGGACGACGGCGATGGAACCGGAAACGTGCGGGTGGGCATTGCGCTCGCAAGGGACGCCATGGGTTGCCCAACGGGTGTGGGCGATGCCGGTGACGGACTGGGTCGATGCCGAGGCGGTTTCGAGTTCCGCCACGCGGCCGACCGAGCGGACCCGTTCGATGTTGTTGGCGGCAATGACCGCCAGCCCGGCCGAATCATAGCCACGGTACTCAAGCTTCTTCAGCCCTTCGACGAGAACGGGAACGATGTTGTTGCCGGCTGCTGCCGCGACGATGCCACACATAGTAGTTGTTTGTTTCTGGTTGGAGGTTAGAGGAAGGGATCGCTAATAAACAGTGACTAGCAATTAGATGCTGTAATACTCGCGATACCAGGCGATGAATCGGCCGACGCCTTCCTGCACGGTGGTGCCGGGGACGAAACCGACCCAGTCGTTGAGCAGATCGGTGTTGGCGTAGGTGGCCGGGACATCGCCATCCTGCAGGGGCAGCAAGCGTTTCTCGGCCTTCATGCCTAGCGCGCTTTCAATCGCACCGATGAAGTCGAGCAACTGTACCGGGTTATTGTTACCGATATTAAACACCCGGTATGGGGCGTTGCTGGTCGCCGGGTCGGCGGCAATCGGGTCATAGTCGACATTGGCTGCCGCATTGCGATCCATGACGCGGATGACGCCTTCGACGATATCGTCGACATAGGTGAAATCGCGTTTCATGTTGCCGTGGTTGAACACGTCGATTGGCCGGCCTTCGAGGATGGCCTTGGTGAACAGGAAGAGCGCCATGTCCGGGCGGCCCCACGGGCCATAGACCGTGAAGAAGCGCAGGC
Source organism: Ferribacterium limneticum (assembly GCF_020510625.1). Lineage (NCBI taxonomy): Bacteria > Pseudomonadati > Pseudomonadota > Betaproteobacteria > Rhodocyclales > Azonexaceae > Ferribacterium > Ferribacterium limneticum. The sequence continues at coordinate 3,917,356 of NZ_CP075191.1, read as the reverse complement.
CGGTCGTCGGCAGGCCGTAGAGGTGGCTGTAGGTATGCGCCATCAGCTCGTTGGCCTTCTTGGTGGCCGCGTACAGGCTGACCGGGTGATCGACGCTGTCGTGTTCCGAGAACGGCATCTTGGTGTTGCCGCCATAGACGCTGGAGCTGGAGGCGTAAACCAGATGCTGAACCTTGTTGTGGCGGCAGCCTTCGAGGATGTTGATGAAGCCGACCAGGTTGCTGTCGACGTAGGCATGCGGGTTCTGGATCGAGTAGCGAACGCCGGCCTGGGCGGCGAGGTGGATGACCTTGTCGAATTTCTCGTCGGCAAACAGCTTTTCCATGCCGGCCCGGTCGCCCACGTCGAGCTTGACGAAGCGGAAGCCGGGGAGCGCGGTCAGGCGCTTCAGGCGGTTTTCCTTGAGCGACACTTCGTAGTAGTCGTTCATGTTATCGAGGCCGACGACTTCATCACCGCGGGCGAGCAGGCGGAGCGAAGTAGTCATACCGATGAATCCGGCAGCACCGGTCACAAGAATTTTCACGAAATCACCTTAAGGGAAGAGTCATAAGATTTTACTGCAGTGCAGCATTTGATCGCTGTTTTTCAAGCAGCTTGGCATATTTCATGAAGCTGTTGAAGCAGCCGATGGCAATGTGAATCAGCCCGGGCAGGCCATCGCGAAAGCCTTGGCGGATCAGGTAAAACTTGATGAAACGGATGATCGGGCTGAAAGCCAGGCGGGCAAAAGAGGCCCGCTTGCCGGCGGCCAGTGCCATGTCGGCGGCCAGCGAGGTGTAGCGGTTCTGCTTGCTCAGGTAAGTGGCCAGGGATTCGGCCGAGTCATGCAGCAGGTCGCCATTCAGCGTGTCGACGCGGCCATTGGCGACGACTTTTTCATGCACTGCGTCATCAGACCAGCGTGCCTGGCGGCGATCGAACAGGCGCAGCGACCAATCCGGGTAGCCTTCGCCGTACTTCAGGTAGCGGCCCAGGAAGCGGTTGCAGCGGGCAAAGCGGAAGGCGGCTGGTGATGGGTTCTGCAGCGCGTTTTCGATAGCGGCTTGCAGTTCCGGGCTCAGCTGTTCATCGGCATCCAGACAGAGTACCCAGTCGTGCTTGGCGGCTTCGACGGCAAACTGCTTTTGCGGCCCGAAACCCAGCCATGCCTGCTCAATGACTCGGGCACCATATCGTTCAGCCAGAGCTTGTGTGCCATCCGTGCTGCCGGAATCGACGACAACGATTTCATCGGCAAAGCGTACGCGCTTCAGGCAGTCTTCCAGTTGGGAGGCTGCATTGAGCGTGATGATGGCAACGGAAAGCGGCTGGCGCGTGGCGGGCATTTATAATTGCAGCTTCGAAAGCAGTGATTTTATCCGCCGATGCGCATTCTGATCGTGAAAACTTCCTCGCTCGGCGACGTCATCCATAATTTGCCGGTGCTCAGCGACATTCGGCGGCACTTTCCGGATGCCGAGATCGATTGGTGTGTTGAAGAGAGTTTTTCTGCCATTCCGCGACTGCATCCCGGCGTTGGGACGATTATTCCCGTCGCCATCCGGCGCTGGCGGAAGAACCTGCTGAAGGCTGCGACCTGGCGGGAGATTGCCGAATTTCGGCGTCTCTTGCAGGTTTGTGCTTACGATGCCGTGGTCGACACGCAAGGCTTGCTCAAGAGTGCGCTGATCGCCAGCCAGGCGACCGGGCCTGTCCTTGGCTATGCGGCAGACTCGGCCCGGGAGCCGCTTGCAGCGCGCTGCTATGACCGTCGTTTTCACGTTTCGCGGGAACTGCACGCCGTCCTACGCAATCTTCGTCTGGCTGGAGCGGCGCTGGGCTATACCGCAGCATCTGAACCCGACTACGGTATCGAGGCTCATGCCGCAGGATTCGACTGGTTGCCGCATCGACCTTATGTCGTTTTCCTGACGGCGACCAGCCGCGATGACAAGCTGTGGCCGGAAGCGAACTGGCTGGCTTTGGGGCAGCGTTTGAATTCCCTGGGCCTGAGCGCCGTACTGCCCGGTGGCAGCGTTGTCGAACGGGAACGAGCTAGCCGACTGGCAGCCGGGATTCCCGGCGCGGTGGCGGCACCATCGATGAACATTCCCGATCTGGCCTCGCTGCTCGCTGGAGCGAGGGCTGCCGTCGGTGTCGATACCGGCCTGACGCATCTGGCGGTGGCCTTGAAAGTGCCTACGGTGGCCCTTTATACCGCGACCGATCCCGGCCTGACGGGGGTTCTTGGGGCCGGTTTCTATCGCAATCTCGGCGGCCAGGACCAGAACCCTTCGCCCGACGCCGTGCTCGGCGAATTGCAAGTGGCGCTTGGCTGATGGCGCGTATCGCCTACTCGCTGCTGCTTTACCTGATTACGCCGTTGATCTGGCTGCGCCTGCTGTGGCGTGGCCGCAAGCAACCCGAGTATCTGCAAAATCTTGGCGAGCGTTACGGTTTCTATCGGCAGCCTGTTCCGGCCAAACTGATCTGGGTGCATGCCGTGTCAGTGGGCGAAACCCGTGCCGCCCAGCCCTTGATCGAAGGGCTGCAGGCTCGCTGGCCGGGTTATCGGGTCTTGCTGACCGGCATGACGCCGACTGGAAGGGCAGCGGGGCTGGAGGTCTATGGCGACAAGGTCATACAGGCTTATCTGCCCTATGACTACCCCGGTGCTGTGGCTCGATTTCTGCGCCACTTCTCACCGGCTTTCGGTGTGTTGATGGAGACCGAGATCTGGCCCAACCTGCTGGCGGGGGCGCAACGGCATGGCGTCCCGGTCGTGCTGGCCAATGCGCGCCTGTCGGTTCGTTCCGCCCGTGGCTATGGTCGTTTTTCGGCCTTGCTTGGTCCGGCATTCGCGTCGTTGAGTGGCGTGGCAGCACAGACCAGTGGGGATGCTGAACGGATCGCTGCTTTGGGGGCGCCGACGGTCGAAGTCTGCGGCAACCTGAAGTTCGATGTCACGCCTTCGGCCGAAAAGATTGCGCTGGGTCAGGCATGGCGACAGGCGATCGGCCATCGACCGGTCTGGCTGGCTGCCAGCACGCGTGAAGGTGAGGAGGCGTTGGTGCTGGAGGCTTGGCGCCGCGTAAATATTCCGGATGCCTTGCTGGTGCTGGTGCCGCGGCATCCCCAGCGCTTCGACGAGGTCGCAGATATTCTGAGGCAGCAAGGCATTCGCACGTCACGGCGCAGCGCTGGTCTGCCGGCACCGGATGCGCAGGTCTGGCTTGGCGACAGCATGGGCGAGATGGCCGCCTACTTCACGCTGGCTGACTTGTCCTTCATCGGCGGCAGTTTGCTGCCGCTGGGCGGGCAGAACCTGATCGAAGCAGCAGCCTGCGGCTGTCCGGTGATCGTCGGGCCGCATACCTTCAATTTCCTGCAGGCCACTGACGATGCCATTGCCGCCGGTGCGGCGCAGCGCGTCGATAGCCCGGAAGCACTAGGGCTTGCAGTCGAACGTCTGTTAAAAGAAAAATCTGAATTGGCGGCAATGCGCGCTGCGGCCAGCGCGTTTGCCTGCGCCCATCAAGGCGCAGCCGGGCGGATGCTGACGCTTATTGAGCGCTGGACGGGTCGAGCAGGGCGTTGATCTGGGCAACGTCGTCTTCGCCCAGTGAGCCGGTTGCCGCCTTCAGGCGCAGTTGCGACATCAGCGTATCCAGCGTGGCCTTGGCCAGGTCGCGTCGAGTCACGTAGACCTGATTTTCAGCATTCAGCACGTCGATGTTGATGCGCACGCCGACTTCGTAGCCGAGCTTGTTCGATTCCAGTGCCGATTGCGATGAAACCAGCGCAGCCTTCAGGGCTCTGACCTGAGCCAGCCCATTGGCCACACCCAGATAGTATTGCTGGGCGGAAAGCGCGGCACCGCGGCGTGCGGTTTCAAGCGCGGACTGTGCGGCGCTGCGGTTGGCAGCCGCTTCACGTTGGCGTGAAACGGTCAGGCCACCGTGAAACAGCGGAATGTTGACCTGAATGCCGATATTCTTGAAATCGGTGTCATAGACGCCAAAAGTCGAGGCGTAGTTCTTCGAATACCCCTGGTTGGCAACCAGGTCTACGGTCGGGTAGTGTCCGGCCCGTTGCTTGTCGACCTCGCGTGCAGCAATTTCAGCGTTGGCTTGCTGAACTTGCACGGTGATGCTGTCTTTCTCGGCGGCCGCGACCCACTGTTTCATGTCGTTGGGCTGCGGGGGGGTCAGTTCGGCATCCTTGCGGGTTGTTGCGAGGGGGCCGGCTTCCTTGCCGATGATGGCCTGCAAGGCACGTTGCCGAATTTCATAATCGCTTTCAGCAGCGATTTCCTGAGCGTTCGCCAGATCGTAACGGGCTTGCGCCTCGTGCGTATCGGTAATGGTCGCGGTGCCGACTTCAAAATTCTTCTTGGCTGACTCAAGCTGCTGAGCAATGGCGGTCTTGTTGGCGCGCACTGCCTTCAGGTTTTCGACGGCATAAACCACGTCGAAATAGGCCTGGGAAACGCGCAGGATCAGATCCTGGCGAGCCTGGACGAAATTGGCTTCAGCCTGGGCTACCTGCAGCTTCGATTGGTCGTAGGAAACCCAGTTTTGCCAGCGGAACAGCGGCTGGCTGAGCGTCAGCTGGTAGCCGTTGGAGTTGTAATGCGGCTTGGCGATGGTCGGGCCATTGTGGGTTGAGATTTCATTCTCGTTCCACACGGTGTTACCGGACAAGGTCAGGCTGGGCAACAGCCCGGCGCGGGCCTGTGGCGACTTCTCGCGCCCGGCATCGAGGGTCGAGCGGGCAGTGGCAAAGGTCGGATCGTTATCCTGAGCTTCGCGATAGACCTGCATCAGGTCAGCCGCGAAGAGCGGGGAGGCGAACAAGGGCGAAACGATCAACCAGGCGAGTTTTTTCATGCCTTCCTCAATAACGACGCATGTTCGGGTCGACTTCGCCTGCCCAGGCCTCGACACCGCCCATCAGGTTGTACACAGCACCAAAGCCCTTGCGTTCAAGAAACATGGCGACCTGCATGCTGCGGCCGCCGTGATGGCAGATAACGACGATATCCTGACCGGAGTCGATTTCATCGCAGCGCGTCGGGACCAGATGCATGGGGATGTGCTGCGAACCAGACAACTGGCAGAGCTCAAGTTCCCACGGTTCGCGCACATCGAGCAGAACGGGGTTGGGCCGGGCTTCGTCGGCCAGCCATTCTGCCAGTTGTTGAGCGCGAACCTGTTTCATCAGAAGGTGAAGCTGGCCTTGGTTTCGGTACCGTCAAGAGCAGGAATGACGGTTTCGAACAGGTTGACGGTGTTATAGATGCCGTCACCCGTACAGGTGATCAGCTGGGCTTCCATGACCGGTGCTTCGCCAACGACCACGGCCAAACGGCCACCAACGCGCAGTTGCTTGAGCAGCGAGGCGGGAACGCTCGGCAGCGAACCGGAGACGACGATGGCGTCGTAGGGGCCGCGCTGCGACCAGCCTTCGGCGCCGTTGCCGATTTCGACGGTGGCATTGGCGACACCGGCACGCTCAAGGTTTTCCTTGGCGATGGCAGCCAGTTCGGGGCGAGATTCGATGGTGACCACATGCTCGGCGCGGGCGGCCAGCAGGGCAGCCATGTAACCGCTGCCGGTACCGATTTCGAGAACCTTGTCGGTCTTCTTGAGCACCAGTTCCTGCAGCATTTTGGCTTCGATCTTCGGTGCCAGCATGACCTGACCGCCGCCCAGCGGGATTTCCATGTCGGCGAACGCGAGGTTGCGATAGGCCGGGGGGGTGAAGTCTTCGCGCTTGACGACGAAGAGCAGGTCGAGAACCTGCGGATCCAGAACCTCCCAGGGCCGGATCTGCTGTTCGATCATATTGAAGCGCGCTTGCTCGATGTTCATTTGGGTCTCCGCAGGCAGAATATTAGCACAAGCTAATATATTGGTTCCGACAAATCAAAATTATACCTGACTCTCTTTTTCCAGCCTGCGCAAACCTTGCCGCAGGATATCCATGTGGATCTGCAGATAATGCTGCGGATCGGTTTGGCTGCCCTGGCAGCAATTCATCGAATAACGCCAGATCAACAGCATCAGAATCGGCGCGATGAGTACGTCAATCGTCGTTTCAACGTCCATCTGGCGGAATTCACCGCTCTCCATGCCGCGGCGCAGCGTCGATCCGACCAGCGCACGGCTGCGGTTGATGACATTTTCGTAATAGAAAGTAGCCAGTTCAGGGAAGTTCCGGGCTTCGGCCACCATCAATTTTGGAATACCGGCGAAAGTGGTCTGGCCGATCTTGGTCCACCAGTTGTCGAGCAGTTTTTCCAGCAGGTCAAAACTGGTGCTGGTGTGTTTGGCGGCGATGGCCTCGTTTTCGGCAATGATCGGGATGACGCCTTCCTGAATTACCGCCTTGAACAGCGCTTCCTTGTTCTCGTAATAGAGGTAGAGCGTCCCCTTCGAGACCCCGGCTTGGGCCGCGACATCTTCCAATCGGGTGGCAGTGAAGCCTTTTTCGACGAATTGATGGAGGGCTGCACCAAGAAGTTCCGACGGGCGGGCTTCCTTGCGGCGTTTTCGGGGGAGGGGGGGGGCTGCGAGCATGGGTAAATTAATGACTTGTTGGTCATTAATTTACCACCGGGCTTCATTTCAGGTCAACGGCCTTCCTTGATCAGGCGTCCGCCAGCGGGCTGGATCGGCCGGGCGTTGTTTTTGTACAAGCGGCTGAAAATATTGATCTGATCCTGTGAAACCTGCACCGGCTGTTTCATGACCAGCCACAACACCCCTTCGGAGCACGGTGGCGTGGTCAGCGAGCCCATGTAGGTGTAGTAGCTACGGGTGGCCGGCAGCAGCGTGTTCAGGTCGACCGTCGCGGTCGGCGGGGCGACCGGCATGTTCTTTTCCAGCGGCATGTTGTTCCACAGCGTCTGGATGAAGGGGTTTTCGGTGCCACGTTCAAGCAGCACGGCGACAACGGCGAGTTGCCCTTCATCGGACTTGTGCACCAGATGAACGACCATGTCGAAGCGTTGGCCGTTCACCTTTTCTTCGGATGGACGGTGAAAGTGGAACTGGACCAGTTCGTAAGTTTTACCGGTCAGTGAAATCGACCCTTCGCCTACTTCGACCTGAACGGTATGGCCGTTGTCCACGATCCTGAAGGTGGAGGGCTGGTATTTGAACTTGATCGGTTCGAGGTCGACCTTGATGCCATCCTTGATGTCGATCGGAGACTGACGCTCGCCGATGGCGCAAACCTTGTTCTTGGGGTCGAGATTCGACCAGTTTTCCGGGGCGCCGGCGCCATCGTAGGCCCAGTGAATGTGGGCATGCTGGGTGGCAGCCTGAGTGTGCGTCAACTCGAGCATGTAGCCCTCCGCCTTGGCGGGCTTTCTGGCTTTTTGTGCCGGGGCCGGGGCGGTGTGTACGACGATGGTTGCGGCTTTCGTCGGTGCTGCTGCCTTGGCCGGCGGCGCCTCCTTGGTTGGGGTGTGGGCCGGAGCGGGGGCGGCTTCCTTGCTGCTTTCCATGGCCGCCTTCAGGTTCGGGCGGATCGAAGGAATTGCCGCATGCTCGGCCTCCTTGGCCGGTGCATCGCTAGCCTTGATAGCTGCCGGCTTTTCAGCCTTGGCCATTTCCTTCTTGAGCATTGCTTCGTTGGCTGCCTTCAGTTCGCCGGCAGCTTCATTGGCTTTCTTGGCCAGTTCGGCCGGACTTTCCTTGGGCGGGCGGCAGACTTCGCGCAATACCTTGTCGTCCAGCGTGCCAGTGCGTACCGGCAGCTCGGCACCCTTGATTTCCTCTTCGCGGATGATGTCGGTTTCGTTCTTCTTGAAAATGCGTTTGATCGTATTGGCGTTGCGCGTGTTGCAGTCGTAGCGGGTAATTGCCTCGATCACCCGATAGCCGGCGCCGGACTTGGCATCTGTCAGCTCTTTTTCGAGGACGACGCGCCCTTGGGCCTGAACGGTGTTGCCATCGCGCTTCAGGCTGGTGCGATCGATCTCGATGCGCTTGCCGGGTTCGGAGGATATCGTTTGCCAGGTTGGGGCGGCTGAAGCAACCCATGGCAGGGCGGCCAGCAGGCTGGCGATGATCAGGTGGCGCATCTTGATTCCCTCATTTTTCTTTAGCATTCCGCGGCTTGTCGGTGATATTTCGGCCAATTTCTGAAAATCTTGAGCGCGGTTTGTCATTCCTTGCATTTTGCCTGTATTTCCAGTAACTTGCAGCCCACTCGTTAGGGGTGCCCGCCAGCAAGCGGGCTGAGAAAAACCCTTCGAACCTGACCGGGTCATGCCGCGCTAGGGAAACGAACTCTGTTGTTGGAACCAGATCGCTCCTTGCCCGTCTTACCTGCTGCACACCTGCATGGAGCTTCAATGAACGCCAACGAACAATTCCTCGCCGCCAATGCCCACGTCGACGAGGCGGCAGTACAGCCGCTGCCCAATTCCCGCAAGATTTATGTCGAAGGTTCCCGCCCGGATATTCAGGTGCCGATGCGCGAAGTGTCGCAGGACGACACGCCGACCGCTTTTGGTGGCGAAAAGAACCCGCCGATCTACGTTTACGACTGCTCCGGCCCCTATTCCGACCCGGCCGCCAAGATCGACATCCGTTCCGGCCTGCCGGCCTTGCGCGCCCAGTGGATTGCCGAACGCGGCGATGTAGAGGCATTGCCCGACCTGAGCTCGGAATTCGGTCGTCAGCGTGCCGCCGACCCGAAGCTCGACGAACTGCGCTTCCCCGGCCTACACCGCAAGCCGCTGCGTGCCAAGCCCGGTCAGAATGTTTCACAGATGCACTACGCCCGCCAGGGCATCATCACGCCGGAGATGGAATACGTCGCCATCCGCGAAAACAACAATCGCCGCGCCTACATTGAAAGCCTGAAGGCCACCGGCCCGATGGGCAACCGAATGGCCGACATCCTCGGTCGCCAGCACAAGGGCCAGGACTTCGGCGCCAGCATTCCGGAAGAAATCACCCCGGAATTCGTGCGCAGCGAAATCGCCCGTGGCCGCGCCATCATCCCGAACAACATCAACCACCCGGAAAGCGAGCCGATGATCATCGGTCGCAATTTCCTGGTCAAGATCAACGCCAACATCGGCAACTCGGCGCTCGGCTCCTCCATTCAGGAAGAAGTCGAGAAGATGACCTGGTCGATCCGCTGGGGCGGCGACACGGTGATGGACCTGTCCACCGGCAAGAACATCCACGAAACCCGCGAATGGATCATCCGCAACAGCCCGGTGCCGATCGGCACGGTGCCGATCTATCAGGCGCTGGAAAAGGTCAACGGCAAGGCCGAAGACCTGACCTGGGAAATCTTCCGCGACACGCTGATCGAACAGGCTGAACAAGGCGTCGACTACTTCACCATCCACGCTGGCGTGCTGCTGCGCTACGTGCCGATGACCGCCAACCGCCTGACCGGTATCGTGTCGCGCGGTGGTTCGATCATGGCCAAGTGGTGTCTGGCCCACCACAAGGAAAGCTTCCTCTACACCCACTTCGAGGAAATCTGCGAAATCATGAAGGCCTACGACGTCGCCTTCAGCCTCGGCGACGGCCTGCGTCCCGGCTCGATCTACGACGCCAACGACGAAGCCCAGCTGGGGGAACTGAAGACCCTGGGCGAACTGACAGATATCGCCTGGAAGCACGATGTGCAGGTCATCATCGAAGGCCCGGGCCACGTGCCGATGCACATGATCAAGGAGAACATGGACCTCCAGCTCGAGCACTGCAAGGAAGCCCCGTTCTACACCCTTGGCCCCCTGACCACTGACATCGCGCCGGGTTACGACCACATCACCAGCGGCATCGGGGCCGCGATGATCGGCTGGTACGGCACCGCCATGCTCTGCTACGTCACGCCCAAGGAACACCTCGGCTTGCCCGACAAGAACGACGTCAAGGAAGGCATCATCACCTACAAGCTCGCCGCCCATGCCGCCGACCTGGCCAAGGGCCACCCCGGCGCGCAGATTCGCGACAACGCCCTGTCCAAGGCGCGCTTCGAGTTCCGCTGGGACGACCAGTTCAACCTCGGCCTCGACCCGGACAAAGCTAAAAGCTTCCACGACGAAACCCTGCCCAAGGAATCGGCCAAGGTCGCCCACTTCTGCTCCATGTGTGGCCCGCACTTCTGCTCGATGAAGATCACGCAGGATGTGCGCGAATTCGCCGCCGCCCAGGGTATCGCTGAAGCCGAGGCGCTAGAGAAGGGGATGGAAACCAAGGCCGTCGAGTTCGTCAAGGCCGGGGCTGAGGTTTACAGCAAGGTTTAATAGGCTCGACACTCAACTGAAAGCGAAAAGGCGGCTGAAATTGGCCGCCTTTTTCTTTCGTGCGCTCAGGGGCTTCCGTATGATCCTGGAATCATGACTGATGCCTCCTATTTCAACGCGAGCGTCGCGGAATTCCTGCTTGCCAATGATGACGAGATTCTTGGCGCGCTGACCCGCCGCCACGGGTTCAGTCTTGAACATCAGCAAAAGCACGCTTGGCAGGCACAGATCTGCATCTTGAAAGAGGTCCTGCCTGCTGATCTGGAAGGGCAGATCTTTTTCGAGTTTGCTATTCCGCGAATGGGCAAGCGAGCAGACGTTGTTCTTATTGTCGGCGGCGTGATTTTTGTTATTGAGTTCAAGATCGGGGCCCACCACTTTGAGCGCTCAGGCATCGAACAGGTGCATGACTATGCGCTCGACCTGAAGAATTTTCATTTGGGCAGCCACCAGCAGCCTATTGTCCCTGTTTTGGTGTGTACCAACGTCAAGTCTCATGAGCTGCCGTCGCTTGAATGGGCTGACGATAGTGTTGCCGTGCCGATTGGCGTGAGCACCGCCAATTTGTTGCCTCTCGTTCATCAAGGTGTGCTTGAGCAGGCAGAAGTAATCCCGATAAATCCTTGGGCATGGGCTGTTTCAGGCTATCAGCCAACGCCGACCATCATTGAGGCAGCCTTGGCACTTTACCGAAACCACGACGTGCAGGAGATCGCTCGTTCGGATGCCAGTGCGCAGAACCTTGGTCGGACATCGGACTGCATAGCAGCCATCATCGAAGACGCCAAGTTGACTCGACGGAAGGCAATCTGTTTCGTGACAGGCGTTCCGGGGGCCGGCAAAACGCTGGCCGGGCTGAATATCGCGACAGCCCGGGCAGATGAGCACGCCGACGAGCATGCCGTATTTTTGTCTGGCAATGGCCCCTTGGTTGATGTCCTGCGCGAGGCCCTTGCTCGGGATCAGGCGGCACGTGAGGGAATCTCAAAGAAGGATGCGCATCGTAAGGTGGCGAGCTTTGTTCAGAATATTCATCATTTTCGCGACGATGCGTTGAGGGGAAGCGCTCCGCCTGTCGAGCACGTTGTTGTTTTTGACGAAGCCCAGCGAGCCTGGAGTCGCGAGCAGGCCAGCAAATTCATGCAGCAAAAGCGCGGACATTTGAATTTCGACATGTCCGAGCCGGCATTCCTGATCAGCGTGATGGATCGCCATGAAGATTGGTGCGTCATCGTGTGTTTGGTCGGCGGTGGGCAGGAAATCAATACCGGCGAGGCGGGGCTAAGCGAGTGGCTGATTGTCCTGAAGGAACAGTTTCCGAATTGGCTGGTGCATGTCTCGCCGCGCGTCGAGAGTCCGGACTACCTTTGGGGAGAGGCTGCTGGACAAGTGCTTAACGAGAGTCGTGTTCGCAGAGATGAAGCGCTCCATCTGGCCGTTTCGCTCCGATCATTTCGCGCGGAGGCACTTTCCGAAATGATCGGGCATGTTGTTGAAAACCGGTGTGAGCAAGCGCGGGCCGCCCATGCGGCGATTGCTGAGCGGTATCCGATCGTTTTGGTGCGCGATCTCGACCTGGCCCGGGATTGGGTGCGATGTAAGGCACGGGGGAGTGAGCGATATGGTTTGCTTGCTTCTTCTGGCGGCTATCGACTCCGACCGGAAAGTGTCTGGGTTAAGGCAAAAATTGATGCGCCCGCATGGTTTTTGAATGAACGCGTCGATGTACGTTCATCCTTCTACCTGGAGGAGGTTGCTACCGAGTTCGATGTGCAAGGACTCGAGCTGGATTGGGCGCTTGTTTGCTGGGATGCGGATTTTCGCTATGTGAAGAACGAGTGGCGACATTTCGGTTTTCGCGGTACAGCCTGGATGCGCATGAGTGCTGCAGAGCGGCAAATGTATTTGAAGAATGCGTATCGGGTCGTGCTTACCCGCGCACGGCAAGGCATGGCGATCTTCATACCACGGGGTGATGCAGCGGATCGGACACGTTTGCCAGAGTTTTATGACCAAACTTTTGAGTATCTACGTTCTTGCGGGTTACAGGAATACTTGGGCTAATGCTTGCCCCAAGCCGTGTGATGTAACAACTTTCCTCGCCATTTACTTTCATTTACAGCCCGTTAACCGGCCTTAACTGCGTTGCGGAGGAGTATTCGTCCTGTCGTCGGGCCGCGCCCGAGTGCTGAAGCGAAAGGACGAGTGATGAGTTTTCCCAAGTTGAGTTGGCAGCGATTTTTGATAGCGGCGGGCATTTCCCTGTGCGTGCCGCTGCTTGCGTTGGCCGTGAGTCAGCGCGCTGCGGCCTGTGGTGGCGGACCGGCCATGGAGGGCGGGAAGATGCCGCCCTATTTGCGCTCCGTGAGCCTCAGTGAGGCGCAGCGCGACAAGGTTTTCGAGGTCATGCACGGGCAGGCACCGGTGATGCGCGATAAGGCCAAGGCAGCGCGCAATGCTGAAGCGGCCTTGCGTCAATTGGTCATCTCTCCGGATTACAGCGAGTCGAAGGCCCAGGTGCTGGCTGATAGTGCGGCCAGGGCGATGGCTGAAATGTCGCTGGCCCGGGCCAAGTCTGAGCGTCTGGTTTATGAAGTGTTGACGCCGGAACAGCGCAAGCAGGTGGCCGAGCGGAAGGCTTTCGACGAGCCGCCGATGGCGGGGCGTGGCGATGGCCCGCGGCGCGGCGAGCGTGGCGATCATGGTGGCGAGCCCCGCCAGCCGCCCGGCCGCTGATCAAGTTTCCGGCCGCTGCCTGAGGGCGTCGGCCAAACGAGCGAACCCCCTTACCCGCCGCGGCGCAATTTGTGGTTGCGGCGGGTTCTTTTACATCGTTTAACACCTGTGAATATCACGGGCAGCGAAAATATCCGGATGAAATTTTCTCGGTTTTTATTAGGGCCAATTTGCCGTCTGTCATGGCTGGTCGTGCTGGCGCTCGGCTCGCTGAGTGCTTGTTCCAGCCTGCCATCGGTCGGGCCGGACTATCAGGTACCGGCGTGGGCCATGCCGGGTCGATGGCTGGCGGCAAAGCCGGGAGTGGCCGATGCAGGGGCCGCCGCCGACAATTTGAACATCAGCTCAAAATCGCAAAGCGACTGGTGGCGACAACTGGGCGATCCGGCGCTCGATGATCTGATCGCGACGGCGCAAAGCGGCAGTCTCGATCTCAAGGCGGCGCAGGCGCGTTTGCGGCAGGCGCGGGCCAGCCGGGCGCAGGCGGTGAGCGGCTATTTTCCGCAAGTGTCGGCGTCGACCGGGGCCAGCCGGAGCAAGAGCGCCGCTGCGATCAGTGCCCAGCCGACGCGCACGCTGTACGACGCCGGTTTCGATGCCAGTTGGGAGCTTGACCTGTTTGGCGGCACTCGCCGGGCGGTCGAGGCGGCCGAGGCCGATCTGGCCGCCAGTGCTGCCAGTCTGGAAAATGTGCGGGTTTCGCTGGTCGCCGAGGTGGCGCAGAACTACGTTGAGTGGCGCGCCTACCAGTCGCGGCTGGCGATTGCCTGGGCCAATCTGGCCAGCCAGAGCGAAACGGCGCAGATCACCGAATGGCGCCAGCAGGCCGGTCTGGCCAGTGCCGCCGATGTCGAGCAGGCGTGGACCAGCCGCGAGCAGACGCGGGCGAGCATGCCCGATCTGGAGGTCGGGCTGGCGGCGGCGGAAAACCGGCTGAGCACCTTGCTCGGCCAGCCCCCCGGCGCCCTGCATGAAAAACTGCTCGCCGCGCCAGCCAGTCCGGCGGTGCCGCCGACGGTGGCGACTGGCATCCCGGCCGACGTGTTGCGTCAGCGGCCTGATCTGATCGTCGCCGAACGCACGCTGGCAGCGGAAACGGCACGTATCGGGCAGCGGCAGGCGGCGCGCTTTCCCAGCCTGTCACTCGGCGGTTCCTTTGGTTGGCAGGCATACAGCCTCGGCGGGCTGGGCGGCAGCGGCAGCCTCGCTCGTGCCGTCAGCGGCACGCTGGCCGCGACGCTATTCGATGGTGGCAAGCCGCGCAGCGCCGTCGATTTGCAGACGGCGGTGCAGGAGGCAGCGCTGGTGGCCTACGAAAATGCCGTCCTGACCGCGCTGGAAGAAGTCGAAAACGCACTGACCGCCCACGCGCAGGCCCGTGACCGGGTGATCGCCCGTGAAGCGGCGGCCGTTTCGGCGCGCAACGCGGCGACGTTGAGCCGGCAGATGGTCGAAGCCGGCCTCGCTGATTTCCAGAAAGTGCTGGAAACCCAGCGCACCCAATTGATGGCCGAAGACTCGCTGGCCACCGCCCGGTCGGCCGTGCTGACCTCGCTGATCCAGCTCTACAAGGCGCTCGGCGGCGGCTGGCAGGCGGACAATGAAAGTGATCGAACATGACGCAAAGTAGCGATACCTCGTCGGCGGCGCTCGTCGCGCTGCTCAGCAAGAACGCCAGCCAGGGCGCCGGTAGGCGGCGGTGGTGGCTGATCGGTGGTGGCCTTGCCATCATGGTTGTGCTGCTGGTGGCCTTGTCCGGCGGCAACGGTCAGCCGGCCGGGCAATACCAGACCGAGGAGGCGGCCGTCGGCAATCTGCTGGTCACCGCCTCGGCCAGCGGCACGCTGCAGCCGACCAAGTCGGTCGATGTAGGCTCCGAACTTTCCGGCACGCTGTCCAGCGTGCTGGTGCAGGAAAACGATGTGGTCAAGAAAGGCCAGTTGCTGGCCCAACTCGATACCGCCAAGTTGAAGGACGCCGTGGCCAAATCGCAGGCTGCCGTGGCGGCGGCGGAGGCTTCGGTAGCGCTGGCACAGGCGACGGTGGCCGAAACGACCGCCTCGCTGAATCGTATGCGCCAAGTCGCCGAGCTTTCCGGCGGCAAAGTGCCGGCCAAGACCGAACTGGAGACGGCCGATGCGGCACGACAGCGGGCCATCGCCAGTCTCGCCAGCGCCCGGGCCGATGTGGTGCAGGCGCGGGCGACGCTGAAAACGGACGAAACCAATCTCGGCAAGGCGACCATCCGTTCGCCGGTCGATGGCGTCGTGCTGACCCGCAAGGTGGAACCGGGCCAGACCGTGGCGGCGCAGATGACGACGCCAGTACTTTTCGTGCTGGCCGAGGATCTGGCCAAGATGGAGTTGCAGGTCAAGGTCGACGAGGCCGATGTCGGCAACGTCAAGGTCGGCCAGACGGCGAGTTTCACCGTCTCGGCCTGGCCGGGGCGCCAGTTTCCGGCGAGCATTCAGCGCGTCGGGCTGGGCTCGACGACGACGGATAACGTGGTCACCTACAAGACCATCCTGCGGGTCAATAACGACGATCTCGCGCTGCGGCCTGGCATGACGGCGACGGCCAGCATCGTGACGGCCAGCCGCGACAAGGTGTTGCTGGTGCCCAATGCGGCCTTGCGCTTTACGCCACCGGGTTTGGCGGCGGGGGTGAAGGAGCGCAGCTTGGTCTCGCGCCTGCTGCCCGGGCCGCCGCCGGAGGCGCCCAAGAAGCGTCCGGTCGCGGCCAAGGGCAGCGGTGAAGCGCAGGTCTGGGTGCTGGTCGATGGCCAGCCGCAGGCGGCGGCCCTGAAAACCGGCGTCAGCAACGGCCGCCATACCGAGGTGCTGGATGGTGACTTGCCGGCCGGTGCGGCGGTGATTACCGACTATCAGGCGGCGAAGAAGTGATTTTCCGCGACGATCGAGCCAAGCGCAGCCCCTTGGGGCAATGCGATGAAACGGCCGGATTTGACCTGTCGGCGAGGCCGGCGTGAGCGCGCCCTTGATCGAACTGCGTGCCATTACCAAGACCTACGGGCAGGGGCAGGCCGCATTTCAGGCGCTGCGCGGTGTCGATCTGTGCATAGCGGCTGGTGAATTCGTGGCCGTGATGGGGCCGAGCGGTTCCGGCAAGTCGACGGCGATGAACCTGGTCGGCTGCCTCGATACGCCGACCTCGGGCGAATTCCGCTTTCAGGGCATCAACGTTGAGCAACTCGACCGCAACCAGCGGGCCTTGCTGCGTCGGCAATGTCTCGGCTTCGTTTTCCAGGGCTTCAATTTGCTGGCGCGAACCTCGGCACAGGAGAACGTCGAACTGCCGCTGCTCTATCGCGGCGAACCGGCGGCAGCCCGCCACGCGGCAGCGCGGGCGGCGCTCGACAAGGTCGGGCTGGCCGGTTGGGAGCATCACACCCCGGCCGAGCTTTCCGGCGGCCAGCAGCAGCGCGTCGCCATCGCCCGGGCCATCGTCACCAACCCGCTGGTGCTGCTTGCCGACGAGCCGACCGGCAACCTCGACAGCCAGCGCAGCCACGAAATCATGGAGCTGCTCGGCCGCCTGAACCGTGAGCAGGGCATCACCGTGATCATGGTCACCCACGAGCCGGAGATGGCGCGGTACGCTCGGCGCATCGTGCGTTTCGTCGACGGCCTGGTTGCCAGCGATGCCCCGCATGCGGAGGCCGCATGCTCCTGAACGCCCTGCTGCTGGCCCTGCGCGAGATTCGCCGCAATCTGCTGCGCTCCTTCCTGACCGTGCTCGGCATCGTCATCGGCGTTGCGGCGGTGATCACCATGGTCACCCTCGGCAACGGCGCGACGCGCATGGTGGCCGACCAGATCGCCAGCCTCGGCAGCAACCTGCTGATGGTCATGCCCGGCCAGCGTCTCGGCCCGGGGCGCGACAGTGCCGGGGCGCCAAAATTCAAGGTCGCCGACATCGAGGCCATCCAGCAGCAGGTCAATGGCCTGAAGGCAGTGGCGCCGGTGGTCGGCAGCGCGGTGACGCTGGTCGCCGGGACGCAGAACTGGTCATCGACGGTGAGCGGCACGAGCAACGCCTATTTCATCGCCGGCAACTGGAAACTGGCCGGCGGCCGGCAGTTCAGCGAGGATGAGGAACGGGCCGGCAAGGCGGTGTGCATTATCGGCAACACCGTCAAAAAGGAGCTGTTCGGCACGCAGAACCCGCTCGGCAGCAGCGTTCGCGTCAAAACCTTCGACTGCGAAATCATCGGCCTGCTGGCCGCCAAAGGGCAGGGCGGCATGGGGCAGGATCAGGACGACACGGTGCTGATGCCGCTGCGCACCGCCCAGCGTCGGCTGACCGGCAGTCTCGATGTCGGCAGCATCATGGTTTCGCTGAACGATGCAACCGACTCGACGCTGGCCATGGCGCAATTGCGCAGCCTGATGCGCGAGCGGCGCAAGCTGGCCGACAACGTCGATGACAATTTCAATGTAATGGACACCAAGCAGATCGCTGAAACGCTGTCCGGCACCATCGGCACGATGACCGCGCTGCTCGGTGCGGTGGCGGCGGTCAGCCTGCTCGTCGGCGGCATTGGCATCATGAACATTATGCTCGTTTCGGTCACCGAGCGAACGCGGGAAATCGGCATCCGGCTGGCCATCGGCGCGCTGGAAAACGAGGTGCTGCTGCAATTCCTGATCGAAGCCGTCGTGCTCTCGGCCTTTGGCGGGCTGGTCGGCGTGGCGCTGGCGTTCGTTGCCTGCCTTGGGCTATCGTCGCTGATGCACATGCCTTTCCTGTTCAACCCGGCGATCAACCTGACTGCTTTCGGTTTCTCGGCGGCGATCGGTGTGCTTTTCGGCTACGTGCCGGCGCGCCGGGCGGCGCAACTCGATCCGATCGAGGCGCTGCGCCACGAGTAGGCGTTTCGATGGTGATTGCTTTTTCTGGTTGATCGTAGGACCTGCCTTTGCCGCCAAGTTTCGGGGGGCACTGTTTTTCGGTGGCCAGCGAAAACGGCCGCCGCTGATATTTTTCAGTCAATTGGCTCGTTTGGGCTATACTTTGAGCTCAAATGAGCCAATTGAGGTGAGTGATGGCAAAATCAGCCGTGCGTGAAACGAGGTCAGCCAAGCCGAAAGGCGTTGCCAGCCGGGCAAGTGCCACGCCAGTGCTTGCTGCTGCCGAGCAGTTGCAGGCGGCGTATGTCGTTTCGCCGCAGCCGCGTGTGGCGGCGGGGGCGTGGATGGCTTACCGGGATCAATTCCTGGATAGTTCGGCCCAGGTGCAGATCAGCGAAATCCGCAAAGGGGCGCCGGCCAGCAATCTGGTCGGCGCGGCGGAGGCGCTGCATGTGCCGCGTGAGCGCGTTTATGAGCTGGTCGGCCTGTCGGCCTCGACCGCCAAGCGCAAGCTGGCCAAGGATGAAACGCTCGACCCGCTGATGACCGAGCGCCTGACCCGGTTGGGTGCCATCGAGCGACTGGCCGAGGACACATTCGGCGACGCCCTGCTGGCCAGCGAGTGGCTGCAAACGATGAATATCGGGCTGGGCAACGTGACGCCCTTGTCGATGCTCGATACCGAAATCGGCTGCCGCGAAGTGTCGCGGGTGCTCAACGCCATCGCCTACGGTGGTGCAGCCTGATGCGCGCCTGGCGCATCGCTCGCGCCAGATACGCCCTTGATCGCAGCGGCGCGGGTGGCCTGGCCGACGGCGGGCGCTGGCACGTGCAAGGAACGCCGGTCATTTACGCCGGCCTGAGCGCCGAAATCTGCGCCATGGAAAAACTGGCGCATACCGGCCACATCCTGCCGGCCGACCTGATGCTGGTGGCGCTGAGCTTGCCCGATGACGAGGCGCTCTACGAGACGGCGGCGGTGGATGCTCTGCCCGGCTGGGCGGCGACGCCACCCGGCGCCATTTCGGTCGATTTCGGCGCCACCTTTCTGCGCTCGGGCCGGGCGCTCGGCCTGGTTGTGCCGTCGGCCGTGGTGCCGGAGGCGCGCAATATCGTGATCAATCCGCTGCACCCGCGCTTTGCCGAGGTGGAGTTTGCCGTGATGCGTCCTTTCGTCTTCGACCAACGGCTACGGCCGCAGCCGGGCTGAGCGGGCCGTCATGGACTGTCGCCCCGGCTGTGGCGCCTGCTGCATTGCGCCTTCCATCTCATCGCTGAACAAGCCGGCTGGCGAGCCATGTCGCCATCTCGATGCTGAACTGCGTTGCCGGATATTCGGCCAGCCCGAACGCCCGGCCTGCTGCGGCGGCCTGCAGGCTTCGCCGGAAATGTGCGGGCTATCCCGGGAGCATGCGCTCAAATGGCTGGCTGATCTCGAAGTTCTGACACATCCAGGATAGTAGAATGCGGCCTCCCCAACTTGCTAAAAGCACAGGCTGCACGCCATGGACCCGATTCTTCTCCTCAAGGCCCTCATTCTCGGCATCGTCGAAGGGCTGACTGAATTCCTGCCGATTTCGTCGACCGGCCACTTGATTCTGGCCGGTGATCTGCTGGATTTCAACGACGATCGCGGCAAGTTGTTCGAGATCGTTATCCAGTCCGGTGCCATTCTGGCCGTGGTCTGGGAGTATCGCCAACGTCTGCTCGTCGTGGCGCGCGGTGCCTTCAGCGACAAGGCGGCGCAGAAATTCCTCCTCAACCTGTTCGTCGCCTTCCTGCCGCTGGCCATTCTCGGGCTGGCTTTCGGCAAGGCGATCAAGGCCAACCTGTTCAACCCGATTGCCGTGGCGACCACCTTCATTCTCGGCGCCTTCGTCATCCTCTGGGCCGAAAAGCGCGAGCACACCATCCGCGTCCAGACGGTCGAGGAGATGACCCTGCTCGACGCCCTGAAAATGGGCTTCGCCCAAGCCGTGGCGCTGATTCCCGGCACCTCGCGTTCCGGCGCAACGATCATCGGCGGCTTGCTGTTCGGACTGTCGCGCAAGGCGGCGACCGAATTTTCCTTCTTCCTCGCCATCCCGACGCTGGGCGCAGCCACCGTCTATCAGCTCTACAAGGAGCGCGCCCTGCTCAGCGCCGACGATATCGGCATGTGGGTGGTCGGCTTCATTTCCGCCTTCATTTCGGCCTTTTTGTGCGTGCGCTGGCTGCTGCGTTTCATTTCCAGCCACGATTTCACGCCCTTCGCTTGGTATCGCATCGTCTTCGGCATTGTCGTCCTGATGACCGCCCACTTCGGCTGGGTGCAATGGACCGCCCACTGATCATCTACCTGCACGGCTTCTGCTCCTCGCCGGCGTCGTGGAAATCGCAACTGCTGGCCGAAGAAATGGCCCGGCGCGGGCTGGCGGCGCAGTTCGTCTGCCCACAGTTGTCGCCGGTGCCCGAAGAAGCGGTGGCCAGTGTCAGCCGACTGATTGAACAGGCCAGCGGGCCAGTCACCTTGATCGGCAGTTCGCTGGGCGGGCATTACGCCAACCATCTGGCCGAAAAGCACGGCGTGAACGCCGTGCTGATCAACCCGGCGGTGAGCGCCAGCCTCGATTTGGGAAAGTTTGTCGGCGATCACGCCAATTTCCATACTGGGGAACAATTTACCTTCACCAAAGCACACGCCGCCCAGCTGCTCGAGCAGATTGCCAAGCCGACGCCGGGGCGTTACTGGCTGCTGGTCGAGGAGGGAGACGAAGTGCTGGATTACCGCCAAGCGCAGGCCTTCTACGCCGGCTGCCGGCAAACCGTCCTGCCGGGCGGCGACCACAGCTTCACGAAGTTTCCCGACTTTGTGCCGCAAATCATTGAATACGCTGGGCTATAATCCGTCGATGAACGTATTGTTTGAAGAAGATGGCGGCTTTAAGGCCGGCAGCATCATGGCCGACAACGACAGCTCGTTGCAGGTCGAAATGCCTACCGGCAAGCGCAGCAAGATCAAGGCCGCAACGGTATTGTTGCGCTTTGAAAAGCCCTCCGCGGCTGCCTTGCTTGACCAGGCCACGCCGCTGGCCGAAGAAATCGAAGCTGAATTCCTGTGGGAGTGCGCAAGCGATGGCGAGTTTTCGTTTCTTGATTTTGCCCGTGATTACTACGGACACGAACCTGCGCCGATCGAAGCGACGGCGGTGCTGCTTGCCTTGCACGCCGCGCCCGTCTATTTCCACCGCAAAGGCAAGGGCCGCTTCCGCAAGGCGCCTGCCGACATTCTCGCAGCTGCTCTGGCCAGTCTTGAAAAAAAGCGTCAGCAAGCGCTCACGATGGAAGGCTGGATTGTCGAGCTGAGAGAGTTTCGCCTGCCGCCGGAAATCGGCGCCATGACCGATGCCTTGCTCTATGCGCCGGATCGCAACAAGCCGGAAACCAAAGCCTTCGAAACCGCCTGCGCCGAAACCGGCCTGACCGCAGCGCAAATGCTCTTCAAGTGCGGCGCGATCAAGTCGCCCTACTTCCTGCATTACCGCCGTTTCCTGCACGAACAGTTTCCCAAGGGCGTCAATTTCCCGGCCCTTGATGCACCGAAGTTGCCGCGCGATCTGCCGCGCGCCGATGTCCGGGCCTTCTCGATCGACGACGCCAACACCACCGAAATCGACGACGCGTTGTCCGTCGTCAAACTGCCCGGTATCGGTTCGCGCATCGGCATCCACATCGCCGCGCCCGGTTTGGCCATCGAACACGGCTCGCCGCTCGACGGCGTTGCTCGCGCTCGCTTGTCGACGGTCTACATGCCCGGCAACAAGATCACCATGTTGCCCGACGCCGTGGTGCAAAACTACACGCTGGCCGGCGGTGTCGATTGCCCGGCCGTGTCGCTCTATCTGACCGTCAATGAATCGCTGGAAATCCTCAGCCACGAGTCGCGGCTGGAGATGGTGCACATCGCCGCCAACCTGCGCCACCACGAAATCGAGCCGTGGTTCAACGCCGAAACGATTAATGGTCCGCTGCCCGACCAGCCGTTCAAGGACGAACTGGTCCACCTCTGGCACTTCGCCAACGCCTGCGAAGGCCGGCGCGGCAAGCCCTCGGCCATGCAGGGCATCAACGATTACAACTTCGAGATCGTCGGCGATCTGGCCGATCCGGATGCCTGTACAGTCGGGATTTCCGAACGCAAGCGTGGTAGCCCGCTCGACAAGCTGGTCGCCGAGTTGATGATTGTCGCCAACTCGACCTGGGGTGGCCTGCTCGCCGAGAAGAACATCGCCTGCCTGTACCGGGCGCAGACGCAGGGCAAGGTCCGCATGACGACCTCGCCGCTGCCGCACGAAGGCCTTGGCGTGCCGCAGTATGCCTGGATGACTTCTCCGCTGCGTCGCTACTGCGATATGGTCAATCAATGGCAGCTGATCGCCTGCTTGAAGGGTGAAACCCCTGCTTTTGCCCAGAAGTCGGCCGAATTGTTCGGCGCGATGCGCGACTTTGAGATCACCTACGCCGCTTACGCCGATTTCCAGCGTCAGATGGAGCGTTACTGGTGCTTGCGCTGGCTGCAGCAGCATGAAATGACCGAAATCGACGCCACCGTGCGCCGTGAGCAAAGCGTCAAGCTCGACCATCTGCCCTTGTTGCTGCGCGTGCCGTCGATTCCGCCTGACCTCTTGCCGGGGCAGCGCATTCGTCTGGCAGTCGAGAGCATTGATTTGCTGGCCCCGGAAGTGACTTGCCGTTTTGTCAGCTTGCTTGGCGAGAGCGATGTTGCCGAAAGCGCGGAGGAAGCCGAAGACGGAGAGGGCGTGTGAGGAAGGCGGCCAGCCTGCGCGTATTGCCGGCGATAAAGCAAGATCGCCGTCTGTGGATCGCGCTCGGCCTTTCGCTGGCCTTTCACGCTTTGCTGCTCACCCTGCACTTCCAGTTTCCGGATACGTCCAAGGCCTTTCGCGAAAAAGCCATGGATATCATCCTGGTCAATGCGAAATCGGCGCGCAAGCCGTCCGACGCTCAGGCGCTGGCGCAAGCCAATCTCGACGGCGGTGGCAATACTGACGAAAACCGTCGAGCCAAAACACCGCTGCCGCCAACCCATCAGAAGAGCGATGGCGATTCGGTCCAGCAGATGCAGCGCCGTGTTCAGGAGCTGGAAACCGCCCAGCAGAAGCTGATGACCCAGGCCAAGAGCCTGCGCAATGTCGCTGCCGAGAAAACAGCCAGCGAGCAGCCGTCTCCGGTACCCAGTGTCAGCGGTCTCGACCTCGCCGAGTCGGCCCGGGCGATGGCGCGGCTGGAAGGCGAAATCGCCAAGACGGCCGACGAATACAGCAAGCGGCCGCGCAAGAAGTTCGTCGGCGCGCGGACCGAAGAATATGGTTTGGCAGCCTATCTTGATGGCTGGAAACAAAAGATCGAGCGGATCGGCACGCTGAATTACCCGGCCGAAGCGCGCGGCAAGCTCTATGGCGCGGTGGTGATTTTTGTTGAACTGCGGGCCGAGGATGGCAGCCTGTACAACGCCGAGATTTCGCGCTCTTCCGGCCACAAGGTGCTGGATCAGGCAGCGCTGCGCATCCTCAGGATGTCGGCGCCTTTCGGAGCCATTCCGCAGCAGGCGCTGGGCGGTGCGACGGTGCTGTCTTTCGCCCGGACCTGGTACTTCACGCAGGGTGATGCCCTGAATACGGCCAACAAATGAGCGATCTTTACTGTGTCTTCGGCAATCCGATTGCTCATTCCAGGTCTCCGGCCATTCATTCGGCCTTTGCCAAAGCAACCGGACAAGACCTGATTTACGAAGCCCGCCTGGCTGCAGTCGATGGCTTCCCGCTGGCAGTTTCTGAATTCGTTGCGGCTGGCGGCAAGGGGGCGAATGTCACCGTGCCGTTCAAGGAAGAGGCTTTTCGTCTGGCAACGCGTTTGTCCGAGCGTGCGGCGCGGGCTGGAGCGGTCAATACGCTGGCCTTCGATGGCGCCGAAATCTTTGGTGACAACACTGATGGCGCCGGGCTGCTCCGTGACATAACGAATAACCTTGGTTTTCCGCTGCTCGGCAAGCGCATTCTACTGCTCGGTGCGGGTGGCGCTTCACGCGGGGTCATCGCGCCCTTGCTGGCTGAAAAGCCGGCCTCGCTGTTTATCGCCAACCGCAGCGCCGACAAGGCGACCGCACTGGCGCAGGCATTTGCCGACATGGCTCCGTTGGACGCAGGAGGGTTTGCGGAAACTGCCGGTAAAAGCTTTGATCTGGTCATCAACGCTACTTCTGCCAGCCTTTCCGGCGACAGTCTGCCCTTGCTGCCGGGCATTTTTGCGCCGGGTGGTCTGGCTTACGACATGATGTACGGCAAAGGCGAAACACCGTTTCTGTTGCTGGCCCGCGAGCAGGGCGCGGCACGCTGTGCCGATGGCCTCGGCATGCTGGTTGAACAGGCGGCCGAAGCCTTCTTCGTTTGGCGCGGTGTGCGCCCGAGCACCGGCGTGGTGCTGGCCGATCTGCGAGCCAAACTGACCGCATGAAAACCCTCGGCCGCTGGCTGAAGTGGGTGTTGCTTGGACTGGTTGGCATCTTCCTGGTCTGGCAGCTGTGGTTGCTCGGCTGGGTACTGCTGTGGGGCTGGGTCAATCCTGGCGAAACCCGTTTCATGGAAATCCGCCTGGCCGAGCTGCGCCAGAAGAACCCAGGGGCACAGCTGAAGCAGCAATGGGTGCCTTACGAGCGAATTTCCATCCACCTGAAGCGCGCCATCATCGCGGCCGAAGATGCCAAGTTCGTCGATCATGAAGGCTTCGACTGGGACGGTATGCAGAAAGCGCTGGAAAAGAACCAGAAGAAGGGGCGTTTCGTCGCCGGCGGTTCGACCATCAGCCAGCAACTGGCGAAAAACCTGTTTTTGACACCGACCAAGTCGTATTTTCGCAAGGTCGAAGAGGCCATCATTACCTTGATGCTGGAAAATCTGTGGAGCAAAAAGCGGATTTTCGAGGTTTACCTGAATGTGATCGAATGGGGTAATGGCGTATTTGGCGCCGAAGCGGCGGCTCGCCATTACTACAACGCCAGTGCAGCCCAGCTCGGACCGGAGCAGGCGGCACGTCTGGCCGGCATGGTGCCGAATCCGCGCTATTACGAACGCAATCGCAATGCGCCTGGCCTCGGGCGCAAGACGGCGATCATTCTTGGCCGAATGCCGGGGGCGGATGTTCCGTGAAATATCGCCGGAATACGGGTTTTCCGCAGTGATTTTGTAAGGGTCCGGTTATTCGCCCGGTGCTAAAATGGCCCACCATTTTGCGGCACCGCACCATGAGCGAAGAAGCCCAGCTGACCGATACCGAAGACTTGCAGGAGCGCCTCGCCGAGGTACAGACCCTGCTCGCCCGGCACAAGCTGGTCGAGGGTTTGGTGCACCGGCAGGAAGGCCCGCGCCACGATCTGGTTGAGGACATTGTCCACAAGCAGCATCTGAACGAGCTGCAGGCCAAACTTGAGCCGATGCACCCGGCGGATATCGCCTACGTGCTCGAAGCGCTGCCTACCGACGAACGTTTGATCGTCTGGGGCTTGGTCAATCCGGAGCTCGAAGGCGAAATCCTGCTCGAAGTCTCGGATGCGGTTCGGGAAACGCTGATCGACTCGATGGAGCGCACCGAGCTGGTCGCTGCCGCCGAAACGCTCGATGCCGATGAACTGGCCGACCTCGCGCCCGACTTGCCGCAAGGCGTTATCGACGACGTTTTCCGGGGTTTGCCGATCGAAGAGCGCGAGCAGTTGCGCGCGGCGATGTCCTATCCCGAAGAGTCGGTCGGCTCGATCATGGATTTCGACATGGTCACCGTGCGCGAAGACGTGTCGCTGGAAGTCGTGCTGCGCTACCTCCGTCGTTTCGACGAGTTGCCGGACCACACGGACCAGTTGTTCGTCGTTGATCGGGACGAACACCTGAAGGGTGTGCTGCCCTTGAATATTCTGCTGGTCAACGAAGTCGAGGTTGAAGTCGGCAGCTTGATGCAGACCGATTTTGTCGAATTTGAACCGGATGACCTGGCCGAAGAGGCCGCCAAGGCCTTCGAGCGTTACGATCTGGTTTCGGCGCCGGTGCTCGATCCGGAAGGCAAGCTGGTTGGTCGCGTCACCGTCAACGCGGTGGTGGACTTCATTCGTGAAGAAGCAGACAGCGAGCAACTGGCGCAGGCCGGTCTGAAGGAAGAGGAAGACATCTTCGCCTCGGTCTGGGATTCGGTGAAAAACCGTTGGGCCTGGCTGGCGGTCAATCTGGTCACCGCCTTCGTTGCCTCGCGGGTGATCGGTGCTTTCGAGGATTCCATCGAGAAGCTGGTCGCGTTGGCGGCGCTGATGCCGATTGTTGCCGGTATCGGCGGCAACTCCGGCAACCAGACGATCACCATGATCGTCCGGGCCATCGCCATGGGGCAGGTTCAGCCTGATGCCATGCGCCGTTTGCTGCGCAAGGAGCTGGGTGTGGCTTCCATCAACGGTGTGATCTGGGGCAGCTTGCTCGGTATTGCCGCCTGGTGGCTCTATGGCAGCCCTCAACTCGGCTTCGTGATGACTTCGGCGATGACCCTGAATCTGCTGCTGGCCGCCTCGGCGGGTGTCGGCATTCCGCTGCTCCGCCAGAAATTCGGCGCCGACCCGGCCGTTGGTGGCTCGGTGATGATCACAGCACTGACCGATTCGGGCGGCTTTTTCATTTTCCTCGGACTGGCGACGCTGTTCCTGATGTAGGGCCATCACCGGCCGCCCCTTTCAGTTTTCCATTTTCCCCCACCCAAAGTGACTAAGGCCCTGTAGCCATTGGGCGCGTGACCGTGGAACTCAGTGCGAGTCAGGCGATAGGAGCTTCAAGCCGGCAATGCCCGCTACGATGAGCCCGATGCTGACTAGCCGTGCCACTTCTTTCGATTCGCCGAACAGGAACATGCCGAGGATCGCCGTGCCGACTGCACCGATGCCGGTCCATACGGCATAGGCCGTGCCCAGTGGCAGTACTTTGAGTGACCAGCCGAGCAGGATGACGCTGGCGGCCATTGCCAGCAGTGTCGCGGCCGAGGGCCACAGGCGACTGAAACCCTCGGTATATTTGAGCCCGACCGCCCAGCCGATCTCGCAGAGGCCGGCGACGAACAGGATCAGCCAGGCGGAACCCGAGCTCACTTCAGTGTGGCGAAGTAGGCGTCAGCTGCGGCGATGGTTGCCGCGATGTCGGCATCGGAGTGAGCGGCCGAGACGAAACCGGCTTCGAAGGCCGACGGTGCGAAGTAGTGACCCGCATCGAGCATGGCGTGGAAGAAGCGGTTGAAAGCTTCCTTGTCGCAGGCCAGGACTTCGTTGTAGGTGCCGGGGCATTTCTCGGCGAAGTAAAGGCCGAACATGCCGCCGATGTTCTGGGCACTGAAGGCGACGCCATGTTTTTTCGCCGCGGCAACCAGACCATCGCACAGCGCCTTGGTCTTGGCGGTCAGGTTTTCGTAAAAGCCGGGCGCCTGAATGAGCTTCAAAGTGGCCAGCCCAGCGGCCGTGGCGATCGGGTTGCCGGACAGCGTGCCGGCCTGATAGACCGGACCGAGCGGGGCGATCTGCTCCATGATTTCGCGCTTGCCACCGAAGGCGCCGAGCGGCATGCCACCGCCGACCACCTTGCCGAAGGTGGACAGGTCCGGCGTGATGCCGAACAGGCCCTGCGCGCTTTTCAGTGCGACGCGGAAACCGGTCATGACTTCGTCGAAAATCAGCACCGAGCCGTTTTTCGTGCACAGATCGCGCATGGCTTTGAGGAATTCCGGCGTCGGGGCGATCAGGTTCATGTTGCCAACGACCGGTTCAACGATGACAGCAGCGATCTTGTCGCCATGTTTGGCGAAGGCGTCGGCCAGTTCCTGCGGGTCGTTGTAGGTCAGCACCATGGTGTTTTCGGCCACGCCGGCCGGGACGCCGCTTGACGAAGGATTGCCGAAGGTCAGCAGGCCGGAACCGGCTTTTACGAGCAGACCGTCGGAATGGCCGTGGTAGCAGCCTTCAAACTTGATCAGCACGTCACGACCGGTGTAGCCGCGGGCCAGACGGATGGCGCTCATCGTCGCTTCGGTGCCCGAGGAAACCAGACGCACCATGTCCATCGACGGCACCAGTTCGCACAGCAGGTCGGCGATGTCGACTTCCTTCTCGGTCGGCGCGCCGAAGGACAGACCATCGACCACGGCCGCCTGAACGGCGGCGATGACGTCCGGATGGGCGTGGCCGAGGATCATCGGCCCCCACGAGCCAACGTAGTCGGTGTACCACTTGCCGTCAGCATCCTGAACTTTGGGGCCGACGCCCTTCTGGAAGAAACAGGGCGTGCCGCCGACCGAGCGGAAGGCGCGGACCGGCGAATTGACGCCGCCGGGAATGTGGCGCTGGGCGCGTTCGAACAGTTGCTGGTTGCGAGTGGTCATGACTGGGCTTCCTCGAAAAGACGTTGATAGGCGGCAGCGCGCGCCGTGATGTCGGGCGCGCTGAACAGGTCGGTGATGACGGCGAGCAGGTCGGCGCCAGCGGCGATCAGGGGCGGGGCGTTATCCAGCGTGATGCCGCCGATGGCGCAGCTTGCTGCCATCAGGGTGGTTTTAGCCTGCAT
This sequence comes from Ferribacterium limneticum, assembly GCF_020510625.1. Classification (NCBI taxonomy): domain Bacteria; kingdom Pseudomonadati; phylum Pseudomonadota; class Betaproteobacteria; order Rhodocyclales; family Azonexaceae; genus Ferribacterium; species Ferribacterium limneticum. Next base: position 3,888,851 of record NZ_CP075191.1, on the reverse strand, counting down.
AAACAGGTCGGTCGTGGCCGTTGCCGCCTGTGGCTTGGTTGGGGATGGATAAACGGCACCAAAGGCGATGTAGTCGGCACCCGCCTGGCTGGCCGTCTCGGCGGCTGCAAAGTCGGCGTAGCAAGAGGCGCCGAGGATTTTGTCCGGGCCGAGAATGGCGCGGGCTGCCGCCAGATTGCCATCATCCTTGCCGAGGTGCACGCCATCGGCGTGGGCCAGCGCGGCCAGTGCCAGATCGTCGTTGATCAGCAATATTGCACCAAAGCGGCGAGTCAGGTCGCGCAGCGCTTGGGCGCGGGCGACCTGCTCCGACATCAGGCTGAGTTTGTCACGGTATTGCACGATGCGGCAGCCGCCGGCCAGCGCTGCTTCGACATTGGCGAGCAGCCGGGTACCGTCGGCGCAGTCGGGTGTGACAGCGTAGAGGCCGCGGAGTTTATTCATGGGCATCGGGCTGTGTTTCAGGAGTGCTCTCTTCGACGGCATCATCCGTGCTGCGCGCCCAGAAAAAACGGTCCGGGATGAACTGGCCCATGCCGGCACGAAAGCCATTTTTCAGTGTCTGCCACGTGTAGTCCTGCGCATCGCGCACGGCATCCTCGACGCTCGCTCCGCCAGCAATACAGCCGGCGATGGCCGAGGCCAGTGTGCATCCGGACCCGTGATAGCTGCCCGGCAGGCGTTCCCACTCATCGCGGCGGATGGCACCATCCGGGCCATACAGTGTATTGATGACCTGCGCCGTGTTTTCATGGGTTCCGGTAATCAGCACATACTGCGCGCCCATTTCAATCAGGCGCTGGGCGCAGATGTCGATCGACGGTTCGCTGTCATCTTCGTCGCTTTCGGCTAGGCGTCGGGCTTCGGGTGCATTCGGTGTAAGTAGCGTGGTCTGGGGCAGCAGCATTTCGCGGATGGCCGAGATGATCTCTTCGCCCGACAAATCGTCGCCACGTCCGGATGCCAGCACCGGGTCAAGAATCAGCGGGATTTCCGGGTAGTCGGAAACAATTTCGGCCACAGCCAGCACGTTCTCGACGCTGCCCAGCACGCCAATCTTGAAGGCGACGACCGGCATGTCTTCGAGGATGGTTCTGGCCTGCTGCTCGACCAGTTCGGCGCTGAGCGGATGCACGCTTTGCACGCCGACCGTGTCCTGGACCGTAACGGCGGTCAGTGCGGTCAGTGGGTGGCAGCCGAGACTGGCCAGGGTCAGTAGATCGGCCTGGATGCCAGCGCCGGAGGACGGGTCGCTGGCTGCGAAAACAAGAACCAGCGGCGGGCTGGGGGGAGTGGCGGTGCTGGCAGTCATCGATATTCGCGCCCTTGGCGGTCGCGAAGGGAATTGGGTAAGATGGGATCGATTTTATCCGAATCTTGTAGTTGCCGAAGCCATCATCGGAATGCCGAGACACTGTTACCGCTATTGATTTGCCGTAATAGTTCCGTAGTATGATGTACTGATAGCGATAGCGCCTCAACAGAGGCCGAGGGGGCAGGGAAATTGGCTGATTTATCCAGATTGCGCGGCGTCAGGGTTATGGTCATCGACGACAGCAACACCATACGGCGTAGCGCCGAGATTTTTCTCGTCCAGGCCGGGTGTCAGGTCGTTCTGGCTGAAGACGGGTTTGACGCGCTGGCCAAGATTGCCGATCACCAGCCCAGCGTGATCTTCTGCGACATCATGATGCCTCGTCTGGATGGCTATCAGACCTGTTCCCTGATCAAGAAAAACCCACGTTTCAAGGCCACGCCAGTGATCATGCTCTCCTCCAAGGATGGCCTGTTCGACCGGGCGCGGGGGCGTATGGTCGGTTCCGATCAGTACCTGACCAAACCATTTACCAAAGATAGCCTGCTGCAGACGGTTGCCGCCTTCGCATTGCCGGCTGAAACAGAATCCAATTCGTAGTCCAGGAAGAAAAGATGCCCGTCAAGAATATTCTCGTTGTTGATGATTCCCCAACCGAACGTTTTTTTACGGTTGATGTGCTGACCAAGGCCGGTTACCAGGTTTCCACCGCTGAAACTGGCGAAGAAGGTATTGCCAAGGCCAAGGCCACCAAGCCGGATCTGATCCTGATGGACGTCGTGATGCCCGGCCTGAATGGTTATCAGGCGACGCGCACATTGACCCGTGATGACGAAACGAAGGGAATCCCCATCATCGTCTGCACCTCCAAGGGGCAAGAGACCGACAAGATCTGGGGTTTGCGTCAGGGGGCAATCGACTATCTGGTCAAGCCCCTGAATCCGGAAGAACTGTTGCAACGTATCGCCGCGCTGCCATAGCCAAATGGCCCGGAAAACCAGTCTTCGCGATTTTCAGGAGTACCTGGCATCCCGTTTGAGCCAAGCGGCGCTGGGTAAGGGTTCGGCATCCTGGCTTGGGGTGGAAGCGGGTGGTGAGGCTTGGCTGGTCGATCTTTCAGATGGCGGTGAGATCGTTCAGGCATCCCAGATGGCGCCGGTGCCGCTGACCCGTCCATGGTTTGTCGGGATATCCAATATCCGTGGCAATCTGCACGCGGTCAGTGATTTTTCGTTGTTCCGCGGTGGTCCGCCGATCGTTCAGAATGCCAATGCCCGCTTGCTGTTGATTGGCGCGCGTTACGGTATCAATGCGGCGCTGCTGGTGTCGCGAATGCTTGGTTTGAAGAATCCCGAAGATTTCACTCCTGAGGCGGCAGATGCGTCCATGCCAGCCTGGGGGGCGCAGCGTTTTGCCGATACGCACGGAAAAATCTGGCACAAACTGTCGGTTCGCGAATTGCTCGCCGATCAGGATTTCATGAACATCGGGGTTTGAAGAGGGCATTAGCCCCTAACCCTAGCGGAGGATTTCCATGGCTTTCAGCTTCAAGTTTCCGAAAATTGGCGATGCCGGGAAGGGCGGGGCTCCGATGACCGTCTCAGCGGATGCTTCAACCCCGGCGAGATTGCCGTTGCCCGCCTTCCTGGCAGGGCAGCCGGTCATTCAACAGATGAAAACGCTGGGCGCCATTTTCGTCGCCCTGCTGTTGCTGATTGCAGCTCTGGTCTTTCATGACAATCGGGAATCGACTCACAATACCGCCTATATCGCGGCATCGGGTGAAATGCGCATGCTTTCCCAGCGGCTGGCCAAGGCTTCGTCGCTGGCGCTTCAGGGTAACGCCGTTGCTTTCGGGCAATTGAAGGAGTCGCGGGATACCTTTGCCAAACTGCTCGAGCAACTGAGCAATGGTGGTGAAATCGGTACTGTCAGCGTTCCTGCTTCGCCGAGTAATGTTCGCCCGCAGTTGGATACACTCGCCGAGCGCTGGGTTTCGACTGACAAAGATTCGGAAACCGTGATTGGCCAGGAGAAAAACCTGGTTGCACTGGGCAAGAGCGTTGCGCTGATCGATAACAACAATTCAACGATGCTTGAACTGACCGAGCAGATTGCGACACTGAAATTGCAGTCAGGTGCGGCTTCGCGTGAAATTGCTGCGGCCAACCAGTTGGTCATGTTGACGCAGCGGATTGCCAAGAATGCGTCCGCACTGCTGGTCGGTAATGAAATCAATCCTGAAGTGGCCTTCCTGCTCGGCAAGGACACCAATGCCTTCCGTGACATTCTCAGTGGCTTGACCAAGGGCGGGGCCGATGCGGATACCCGTGCCAAGCTGGACGAACTGGACGGTGCTTTCAAGGAGTATCAGGGGGCTATTGCCAGCATTCTCGGCAATATGCAGCCACTCGTTCTTTCCAAGCAGGCCGGGTCGCGCATTTTCCGCGAAAGCGAGGATCTGCTGAAAGCGACGGATGAACTGGCGCTGGGTTACCAAAGTGCATTGTCTGAACGTGGCTTGTACATTGTGCTGTTGATCGTGCTGACGATTGGCGCCATTGCTACGCTGGCTTTGCTCGCCAAGACCTACCTCGCCGACACCGAGCGTCGTGCCGAAGCGGCCGAAGAGCAACGACATGCGGCTGACCAGACCAACCGTGACAATCAGGACGCCATTCTGCGTCTGATGAACGAACTGGGTGACCTCGCGGATGGTGACTTGACTGTAACTGCGACAGTGAGCGAGAACATCACGGGCGCCATTGCCGACTCGATTAACTACACCATTGAAGAACTTCGCGTGCTGGTCGGCCGGATCAATGACGCGGCGAATCGTGTGACGGCAGCGACAGAAATCGCCCGCTTGAACTCGGCACAGCTGCTTGATGCTGCTGAACGGCAATCGACAGAAATTCAGGAGGCCGGTCAGTCCGCGCTGGAAATGGCGCGTTCGATGACTGAGGTTTCGGGCAGTGCAACGCAGTCCGCCCAGGTTGCCCGGCAATCGCTGACCGCTGCTGAAAAGGGTACGCAAGCGGTGCAGGATTCCATCAAGGGCATGAATGAAATTCGTAACCAGATTCAGGAAACCTCAAAGCGGATCAAACGACTCGGCGAAAGTTCGCAGGAGATCGGTGAAATCGTGGAGCTGATTTCCGACATTACCGAACAGACCAACGTGCTGGCTCTGAACGCCGCTATTCAGGCAGCTTCCGCCGGTGATGCGGGCCGCGGCTTTACGGTGGTTGCCGAGGAGGTGCAGCGACTGGCTGAACGTTCCGCCGAAGCAACCAAGCAGATTGCGGCGATTGTGAAGACGATTCAGACCGATACCCAGGATGCCGTTTCGGCTATGGAACAGTCGACCCGAGGCGTGGTCGAAGGGGCCAAGCTGTCTGATGCAGCCGGTCAGGCGCTGTCGGAAATTGGTCAGGTGTCGCGTGATCTGGCCGACCTGATTCAGGATATTTCCAGTTCGACGCAGAATCAGGCCGATTCCGCCAGTCAGGTGGCTCGTCTGATGCAGGACATTCTTCATGTCACCGAACAGACGACGGCCGGTACGCAGCGTACTGCCGAGGCTGTTGACGAACTGACCGCACTGGCTTCCGAACTGAAGGGTTCCGTCGCTGGCTTCAAGGTGGATTGACGGACATCGATCGCGAGAGACTATGAACGCGGCAACTGAATTTGATTTGGGCCCCCTGACCTGGGTCAAGGGTGAGATTGATCTGGCACTGGAACGGGCAGAGGAGGCTTTTAGCCTGCATGTCTCGGGTGCCGACGACACGCAGCTCAAGTTTTGCCGCACCCATGTTCACCAGGTGCATGGCGCATTGGCGATTGTTGGGCTGGATGGCATAACGCAGGTCACCGAGTCGCTGGAATCCTTGCTCTCGGCAATGGAGGATGGTCGGCAGGCATCTGATGATGCGGCTGTTGCGGCCGTTCATCAGGCCTTGGCGGGAATACGCCTCTATCTTGATGAGCTGATGGCCGGCGAGCCCAACCAGCCGCTTCGCCTGCTACCGGTCTATCTCGCATTGGCCAAGGTCCGTGGGTTGCCGATGGCGCGGGCCAGTGATCTGTTTTTCCCTGATCTCTCGTTGCGCCCACCCAAGCGGGTCACTGCCGGCAAACACTTGGCACAGGATGAACTGCGCCAGTTGCTGAAGGCCGAGCGGGGACGTTACCAGAAAGGCCTGCTCTGCTGGCTGACCAAGCCGGCTGAAGCCGAGGCGGGGCGCCAGATGATGCTGGCTGCCCTGGCGGGTATCGAGGCCACTCAGGAAACTCCGGCGGCGCGATCATTCTGGTGGACTGCCCAGGCTTTTATCGAGGCTTTGAAAGATCCGGCCGTCAGTGCTGATGGTTCGGTTCGTCAGGTCAGTGCTCGCATCGACCTGCAGATTCGTCGTTTGCTCGAAGGGTCAAGCAGTCTTGCCGAACGCCTGATGCGTGAAGCGCTCTATCACGTTGCTCAAGCGCCGGCCGGCTTGAGCAATGTTGTAACGCAGGTTCAGTCGACCTTCAGCTTGCCGTCACAGCTTCCCTCCGCCGCTGCGACTGCAACCTTGCCGCAGGATGCCGTGCTGCGCCGCCTGCGCGAGGTGCTGGGCAGTGTCGAAGAATCGTGGAACAAGGTTTGTGCCGCCGGTAGTCCGGCCAGCCTTGCCGCCTTTGCCGAGCAGGCGAGAAGCGTTGCCAGCCTGACCGAGGAAATTGCTCATACCGACCTGAAACGGCTTGGGCAGGGATTGGGCGCTATAGCCAACTGGCTGACCGAAGACCCGACGCGCCACTCCGATACGGTGGCGATGGAAGTGGCAACGGCCATCCTTCTCTTGCAGAACGCTCAGGAAAGTTTCAAGCGCCTGGGGACCGATTTCGCCCAGCAGGTCGATCTGATGGTTGCCCGGCTTTACGCGTGCATTGCGGGCCGACCTGCGACCGACGAAGCGCTGCCCTTGCTCGACGAAATGACCCGTCGGGCTCAGGAAAAGCTACTGATCAGTCAGGTCGCCCGGGAAATTCAGAACAATCTGGCGCAAGTCGAGCAATCGCTCGATGCCTTCTTCAGAGATCCCTCGGCCGAGCACGATCTGGCACCACTTGATGGGCCACTGAAACAGATCGCCGGTGCGCTGGCGATGCTCGGCCACATGGGCGCAACGGCCAGCGTCAAGGATTGCGGAGAGCAAATCCATCGCTTTGCCGAGCCGGGTTCCACCCATTCGCCGGAAGATTTCGAGAAAATCGCCCAGCAGTTGTCCATCCTTGGCTTCTTTGTCGATGCCTTGCCCAGTGGAGAAACCGATTTCGAGGCTTTCGTCAATCGGATACAGGGTTCCAAGGCGATTGATGAAGAGGCTGACGATCTCTCCGCAGAGAGCGAGTTGGCGCCTAGTGTCGAAACGCAACTGGCCCAGCAGGCACGCGATACTCATGCCCTGGTTGCAGCGCTGAAAGAGACACCGGAAGACGAGCGTCTGCAGCAGGAGCTCAAGCAGAATCTGCAGGCGCTCAAGCAGGATGCCGATCTCGTGGCGAATCATGAGTTGGGAGAAACTGCCAAGGCGGCCCTGGAAGCGTTGAAAACCGGTGATCTGGCCGGCGAAAGTGTTGACGCCGCGCTGGCAGCCCTGAAGCCTCAGCAGCCAGAGGTGACTGCCCCTTCGGCCGAAACGCTTCAGCTTGCCGAATCGACCCACGAGGCAATCGACGCCGAACTGCTGTCGATTTTCCTTGAGGAAGCCAACGAAGTCCTGGCCACGATGAGTGAGCAGAAGACCTTGCTCGTCGCTGATCCGCATAATGTTGAAGCGCTGACGACAATTCGTCGTTCCACGCACACCCTCAAGGGCAGTGGGCGCATGGTCGGTTTGAATGACCTGGGCGAAGCCGCGTGGGAAATCGAACAGACCTTGAATATCTGGTTGCGCCAGGATCAGTGGGCAACGCCGGAACTGATGCAGATGATCGAGGACGAACATGCGTTGTTCTCGACCTGGGTGCGGTATCTTGAATCCGGCGAGGGCATGGCACCAGATCCGTCTGCGCTGGTCGCCCTGGCCGGCCGCCTGCGTGGCCTTGAACCAGCTCCCGTCGCTGTGGCGCCGGTAGAAGTTGAACCGCTTGTTACAGAGCAAATCCAACTGCCGGAACCGGAACCGGAACCGGAACCGGAACCGGAACCGGAACCGGAGGCTGAGGCTGAGGCTGAGGCTGAGGCTGAGGCTGAGGCTGAGGCTGAGGCTGCGATCGGTGTGTTCGGTGTAGAGCAGATTGTTGTGCCTGAGTCGACTGTTGCCGAGGAATTGCCTGAGGTCATAGACTTCGCAGCGGTTCCGGAACCCGATTTGCTCCAGTTGGCGCCGGAGATGGATGGTGGCGCGCCCGAAGTGGAGCAGTTCGTTGCCGCAGAATTGCCCGTTGCCGAGGCGTTGCCTGAAGTCATAGAGCTCGTGGCTGTTCCGGAAGATGAGTCGCTCCCGCCGACTGAAGAGCCTGAACCAGAGGTCGTGTTGCCGAGCATTCCGGCGATGGTCACGGCATCGCCAACTTTGTACGATATCTTCCGCGATGAAGCACGCGGCTATCTGCAGACGTTGGTCGACAGCTACGCAGTGCTCGATGCCAATCCGTCCGGGCCCACGACTTTCGAAATGACGCGTGCTGCCCATACCCTCGGTGGTATTGCTGCCACCGTTGGCCTGATGCCACTGCATCGCCTGGCCCTTGCGCTTGAGCACGCCTTGTTGCGCCGCGATGGTTCGGCTCACCCGGAGAGTATCGAAGGGCTGGAAACCGTGCGGCAGAGCATTATTACCCTCGAGGGGATGTTCGACGCACTGGCGCAGCAGCGGGCGCCGGACGAGCAGCAACAACTGATTTCTGCACTGGATGACATCTATCATCCCGCGCCTGTTGAGGAGTCGGTTCCGCCGACAAGCGCCGAGATCATTCAACTGCCGGGTACGCAGAGTGCCGTGGCAGAAATCGAGCCGGAGCCTGCTGCAATTGCACCCGCACCGGTCTTGCCCCAACTGACTGATGAATTCGACGAACAGCTACTGCCCATCTTCCTTGAAGAAGCCGTTGATCTGACGCGTGACCTGACGGCGCAACTTCGCGCCTGGCGCGGTGATCCGGCTGGCGCCGCGGCGCCCAAGGCCATTGCCCGTCTGATGCATACCTTCAAGGGTAGTGCCCGGATGGCAGGGGCGATGAACCTCGGTGAAGTAACGCACATGCTCGAAGCCCGGGTCGAAGAGGCCATGCGGGCAGGTCAGGCAACGCCGGTGTTCATTGACGAAATTGAAACCGGGTGCGACGCCCTGGTGCAAGCGGTTGAACGCTTGCGTGCCGGGCCGCAGGAAGCCGTCGTTGAGGAAGTTCCCGCGGTCACTGGCGAAACGACGGCACCTGCGGTCGTGCAGCCTCTTCATGTCGAAGCGGAAGCGGAAACCGATGCCGCCGGCCAACGCGCCACGCTGCGTGTACGAGCTGACCTGATTGATCGCTTGGTCAATGAAGCGGGCGAATTGTCCATTGCCCGGACCCGGATCGAAGGTGAAATGCGCAGCCTGAAAGGCTCGCTGCTTGAATTGACAGAAAACGTCATTCGTCTGCGTCGTCAGTTGCGCGAAATTGAAATTCAGGCTGAGTCGCAGATTCAGGCGCACGTTGCACATACTCCGGAAGGCGATGCTGATTTCGATCCGCTGGAGCTTGATCGCTTCACGCGCTTCCAGGAATTGACGCGCTTCATGGCCGAATCGGTCAATGACGTGGCAACCGTTCAGCAAAACCTCCTGAAGAATCTCGATGACGCCAATGCTGCGATTCTGGCGCAGTCGCGCCTGAATCGCAGCCTGCAGCAAGAACTCATGGGCGTGCGCATGTTGCCGTTCGCCAGCCAGACAGAGCGCCTGTATCGTATCGTCCGGCAGACCGCCAAGGAAACCGGCAAGCGGGCCAATCTGGATATTATCGGTGGCCAGGTCGATATCGACCGCTCGGTGCTCGACAAGATGCTGGCGCCGATTGAGCACATGCTGCGCAATGCTGTGACGCACGGTATCGAAGAGCGCGATCAGCGTCTTGCTGCCGGCAAGCAGGAGGCGGGCGAAATCGTCGTCAAGATCGCCCAGGAAGGCAATGAAATCATTCTTGCCATGTCCGACGACGGCAAGGGGCTGGATACTACTCGCATCCGCGCCCGTGCCGAGGCCATGGGCCTGCTCCAGCCAGGGCAGGCAGCCGATGAGGCAACGCTGTACGACTTCATCTTCCAGCCAGGTTTCTCGACGGCGACTGAGCTGACCCAGTTGGCTGGTCGTGGTGTCGGTATGGACGTCGTGAAGACGGAAGTCGCAGAACTCGGCGGGCGCATTGAAATCCTGTCGGAGGCTGGGCGTGGAACGACCTTCCGCCTCTACCTGCCGCTGACGCTGGCGGTGACACAGACCTTGTTGATCCGGGCTGGCAGCCACCTCTACGCAGTACCTTCAACGATGATCGAACAGGTCATGGAAATGAAGGAAAAGGCACTGGCTGCGTACCGCGAGCAAGGCGAAGTGACCTGGCAGGGCAATCGTTACCCCTTCCAATACCTGCCGCATCTGCTCGGTGACACCGAGGCAGTGCCGGAATTGCATCGCCAATACTGGGTGCTGTTGCTGCGCTCGGGTTCGCAACGGGTGGCGATTCTGGTCGATGAGCTCAAGGGTAATCAGGAAGTTGTCGTCAAAAATATTGGTGTGCAACTGGCGCGGGTGGTCGGTATCGCTGGTGCCACGGTGCTTGGCGACGGTCGAGTCGTGCTGATCCTGAATCCGGTGGCATTGGCCAGCCGCGTGCCGGTGCTCGGTGCGCCAGCTGCAGTGGCGGCTGTACCGGCGGCGCCGGAGCCAGTCGCCACGGCGATGGAAACCCAGCCGACGGTGATGGTGGTTGACGACTCGCTGACGGTGCGCAAGATTACCAGCCGCCTGCTGATGCGCGAAGGTTATCAGGTCATCCTGGCCAAGGATGGCGTCGATGCCCTGGAGCAACTGATCGACGTGATGCCGGATGTTATTCTGTCCGACATCGAAATGCCGCGCATGGACGGCTTCGATCTGGTGCGCAATATTCGTGCTGAGGAGCGTCTGCGTTCTGTGCCGATCATCATGATCACCTCACGGACGGCCGACAAGCATCGCAACTACGCGCTGGAAATCGGGGCTAACCACTACCTCGGCAAGCCCTACGACGAAGTGGAATTGCTCAGCCTCGTCGAAGGCTATACCAAGGAAAGACGGGCCCACTAGGCCTGTTTCTTGACGACTGCGTAACGGGCCAGGGTCTCATCCCTGGCCGTTGCGTGATCGATGATCGGCGCCGGGTAGTCACGGCCGATCACCACCCCTAGGGCTTCCTGCTCGATGCGTCCCATCTTCCATGGTGCATGAATGTACTTGTCCGGCACTTTGGCCAGCTCCGGTACGTAGCGGCGGATGAACTTGCCTTCTGCATCGAATTTTTCAGACTGCGTGATCGGATTGAAAATCCGGAAATAGGGCTGGGCATCGCAGCCGCTTGATGAGGCCCACTGCCAGCCACCGTTGTTGGCCGACAGATCGAAGTCGTTGAGTTGCTCGGCGAAATATTGCTCACCGAGTCGCCAGTCCAGGCCGAGATCCTTGGTCAGGAAGGAGGCGACCACCATGCGCAGGCGGTTGTGCATCCAGCCGCTGTGATTGAGCTGGCGCATGGCAGCATCGACTAGCGGATAACCGGTGCGACCCTCGCACCAGGCCGCAAATGCCTCGGGGCGATTGGCCCACTGAATCGCATCGTATTCCGGCTTGAAGGCATGTCCGACGACATGGGGGAAGTGGTCGAGAATCATGAAGTAGAAGTCGCGCCAGATCAGTTCACTGAGCCAGGTGTCGGCCTTTTGTTCCAGCGCCTTGCGCACCAGTTGGCGAATCGAGATCGTCCCGAAGCGCAGATGGACGGACAGATAGGAGACGCCTTTCACGGCAGGAAAGTCACGCAAGCTGCCATAGCGCACGATACGGCCGCCGGCAAAATCATCCCAAAGTGCCTCGGCGCCGGACATGCCCGGCTGGATGCCGAGTTGGACAAGATCAGTGGGAGTGAAGCCGATCTCATCTAGCCTTGGAACGCCTGCCAGCTCCTGGCCGGCCAGTTGCCCAGTGCAGGGCCAGGTGGCGCAGTCGGCTGCGGTCAGGCGTTTCAGCCAGGCATTCTTGTAGGGCGTGAAGACAGAAAAGGCTTTCCCCGCCTGCGTTAGTACTTCATCGCCGTCAAAAATGGCTTGATCCTTGAAGCCGTGGAAGGCAATGCCGTCAGCCTGGAGTTGTTCGGCCACCAGGGCATCGCGGCGCTTGGCCGAGGGTTCGTAGTCCCGGTTGGTGAAAATGGCCGATACGCCAAGCTGGCTGGCCAGTGCGGGGATTTCGTCGACTGCCCGGCCATGGCGAACGATCAGCCCGCCGCCTTTGGCGCGCAAAGCCATATCCAGCTCAATCAGTGATTCACGGATGAAATGCACCCGGCGGTCGTGGCGTGTGGGCAGCGCGTCGAGGATGTTGCTATCGAAAACAAAGGCGCAATAAACCTGCTGCGCCTCGGCGAGGGCCGCGCTCAGGGCGGCGTGGTCATGGTCACGCAGGTCGCGACGGAACCAGACAAGGGCTTTTTCTTTGTTCATGGTTGGTTTGTACCTCCCCGGCGATTAAAATTCCAGTCATGGACAACGTCAATCTGACCGACAACTTTCTCATTGCCATGCCAACGCTGGAAGATCCGTACTTTTCCAACGCGCTGGTCTATATCTGCGAACACAATGAGAACGGTGCGCTGGGCATCATTGTCAATCGGCCGATCGACATGAATCTGGCCGGGTTGCTTGAAAAAATTGATATCAAGCTGGAGGCGACGAATCTCGCCAACCTGCCGGTTTATTTCGGTGGTCCTGTTCAGCTGGACCGTGGCTTTGTACTCCATCGTCCAATTGGCCAATGGCAGTCCACGCTGGCGGTCAATACCGATGTCGGCCTGACCAGTTCGCGCGATGTGCTGAATTCAGTCGGTAGTGCCGGCTTGCCGGCGGAAATCCTGGTCACCCTGGGTTATGCCGGCTGGGATGCCGGACAGCTTGAAGAAGAACTGGCCCAGAACTCCTGGCTGACCGTGCCGGCCAAGGCCAGCATCCTGTTCGATCTGCCGCCCGAAGAGCGCCTGCCTGCCGCCATGCAGAAACTCGGCATCAGCTTTACCCAGCTTTCCGACGTTGCCGGACACGCCTGAGCCCGTGGGGACCATTCTCGCTTTCGATTTTGGCGAAAAGCGCATCGGCGTTGCCACCGGTGAAACCATGCTCTGTTCCGCCCACCCGCTGACTACTATCCACGCCGAGTCCAATGAAGACCGTTTCGCCGCCATCGGCAAGCTGGTGGCCGAATGGCAACCGGAGCAACTGGTGGTCGGGCTGCCAACCCATGCCGACGGAACGCCGCATGAAATGACGCGCTTGGCGACAAAATTCGGAGAACGTCTGGCAAGACGCTTCAATTTGCCGGTTTCCTATGCCGACGAACGCCTGACGTCGCTCGATGCCGAAGCGCGCTTGCGTGAGACCGGCCGTAACAGCAAGACCGCCAAGCCGCTGCTCGATGCCGTAGCGGCTCAACTTATCCTTCAAACCTGGTTCGAAAGCCCGCACCATGTCATCCCTGCCCAACCCTCTGCCTGATGCCGAGGCTCAGTGTCGCCAACTGGCTGACCTGATTCGTCCTCATTTGCACAAGAACCCCGCGCTGGTCGGTATTTTCAGCGGCGGCGCCTGGGTCGCCGAGCGACTTAAAGCGCTGCTCGGCCTGTCGGAAGGCATTGGAATGATTGATGTCTCCTTCTACCGCGACGACTTTGCCGAAAAAGGCCTGCATCCCCAGTGCCGACCGACAGTCATTCCGTTCGATGTCGAGGGGCGCCACATCATTCTGGTGGATGACGTGCTCTATACGGGCCGCACAACCCGGGCGGCGATCAATGAACTGTTCGACTACGGTCGTCCGGCGGCGGTTGAACTGGCACTGCTCGCCGATCGTGGCGGACGCGAACTGCCGATTGGCGCCACTTACTGCGTCTGGGACGTGGATCTGAGCGAAGGGCAGAGTCTGGTCCTCGCCCGCAACGATGCCGGTCAACTCGCCTGGAGGCTGGAAAATGCATAACCCGCAGTTGAACAAGAACGGCGAACTCAGCCATCTGTTGTCCGTTGAAGGTCTGCCCAAGACCATCCTGAACCAGATTCTCGACACAGCCGAATCCTTCATGGAAGTCTCGGCCCGTGAGGTCAAGAAGGTGCCCTTGCTGCGTGGCAAGAGCGTCTTCAACCTGTTCTTCGAGAACTCGACGCGCACGCGCACCACCTTCGAGATTGCCGCCAAGCGCCTGTCGGCCGACGTCATCAACCTCGACATCAATAAATCTTCAGCCAGCAAGGGCGAGACCCTGCTCGACACCATCGACAACCTGTGCGCCATGCACGCCAACCTGTTCGTTGTGCGCCATGCTTCGAGTGGTGCGCCCTACCTGATTGCCGAGCACCTGCATCGTGTCGGCCGCGACGACATCCACGTTGTCAATGCCGGTGACGGACGACATGCCCACCCGACGCAGGGTCTGCTCGATATGTACACGATCCGCCACTACAAGAAGGATTTCACGCAACTGCGTGTGGCCATCGTCGGCGACATTCTGCATTCGCGTGTCGCCCGCTCCGATATCCATGCGCTGACCACGCTCGGCGTGCCGGAAGTTCGTGCCATTGGCCCGGAAACCCTGCTGCCCAAGCATCTCGACAAGCTCGGCGTGCATGTCTTCCACGACATGAACGAAGGTTTGAAAGACGTTGATGTGGTCATCATGCTGCGCCTGCAGAACGAACGGATGACCGGCGCACTGCTGCCTTCGGCTGGCGAATACTTCCGCCACTACGGCCTGACGCCGCAGAAATTGGCGCTGGCCAAGCCGGATGCCATCGTGATGCATCCGGGGCCGATGAACCGTGGCGTCGAAATCCACTCGGCGGTGGCCGACGGACCGCAGGCCGTCATCCTGCCTCAGGTCACCTTCGGCATTGCCGTGCGCATGGCCGTCATGAGCATTGTTGCGGGGAACTGATATGAACATCGAAATCAAGAATGGCCGTGTCATTGATCCGAAAAACGGCATCGACCGCAGCAATACCTCGCTGTATATCGCGGATGGCAAGGTGGCCGGTATTGGCGAGGCGCCGGCCGGCTTTGTCGCCGAGCAGAGCATCGACGCAGCCAGTTGCGTGGTCTGCCCCGGCCTGATCGACCTTGGCGCCCGCCTGAACAGCATCGAGGCCGAACTGGCTGCGGCCGTCGCCGGGGGCGTAACCTCGGTGGTCGTGCCGCCGGATGCGGATCCGCCGCTGGACGAACCCGAGTTGGCAGATCGCCTTGTGCATCGCGGCGAGGAAATCGGCAAGGCACGTGTGCTGCCGCTCGGCGCCCTGACGCTGGGCCTCAAGGGCGAGCGTCTGGCCGAACTGGCCGGCCTGAAGAAGGCAGGCTGCGTCGCTTTCTCACAGGACAACAAGCCAGTGGTTGACACTGAGGCCTTGCTGCGTGCCATGGAATACGCTGCGACCTTCGATTTTGCCGTCTGGCTGCAACCGCAGGATTACTGGCTGTCGCGCAATGGCATCGCCCACGAGGGCGAAGTGGCGAGCCGCCTCGGCCTGGCCGGCATTCCCGTCGCCGCCGAGACCATCGCCATTGGCACCATCATCCAACTGGTGCGGATTACCGGCTGCCGTGTGCACCTCACCCGTATTTCATCCGCCGCCGGTATGGCATTGGTGCACCGCGCCCAGCACGATGACCTGCCGATCACCTGTGACGTCGGTGTGCATCACCTGTTGCTGACAGAAAACGACATTGGCTACTTCAATCCGCACGCCCGTTTCTGCCCGCCGCTGCGTACCCAGAATGACCGGCAGGCACTGTCCGATGCCGTAGTGACGGGTTGGGCCGCCATTTGCTCTGACCACACCCCGGTCGGTGCTGACGATAAATTATTGCCCTTTGGCGAAGCCAAGCCGGGCGCTACCGGCCTCGAAGTGTTGCTGCCGCTGACCCTGAAGTGGGCCGAGGCCGCCAAGGTCGACCTGCCGACTGCGCTGGCCCGTATCACCTCTGCGCCGGCCGCAGTGCTTGGTTTGGCCAGTGGTCAACTGGCGTTCGGTGCGATGGCTGACATCTGCATCTTCGACCCGGAGGCAAACTGGCAGCTGACGCCGGAAGCCCTGAAGAGCCGCGGCAAGAATTCACCGTGGCTGGGCTACATGATGACCGGCCAGGTCAAGGCGACGCTGGTCGGCGGACGGCTTGTCTATCAGGCGTGAGGTTGATGCTTTTGGAATAAACTATTCATATTGAATATAATTAAACGGCCTCACCGGGTGTTCCGGTGAGGCCGTTGTCTTGTGCAGCGCGATAATTTTTCAATATGGAGGAGCACCCGATGAAACGCTTACTAGCCCTGATTCTTGTTCTTTTGTCCAGCATCAGTCTGGCTTATGCTGCGGTAAATCTCAACACCGCCAGCGTCGACGAACTTGATGGCATCAAGGGCGTTGGCCCAAGCAAAGCGAAAGCCATTGTCGATTACCGGACCAAGAACGGCCCCTTCAAATCGGTGGATGACCTGAAAGGCGTCAAAGGTTTTGGCGAGAAAAGCGTCGCCAAACTGCGCAGCGAATTGACGGTGGGTGACAGCCCAGCCAAGGCTGCGGTAAAGAAATAAATTGCGCTTATGGCGGGCAAGCAGTCGTTTCTTAGGCTGCTTGTCTTTTCAGGCGGCCAGCCCGGCGATAGTCGTGGCATTGGCGCCAAGGACTTCCAGCACCTTGCGCCGTGAAGTCTGCCCGCTCTTCAGGCTGACCGAAGATTTAGCCAGCCCCAGTGTTTCGGCAACAAACTTGATCAGTGCCTCGTTGGCCTTGCCGTCGACCGGCGGTGCGGCGAGGCGGATTTTCAGCGCATCGCCATGCAGCCCGGCGAATTCCGTTTTCTTGGCGCCGGGCTGGATGTGGAGAGTCAGTGTGATGCGGCCGTCGCCGGCGACGCGATACCAATCGCTCACAGGAGCATCAGCACAACCTGCAGTAGCAGGATAGCGACCAGCGGCGACAGGTCGATGCCGGAAATGGTCGGCAGGATGCGGCGGATCGGGTCGAGGAGGGGGCGGGTCAGCTGATAGGCCGGGGCCGCCAATGGCGAATAGGGATTGATCCACGACAGTACGGCCTGCAGGATCAATGCACCGATCAGGATATAGACCGCCAGGCGGAGTACCGCGCGCGCGGCAAACCAGAGTGCCATCAGCGTGATGCTGCCCGGGTCGGCGTTCAAAGATGGGCCCGCCAGTCCGATCAGCAGGACCGATAGCAGCAGTTGTGCGGCGAGGGCGGCAATCAGGCTGGCCCAGTCGAAGCCGCCGGCCCCGGGGATGACTCGGCGCAGCGGTTTGACTGCCCAGTTGGTCAGCTTGACGACGAAGTCGCCGATCTGTCCGGCGAAAGAAACCCGCATTGCCTGCATCATGAAACGCAGCAAAAACAAGCTGCAGAAAAAGCTGACAACAGCGTCGAGCAAAAAGGCGATGGCCTGCATCAGTCAGCCCCAAGTATCTTGCCGAGTTCCTGCCCGCGCGCTGCGGCCGCCATACAGCCGGCAACGATGCCTTCTTTGACGCCGCGTTCGGCCATCACGTTCAGGGCGGCGGCGGTTGTGCCGCCCTTGGAGGTCACCCGCTCGCGCAGGGTAGAAGCCGGCTCGGTTGATTGTGCGGCCAGCGCGGCGGCGCCCTGGACGGTTTCGATGGCCAGTTGTCGCCCCTGTTCCGGCGTGAAGCCGAGATCGGCGGCCGCCTGCTGCAGCGCTTCGATGAACAGGAAGACATAGGCCGGGCCGCTGCCGGAGATGGCGGTAACGCCATCGATCTTGGCTTCATCTTCAATCCAGACGGTGGTGCCGACGGCGCGCAGCACGCGGTCAGCGACGGCGCGTTGGTCAGCACTGACTTCCGGTAGAGCACATAGTCCGGTGATGCCGGCACCGATCAGGGCAGGTGTATTGGGCATGCAGCGGACGATCTGGCGATGGCCGCCCAGCCAGCGCGACAGCGCCGTCATATCGAGTCCGGCGGCGATGCTGATGACTACAGCCTTGCCCAGTTTGCCAACCAGCGGTGCGACCGCTTCCTTCATCTGCTGCGGCTTGACGGCGAGAACGAGTACATCAGGTGAGGCTGGTGCGGCATCTGCGCTGGCGTGGCAGGTGATCCCGTAAGCACTGGCCAGTTTTGTCCGCGCTTCTTCACCCGGGTCGATCACGTGGATATCCGCTGCAGTAAAGCCCTGCTTCACCATGCCGCCGATCAGCGCGTTGGCCATGTTGCCGCCGCCAAGGAAAAGGATTTTCATGCGTAGTTTCTTTCACCAAAAATGGCCGTGCCGATGCGGACTATGGTCGCGCCTTCGGCGATGGCAGCTTCAAGATCGTGGGACATGCCCATGGAGAGTGTATCGAGTGGCAGACCGGCGGCCCGGATATGTTCGTAAATTTCCCGGAGCTGGCGAAACGGCTGGCGCTGGGCAGCGAGGTCGTCCGTCGGCTCGGGGATGGCCATCAGGCCACGCAGGCGGAGGCCGGGGAGCGCGGCGATCGCTTTGCACAAGGCCGGGGCTTCATCCGGCGCGCAACCGCTCTTGCTGGCTTCGCCGGAGACATTGACCTGGATGCAGACCTGTAAGGGCGGCAAGAAGGCAGGACGCTGGGCAGAAAGGCGTTCAGCGATTTTCAGGCGCTCGATTGAATGGACCCAGTCAAAGTGTTCGGCAACCGGGCGCGATTTGTTGCTCTGCAGTGGCCCGATAAAGTGCCATTCCAGATTGCGGCCAGTGATGGCGGCAATCTTGTCGATGCCCTCCTGCACATAATTCTCGCCGAAGGCGCGCTGACCCGCTTCGGCCGCCTCGAGAATGCACGCAAGCGGCCATGTCTTGCTGACGGCCAGCAGGCGCACCGTATCCGGCGAACGTCCGGCTGCCGCTGCGGCAAGGGCGATACGACTCTGGACAGCTTGCAGGTTGTCGGCGATTGCGCTCATAATCCTTTTGGAATTAACCACAAACCAAGTATACACGCGCTCCGAGGACGATCCGCATGGACATCACCGAACTGCTGGCCTTCAGTGTCAAGAACAAGGCTTCAGACCTTCACTTGTCGTCCGGGTTGCCGCCCATGATCCGCGTGCACGGCGACGTCCGTCGAATCAACTTGCCGGCCATGGAGCACAAGGATGTGCACGGCATGGTGTACGACATCATGAACGACGGTCAGCGCAAGATTTACGAAGAAACGCTGGAGTGCGACTTCTCGTTCGAAATCCCCAACCTGGCGCGTTTCCGGGTCAACGCCTTCAACCAGCAACGCGGCGCCGCCGCGGTTTTCCGGACCATTCCGTCCAAGGTGCTGACGCTTGAAGAGTTGAACTGCCCGAAAATTTTCAAGGAAATTTCGGAGTATCCGCGCGGTATCGTGCTGGTTACCGGGCCGACCGGTTCCGGCAAATCGACGACGTTGGCGGCGATGGTCAATCACGTTAATGAAAACGAGTATGGCCACATCCTGACGGTCGAAGATCCGATCGAATTCGTCCATGAGTCGAAGAAGTGTCTGATCAACCAGCGCGAAGTCGGGCCACATACCCTGTCTTTCTCCAACGCCCTGCGTTCGGCGCTGCGTGAGGATCCGGACGTGATCCTGGTCGGTGAAATGCGCGATCTGGAGACCATTCGCCTGGCGCTGACTGCGGCTGAAACCGGTCACCTGGTTTTCGGTACCCTGCATACGTCGTCCGCAGCCAAGACGGTCGACCGCGTGGTTGACGTTTTCCCGGCCGCAGAAAAAGAAATGGTTCGCTCGATGTTGTCCGAGTCTTTGCGCGCCGTCATTTCGCAGACTTTGCTCAAGACCAAAGACGGTAGCGGGCGGGTCGCGGCGCACGAAATCATGATCGGCACGCCGGCCATTCGTAACCTGATTCGTGAAAACAAGGTCGCCCAGATGTATTCGGCCATCCAGACCGGTCAGAATTTTGGCATGCAGACGCTGGATCAGAATCTGATCGACATGGTGCGGCGCAATGTGGTGTCGAGCAACGAGGCTCGCTACAAGGCGGCCAACAAGGACGCATTCCCGGCCTGATCAGGCCGGGAATAGAACAACAGAGGGGACGGTATGGAACGCGATCAAGCAATGAAATTCATGCACGATCTTTTGCGCCTGATGTCGCAGAAGAAAGGCTCGGACCTTTTCATCACGGCAGGTTTCCCGCCGGCCATCAAGATCGACGGCAAGATCACGCCCGTCTCGAATCAGATTCTGACGCCGCAGCATACGGCCGAACTGGCGCGCTCGATCATGAACGATCGCCAGGCCTCCGAGTTCGAAGCGACCAAGGAATGTAACTTTGCGATTTCGCCGGCCGGCATCGGACGCTTCCGGGTCAACGCGCTGGTCCAGCAGGGTCGGGTCGGCGTTGTTTGCCGGACGATCAACATGAGCATCCCGACATTGGACGAATTGCAGTTGCCGCCGGTCTTGAAGGATCTGGCGATGACCAAGCGCGGCCTGATCATCTTCGTCGGCGGTACCGGCACCGGCAAGACGACCTCGCTGGCGGCGTTGGTCGATTACCGTAACGAAAACTCCTACGGCCACATCATCACGATCGAAGACCCGATTGAATATGTGCACGATCACAAGAACTGCATCGTCACGCAGCGCGAGGTCGGCGTTGACACCGACGACTGGGGCCCGGCCCTGAAGAACACGCTACGTCAGGCGCCTGACGTCATCCTGATGGGCGAAATCCGTGATCGCAACACTATGGACTACGCCATCGCCTTCGCCGAAACCGGCCACCTGGCGTTGGCAACCCTGCACGCCAACAGCGCCAACCAGGCCATTGACCGGATCATCAACTTCTTCCCGGAGGAGCGTCGCCAGCAACTGCTGATGGACCTTTCGCTGAACCTGCGTGCCATGGTTTCGCAGCGCCTGATTCCGAAAAAGGATGGCAAGGGCCGCATGGCAGCCATTGAAGTGATGCTCAACTCGCCGCTGATCTCCGACCTGATCTTCAAGGGTGAGGTACACGAGATCAAGGAAATCATGAAGAAATCCCGTGAACTCGGCATGCAGACCTTCGACCAGGCGCTGTTCGACCTTTACGAGGCCGGCAAGATTACCTACGAGGACGCCCTGCGCAACGCCGATTCACTGAACGACCTGCGCCTGCAGATCAAGCTGCACGGCAAGGAATCCAAGGATCGTGACCTGACCACCGGTATCGGTCATCTGGATATTGTTTAAGCCTTTCAGGGGAACGCCATGCGTCGCTTGCTCAAGCCGGTTTTTGCACTGATTTTCTCGTTAAGCGCAGCGCTGGCCCAGGCCGGAGCGCTCGACGCCATTTCTTCGGGGGATGCCAGTGCCGGCGTCAAGGAAGCGCTGGCCAAGGGGGCTGACTACGCGGTTTCTAGCCTCGGCAAAAATAGTGGTTTTCTCGGTAACGACAAGGTGAAGATTCCATTGCCGGGTTATCTGCAAAAGGCCGAATCGGCCCTGCGCATGTTCGGCATGGGCAAACAGGCCGATCAGTTGGTTGAGACGATGAATCATGCCGCCGAAAATGCGGTGGCCGAAGCCAAGCCCATTCTGGTCGATTCAATCAAAAAGATGAGCGTTCAGGACGCCAAGGGCATTCTGACCGGTGGCGACGACAGCGTGACGCAATATTTCAAGCGGACTTCCACCGATCAGCTGACCGCCAAGTTCATGCCCATCGTCAAGACTGAAACCAACAAGCTGCAACTGGCCGATCAGTACAACAAGTTTGCCGGCAAGGCGGCCAGCGCCGGGCTGGTCGACAAGAAGGATGCCGATATCGACAGCTACGTGACGCAAAAGGCCATGGATGGGCTGTTCCTGATGATTGCCGAAGAGGAAAAGAAGCTGCGCGCCAACCCGGTTGGTGCGGGCAGTGATCTGCTGAAAAAGGTTTTCGGCGCCCTGTGACCTAAAGCCGGGCGCTCCGGATGCCGTAGACGGGTTCAGGAGCCCGTCAAATGCAACTGAATCGCCTTAGCTCAACTACGCAACGTCCCTCGCAGGAGTCCATCGAGCGGGCGCGTCATCTGCCGGATGAGCGCATCCGTCGCGTCGAGGCGCTTGAGGGTGCTGAAAGCGACCGGCAGCGCAGTCTGCAACAAGAGATTGCTGAAATAGAGCCTGAGGCGATTGCTGCCTTTAATGGCAGTGAGCAGATCATGCAGGGCGCCCATGAAGTCGCAGCGCAACTGGCAATTCTTGGCGCGGCGGTTGATGATCTGATCAAGCCTTCGTCCTTGAGGGCAGTGATGCACGGCATCGATGACAAGGCCTGAGTCGGCTTGTGCTCCCGCTGGCAAATTTCTCTTACCCTGGTGCTAGGGTAGAATCACTGACCTAATCAATGCGCCCCGCTTGGCCGGGGCGCTGTGTTTCCAAGGTCCATGTCCGGTCTCAATCCCCAGCAACGCGAAGCGATCCATTATCTTGACGGCCCCTTGCTGGTGCTGGCGGGCGCGGGCTCGGGCAAGACGCGGGTGATTACGCAGAAAATCGCCTATCTGGTCCAAGATTGTGGCTTCCAGCCGCGCAACATTGCCGCTATTACCTTTACCAACAAGGCGGCCAAGGAAATGCAGGAGCGGATCGGCAAGCTCTTGTCGAAGCCTCAGGCTGGCGATCTGCAGATTTCCACCTTCCACTCGCTGGGGGTGCGCATCCTGCGTGAAGAGGCCAAGGCTCTGGGTTACAAGCCGCGCTTTTCCATTTTCGATTCGGCCGATTGTGCCGGCATCATCGGCGAAGCGGCTAAAACCGTCGACAAAGGCACGCTGCGCCATCTGCAGTCGATCATTTCCAACTGGAAGAATGGCCTGATTACGCCCGAGGCAGCCCTGAAGCTGGCCAAGGACGATCACCAGACGCTCGCCGCCCATGCTTACCTGACCTACGAAGCAACGCTGAAAGCTTATCAGGCGGTCGATTTCGATGACCTGATCGGCCTGCCGGTCGTTCTCTTTCAGAAGCACCCGGAGATTGCCGACAAGTGGCAAAACCGCCTGCGTTACCTGCTGGTCGATGAATATCAGGATACCAACGCCTGCCAGTACCAGTTGCTCAAGCTGCTGACCGGTGTGCGTGCCCAGTTTACGGCGGTGGGTGACGACGATCAGGCGATTTACGGTTGGCGCGGTGCCGACATTGATAACCTGAAAAAGCTGCCGGCTGAATTTCCGTCACTCAAGGTCATCAAGCTGGAGCAGAACTACCGTTCGACGGTCCGTATCCTGAAGGCGGCCAACAACGTTATTGCCAATAACGAAAAGCTGTTCGACAAGAAGCTGTGGTCGGATCTCGGTCACGGTGAGCAGATCGCGGTGACCGCCTGTCGCGACAACGATGCCGAGGCAGAGAGTGTGGTCATGAAACTGCAGGCCCACCGCTTCCAGCATCGTAGCAAGTTCAAGGACTACGCGATCCTTTACCGCTCGAACCACCAAGCGCGCGGTTTCGAGGAGTATCTGCGTGACCATCGGATTCCCTACCTGCTCTCCGGTGGCAAATCGTTTTTCGATAAGCCGGAAATCAAGGACATCACCGCCTATCTGCGCCTGCTGACCAACGAGGACGACGATCCGGCCTTCATCCGGGCAGCGACGACCCCCAAACGCGGCATTGGCGCGGCAACCTTGCAGGTGCTCGGCACCTACGCCGGGGAGCGTCATGTTTCGCTGTTCCAGGCGGCTTTTGAAGAGGGCTTTGCGCACCGCGTCCAGTCGCGCCAGTTGGAGCCGCTGCTCGAGTTTTGCAACTTCATCAACCGCCTGCAGCACCGGGCCGGTACTGAGCCGGCGCAACAGGTGCTGCCCGATCTGCTCAAGGCCATCGACTATGAAACCTTTCTCTACGACCATGAAGAGGAACGGACGGCCCAAACGCGTTGGGGCAATGTTTGCGAGTTCGCCAACTGGCTGAACAAGAAGGGCGAAGAGCAGGGCAAGACCTTGATCGAGCTGACCCAGAGCATTGCCCTGATCAACATGCTCGACAAGCAGAACGACGAAGACTACGACGCCGTCCAGTTGTCGACGCTGCATGCCGCCAAGGGGCTGGAGTACAAGCACGTCTTCCTGGTCGGGGTCGAGGAGGGCATCCTGCCGCATCGGGAGTCCATTGATCCGGCCAAGATCGAGGAAGAGCGCCGGCTGATGTACGTCGGCATCACCCGCGCCCAGCACACATTGAATATTTCGTACTGCGAGCGACGCAAACAGATGCGGGAATTCGTTCCCTGCGAACCATCGCGCTTCATCGAAGAGATGGGCAAGGACGACATCCGCTTCTCAGGCGGCAAGGATGCAGCGCCGCCTGACAAGGCGACCGGCAATGCCCGCCTTGATGCCATGAAAGCCATGCTGGCCGGCAACAAACGCTAACCCTGAGGGGGTGAGCGCGGGTAGTCCGGGAGATGCGCCCTGCGCCAATGCGCGTTATAGCGGATTACCCGTTGAATGAGATCCGGGCGGCAAGTGCCAGCGTCCTCGGTGCAGGGCAACGCAATCAGGCAATGCCGGAGCTCAATAAAAAAGGAGGCCGTAGCCTCCTTTGCAGTCAGGCGAAAGTGCCTTACTTGACCTTGCCCATCACGTATTCGACGACACCCTTGATTTCGTCGTCGGAGATGGTGGCACCACCCTTTGGCGGCATCGCGCCCTTGCCGTTGGTGACGCTCTTGATCAGCGCATCCTTGCCGGTGGCAAGACGCGGTGCCCAGGCTGCCTTGTCGTCAATCTTCGGAGCGCCGGCCGCGCCGGAGTTGTGGCAGGCGCCGCAGACCGTGTTGTAAATGGTGGCGCCATCCTTCGGGCCGCTGGCAGCTGGTGCTTCAGCCTTGGCCAGTTCGAACTTGGCAATCGGCTGGATGCGAACGTCGGATTCGTCGGTGCCCTTGGCTGCGTCGGCGGCCGAGTTGTAAGTTCTGTTGGTGAGTGGATAGATGATGGCGATCAGAATTACTGCGACGCCGATCGTTTTCCACATGATGCTCTTGGAAGAGTTTTGTTCAGCCATGCCGAAGACCCCAGTGCGAATAATAAAAACCCGATTATAACGGCCCGCCGGAAGTCAGCCAAAAAAATACCCCGCCAGTGGCGGGGTAGAAAATTCTCGAAAGGGGGAATTTCGAGAGGAGGGGTTCAATGCACAATTGCAGTGTATGTCCCGGCGCCTCTCTCGTCTGTCGTCCTTTCGTAGCCTTCTGTAACAGAATGTTGCCAGTGGCTAGGTGAATTTTGTGTTGCGTCGCAGCAATTCCATTTGGGTTTCTCATGGAGTGGCCCGATTGTGCGATCGAGCCTTGCTGCATTTTGCCAATCGGCCAGCGATCAGCTTTCGATCCGGCAGATTTCAACGGCGCTGTTCGGTACCTGGTAATCGGTGGCCAACTGGCTTCTTGCCGTGTCTTCGATGGCTTCACCTTCACGAACCACGAAATGGCGGGCGCCGTTGAAGTCCTGCGGGATACCGGCGCGGTCCTGGGTAATGCGATAGTGGATTTTGACGTTCATGGCTGTTCCCCTTCTATGGGTAATTGTTATTTCTACACGCCAAGTATAGTCAATAAATGCTGCGCTGCAATATCGGTTTTCCACAGGTGACGAATGTCGCCGGATGGCTTAGCTTTTTTGCAGATCTGCCAGCGTGTTGAAATTGCTGAAAGCCTCGGGCTGATCGGAAAAATCGACCTCAATCCCCCTCATCTCGGCACACCACAAAGCCACCTTGCGACCACCGGATTGCAGATAGCCTTCGAGCTTGTCACGCAGTGCTGTCCGGCATAAACAGAAGACCGGATGGATACGCCCGCCAGCCGAGGCGATGGCAATATCGGCACCCTGGGATTGCAGCCCGGCGTACAGGCGCTCGATCAGATCGAGCGGCAAATACGGAGAGTCGCAGGGGACGGTTGCCACCAGGGGCGTCTCGGCCGCCGTCAGCGCGGCGTGCAAGCCGGCCAAGGGGCCCGCAAATCCGCTGATCACGTCGGCAATCAGCGGGTAAGCCAGTGCCGCGTACTGTTCCTGGCTGCGGTTGGCATTGATCATCAGCCGGTCGACCTGCGGGGCCAGCCTTTCGGTGACGTGGCGGACCAGCGGCCGGCCATCAAGTAACTGTAAGCCCTTGTCGACGCCGCCCATGCGCCGGCCCAGCCCGCCGGCAAGAACGACACCGGTAATCGATGGCGTGGATGGGCGGGAAAAGCGGGGTTTGGCGGTGGGCATCGGGCGATTGGTAACGTGCTAGGATGAACCATTATGTCCGAACTGGAAAAACTTGCCGAACGTCTCGGCGCCCTGCTTCTCGAGCGCGGTGAGTGGCTCGCTGCGGCCGAGTCGTGCACTGGCGGATGGCTGGCCCAATCGGTGACGGCCATTGCCGGCAGTTCTGCCTGGTTCGACCGGGGTTTCGTCACTTATTCCAATGCTGCTAAGGTGGATATGCTTGGCGTGCCGGAGGCGACGCTTGATCGCCACGGGGCCGTTTCCGAGGCTACGGCGCGGGCCATGGCCCAAGGCGTTCTGGCTCACAGCCGGGCAGACTGGTCGGTGGCGATTACCGGCATTGCCGGACCATCCGGCGGCTCGCCGGAAAAACCGGTCGGCACGGTGTGCTTTGCCTGGGCCTGGCGTGATGGTGGGTGCGAGGCTTGCACCTGTCATTTTGCCGGGGATCGGGCCACTGTTAGGGAGCGATCTGTTCACTATGCCTTGAGCGGCTTGCTGGAGCGTATCGGGGGGCTACCGCTCCTGGCTTGAGTTTGCCCAGGCACTGGCAGATAATTGGTAAAATTGTAAAAATTCCCATAAAGGGTTGGGGGGCGATAGCAGTGCGCCGGATTGAATTGACAACAGATGCCATTGAGCAGGCGCTCGATGATTCGGCGCTTCCTTCGGTGGGGGCAGGCATTCTGGCCTTGTTGCCGGAAGCGGAAAAGGATCGCTTGCCGCTGTTGCAGGCAGCGTGTCGGCGACGGGGAATTGCCCTGGTCGGTGCGGTCTTTCCGGCCTTGATCGAGCACCATCAATTTTCTGGCAGCGGCGCCTGGTTGCTGTATTTCGACCGGATGCCGCCGCATTTTCTCTTGCCAGCGATCAACGCTGCTGGCGATTCAGCGCTGGCGCGCCTGGTTTCTGCTGCTCGCGGCGGCTTAGAGCATTGTCCGGTCAATACGCCAAAACCGACACTTTTCATGATTTTTGACGGCATGCTGCCGAATATCGCCAGCATCCTCGATGGCCTGTATCTCGAACTGTCGAATCGCGTCGAGTACGCCGGAGTCAATGCCGGCAGTGAAACCTTCCAGCCCATGCCCTGCCTGTTCGATGAGTCACGGCTGGTCGGCGATGGCGTACTCGCCCTGCTGCTGCCGGGCCATATGGCGCCGGTGCTGGAGCATGGCTTTCAGCAGCCTGAACACACCATGAGTGCCACGTCGACCGAAGGCAACCGGATTGCCATGATCGATTGGCGGCCCGCTTTCGATGTCTATCAGGAAATCATCAAGGCGCAATACGGCATCGATCTGACCCGGGAAAATTTCTACGAGTACGCCGTGCACTTTCCGGTCGGCATCCTGCGCGCCAACGGTGATGTGGTGGTGCGCATTCCCGTTGCGCTGGCCGATGATGGCTCGCTGTTCTGCGTTGGGGAAATTCCGGAAAACTCGATGCTCATTTTGCTTGAGGCACCGGGGGCCGGGGCGCATGGCTGCATTGCGCACCTGGCTGAGAATCTGCGGACCATTCATGGCGACCTGAGCGGGGCGCAACTGCTGACTTTCTATTGTGCCGGACGGCGCATGCACCTCGGCCAGGAGGCAGAAAAGGAATTGCTCGAATTGCGGGCGGCGACCGAGGTCGGCGAGATGGCTGGGGCCTTGTCGCTGGGTGAAATTGGTAGCACGGTCCGCTGGGGCTATCCGATGTTCCACAACGCGACCCTGGTCTGCACGCCGTGGAAGCGCGCATGAACCGCGAGCAGATTCTCAGCATTCTTTACGATCTGTCTCTGACGATCGGCGGTGAACTCGATCTCGACAGCCTGCTCAAGAAGGTGTTACAGCGGCTGCTGTTTCATACCTCGTTCCCGGCCGGGGTGGTCCTGGCTTCACCGCAGCACTCCGAATTCGGCGTCACGGCCACGCTGGAAAAGGCGGTTGGCGATTTCATGCTGGTGGACCGTTGCGGCTCCGGCATCAATCTTCCCGAAGGTGTGCTGGCCGGCAAGGTTGAGCTTTTGTCCGATCCATTGATGCTGAAAGTTTTTTCGCTGGATCAGGTCTATACCCACGCCTTACGCTTGCCGATCGATGAGCAGAGGACCATTCTGCTTCTGGCGCCGGGGGAGGTGAGCAATAATTTGCCACTGACCCAGATTTTCCAGCCGGTGCTGGCCAATCTGGCCAAGGCGGTGATTCTCTGTCGCAACAATGACCGCCTGAACAAGGCGCTGGCGGCTGACCGCGACGATGCGCGGGCCGAACTGGCGGTGGCGCTGACCCAGAGCGAGCGCGAGCGTGCTTTCCTGGATAGTCTTTATGACGCGATTCCCGATCTGGTCTGGGTCAAGGATCTGAATGGGGTTTATCTCTCCTGTAATCCGATGTTTTCCCGGCTCTATAACGCGACCGAATACGACATTGTTGGCCGAACCGACTACGACTTCGTCGACAAGGATCTGGCGGAATTCTTCCGCGGGAAAGATCGCGCCGCAGCAGCGGCCGGTGAGCCGACGATCAACGAGGAGTGGCTGACTTTCGGTGATAACGGTTATCGCGGCCTGTTCGAGACCATCAAGACGCCGATGCGCGATAGAGAAGGTCATTTGATCGGTATCCTCGGTATTGCCCGGGAAATCACCGAGCGGCGGCGAGTCGAAGATGCGTTGAGGACCAGCGAGGCTGAACTGGACAAGCACCGCCAGCATCTGGAAACACTGGTTGCGGCACGCACTCGTGATTTGGCGCAGTCCAATGCCCAGCTTGAACAGACCTTGTTCGCGCTCGATCGGGTGGGTATCGGCATTCACTGGGTGGATACCGCCGGGCGTTTTGTCTATGTGAATCAGGTCGCCGCCGAAATGCTCGGTTACTCCGTCGAAGAAATGTTGCGCTTGTGCGTCTCGGATATCGATCCGATTTTTACGATTGATGACTTTGCCAAGGTGACAGAGCGTATCCGGCAGGCGGGAAGCATGTGTTTCGATGCCCAGAATCGGCATCGTGACGGCCATCTGGTGCCGGTCAGTATCAATGTTTTCTATCGGGCGGAAACTGAGCGCGAGCCGGCGCGCTACATTACTTTCATCAGTGACATCAGCGGACGCAAACGCACCGAACAGGAGCTGCGCGAAGCGAAAGAGCAGGCCGAACAGGCAACGAAGGCCAAGAGTGCTTTCCTGGCCAATATGAGCCATGAGATCAGGACGCCAATGAACGCCATTCTCGGTTCGGCTTACCTGATGCGCCGCGGGCTCATTGATCCTGCGCTGAACGAGCCGCTGGAGCGTATCGAAAGCTCTGGCCGGCACCTGCTATCGATCATTGACGACATCCTTGATCTATCCAAGATCGAAGCCGGCAAGCTGGAACTTGAAGAGGTTCCGCTGGCGCTACCGCAGTTACTGGACGAAGTCGCGGAGATGCTCAGAGGACGGGCGCGGGAGAAAAATCTGGCGGTTCGGGTGGAGTCGGTCGGTTGGCCGCTCCATGTGCAGGGCGATGCGACGCGCTTGCGCCAGGCGCTGATCAACTATGCCAACAATGCGATCAAGTTTACTGAGCAAGGATCGATCACCTTGCGCAGCAAAGTGATCGAAGAGGACAGGAATAGCGTTCTGATTCGTCTTGAGGTGGAAGACACGGGCATCGGGATTTCCCCGGAGGCCCTTGGCCGCTTGTTTACCCCTTTTCAACAGGCCGACCCGTCGACTACCCGAAAGTACGGGGGAACTGGCCTGGGGCTGGCGATTACCCGCCATCTCGCGGTGTTGATGGGCGGCGCTGCGGGCGCGGAAAGTACGCCGGGCAAGGGGAGTGTTTTCTGGATTACGGCGCGCCTGAAATGCCAGCCGGTCCAGTCTTTCGAAAAAAGCCGAGGGCAGATGGCGGCGGTCGATGCGGAAGGCGCACTACGGAAGCGTCATGCCGGTCGCCTGCTGCTGCTTGCCGAGGATGATCCGATTAACCGGGAAGTCGCCCAGATGCTGCTTGAGGATGTCGGACTGGCCATCGATGTGGCAGAAGATGGTCGTGAGGCGCTCGACAAGGTCAGCCGTAACAACTATGCGCTGGTCCTGATGGATATGCAGATGCCGAATATGGACGGCCTGGAAGCGACCCGGCGCATCCGCCAGCTCGACAATGGGCAGGCCCTGCCTATTCTCGCCATGACGGCCAATGCCTTCGCCGAGGACCGGGAACGCTGCATGGCTGCAGGCATGAACGATTTTGTCAGCAAGCCGGTCAATCCCGACGTTTTGTACTCAGCCCTGCTCCGCTGGCTGGATACTGCCGCCGGGCGCTAAGGCGATTACTCGCGCCGGCAAGGGTTCATGCAGCCGTCACTGTCCGGCTTCGGCGCTGATTTCCCTGAGCAGGGGTTCGACCATTTTTGCCGCATCACCCCTGGGTAGGCGATAGGCCACCCACGTCGTGTTTTTTTCGCCAGGCAGTGTGTAGATCGAGATGGAAAACGGGCAGAGCACGATGTTGTGCGGGTCCAGCTCCATCATCTTGCGCGAGAGTTTTGCCGAGCAGAATTCGATGATTTCCGCCTTGTCGAAAATCTGGCGCGTGGCCCCGATGTCGCTTCCCGTCCGCGCCAGCATCTCGGCGATGTGCGAGGTGTAATTGATCACCAGGCCCCGGTTTTCGATGGCCATGACCACCGCTTCCTTGGCATCGTCGAAGCCGACGGCCAGCTTTTTCCTGACCATCCATTCCTCGGCCTGGGCTGAGGCGATGGAGAGTCCGAGGCAAAGCAGAACGATGATGCGGCGCATGGACTATCCTCGATTGGAAAATACGGTTGCCTATTGTAGGCCAAGGGTACTTTCTTCGGGACGAGAGCCCGCTAGCAGGTAGCGGGCTCAGTCCGGCAAGGGTTCGAACAGTGCCGCCAGGTCGTCGGTGCCGAACTTGACGTCCACCCGGTGGTCGTCGGACAGGATGCCGGCGGCCAGCTCGGCCTTGCGTTCCTGCAGGGCGAGGATCTTTTCCTCGATACTGCCGCTGACGATCAGCTTATAGACGAACACCGGTTTGTCCTGGCCGAGGCGGTGGGCGCGGTCGGTAGCCTGGTTTTCGACCGCCGGGTTCCACCACGGATCGTAGTGGATCACGGTGTCGGCCGCGGTCAGGTTGAGACCGACACCGCCGGCTTTCAGGCTGATCAGGAAAATCGGGACTTCGCAGTCCTGGAAGCGGCGAATCGGTACTTCGCGGTCGACGGTGTCGCCGGTCAGCGTGACATAGGTGATGCCGGCCTTGTCCAGTTCATGCTCGATCAGTGCCAGCATGCTGGTGAATTGCGAGAAGACGAGGACGCGCCGGCCTTCGTCGACCAGTTCCGGCAGCATGGCCATCAGCAGGTCGAGCTTGGCGCGCTCCGTCACCTTGCGGGCGGCGTTGGCCTTGACCAGGCGGGGGTCGCAGCAGACCTGGCGCAGCTTGAGCAGGGCATCGAGGATGACGATCTGGCTGCGGGCGAAACCCTTGCTGGCGATTTCATCGCGCACCTTGGCATCCATCGCGGCGCGCACCGTTTCGTAGAGGTCGCGCTGTGAACCTTCGAGTTCAACGCTGCGGATGATGATGGTCTTCGGCGGCAGTTCCTGTGCCACGTCTTCCTTCTTGCGGCGCAGGATGAAGGGGCGGATGCGGCGGGCCAGCAGGCTGCGCCGGGCCATGTCGCCCTGCTTTTCGATCGGAGCACGCCAGTGGCGGTTGAACTGCTTGCTGGTGCCGAGGAAGCCGGGAAGCAGGAAGTCGAACTGGCTCCACAGCTCGCCGAGGTGGTTTTCCAGTGGCGTACCGGTCAGGCACAGGCGATGGCGGGCGTCGATCTTGCGCACAGCTTCAGCGCTCTGGCTCTGGGCGTTCTTGACGGTCTGCGCCTCGTCGAGAATGAGCAGGTGGTAGCTGTGCTGCATCAGTTCGTCAGCATCGCGCCAAAGCAGCGGATAGGTGGTCAGGATGACGTCGTGCTTGGTGATTTCACCAAACTGGCTCTTGCGTTCCGGGCCGTGCAGCGACAGTACCTTGAGGTCGGGGGCGAAGCGCGCCGCCTCGTTCTTCCAGTTGAAGATCAGCGAGGTTGGGAGGATGATCAGGGCCGGTTTTTCCAGGCGACCTGCTTCCTTTTCCAGCAGCAGGTGGGCCAGCGTCTGGGCAGTCTTGCCGAGGCCCATGTCGTCGGCCAGGATGCCGGAGAGCTCGTGCTGGCGAAGGAACTGCAACCAGGCCAGGCCTTCCTTCTGGTAAGGGCGCAACTCGAGGTGGAAACCGGCCGGCGGCGCGACGTCGCCAATGCCTTGGGCGTCGAGCAGGCGCTCGGCCATGGCCATGATGTCGCTCTGGCCGCGGAACTGCCAGCGGCTGACGTCGGACAGTTCGGCCAGGCGTGGCGCGTCGAAGCGCGACAGGCGGAGCACGTTGCCGCCGCTGAAGCCATCGAACAGGTCGATCAGCGTGGCGGCGAGCGGCTTGATACGGCCGGCCGGAACGCGCAGGCGCTTGCCGCGGGCGGTGTAGAGATCGATGCCTTCGTTGTCGGGAACGCGTTCGAGTTCGGTCGCTTCCAGCCAGCGCGGGTCGGTGCGGAAAAGGTTGGCGAGCAGCGGGGCCAGCGGCAGGCGTTCGCCTTCGACGATGATGCCCATGTCGAGGTTGAACCAGCCATTGTCGGCCTCGAACAGCTCGGCCTCCCAGCCATCGACTTCGATGACGTGGTGGCGAAAATCCTCGGGGAATTCGATCTGCCAGCCGGCTTCCTTCAGGCGCTGGGCGTCCTGCATGAAGGGCACCCACAGCGATTCTTCAGACAGGCCATAGATGCCTTCCGGCGGGCTGCCGAAAGTGTGCAGCGTGTGGCTGGGGATCTTCTGCAGGCCAAAGCCTTCCAGCGTCTGCAGCGCCCTGGCTTCCTCTTCCGGCCGGCGTTTCAGGCGGATGGTCTCGCCTTCGGGCAGGGTGATGAATTCGCTTTTTTCTTCGGGCCGGACATCGGTGTCGGCGTAGCGGAAGACGACCTTGGCGACATCGAAGGAGTCGCCGCCGAAATTCTGCGGATAGTTGCGCCAGGCGCGATGGCCGTGGGTGTGCAGTGTTTCGAACTGGAGGATCGGTTGCAGCGGAGCATCGACCAGGCGCAGGCGGGCGCCGGCATCGTCGCCGGGCAGCGGCAGGTCGGGGGCAAGTTCGGACAAGGCCTCGGCAACTAGCGCAGCTTCCTTGGCGGACAGTGGCGGCAGCGAGAACAGGCGATTGACCACGCCGGGGTTGCCGGTCACTTCGAGCGGGCCGGTCTCGCCTTCGGCCAGATCGACGTACCAGGGCGGATCGACGGCGATGATCATCTCGGCCGAGGGTTCCGGCTTCAGGTAGGGGCGCTGGAAGCCCATGCCATCGACCTGCCAGCCGATGCTGGCCGGACGAGTGGCGCTGGCGTTGAGCGGCAGGCCGAGATCGTCTTCCGGGTAAAGCCGGTGGCTGGCCGCCATGCGCTGCAGGATTTCGGCGCCGTGTGCCGGCCCGAGGCCGAAGGCGCGCAGCCCGGTTTCATGGCCGCGATCGGCCCAGATCAGGCGCAGGATGCTGAGGTCTTCCTCGGAGACGAACTGCGGCGGGGTGACCAGGGCGCGGTCGACTTTCCACCACTCTTCAGCGCTTTCCGGGAATTTGCCCTTGCGAATCTCGATGCCGAAATGGCGCTTGTCGGCCGTCCATTTCAGGATGTAGAACAGCTGCTGCCGGGCACTGGCCGGGCGGGCCTTTTTCTTGGCGACGGCAATCGAGGTGCGGCGCAGGTCTTCGACCCAGGAAAGGACGCTGTTGCTGACTCTTTCCTTCGGGTTGCGCTCCTCGATGGCCTTGAGCAGCATGGCGGCGACGTGCTTGCAGTGGCGGCCAACCGGGCAGGTGCAGCGGCTGACGACCATCATCTCGCCGCTTTGTGCCTGGCTCAGGTAGGCCTGCACCGTATAAGGCGTCTTGGCCGAGCCGGGGACGATGGCGCTGAGTTGGCTGCCGTTGATTTCAAGATCGCGGACCAGGTCAACGTAGGGCTTGGCCTTGTTGATGTCGCGGGTGGCGAACCAGTCGGCGACGTGCTCGGCGGTGAAGGTTTCTAGGGTGACGACGGCCATCGGGTCAGGCGAACAGCGCGCCGACGAGCAGGGCGAGCAGCAGGGCGATAATGGCCAGCCAGCGATTCTGCTGATGCTGGGCGGCGATCAGTTGGGCGAGTTGAGGTTGCAGGTCAGCCTTGGTCGGGTTGGACAGCGCCTGATGGACGAGGCGCGGCAGTTGTGGAATGGTGCGCGCCAGATAGGGCGCTTCCTGTTTGAAGGTCTTGATCAGTCCGCGCCAGCCGATCTGCTCGCTCATCCAGCGTTCGAGGAAGGGTTTGGCGGTCTTCCACAGATCGAGTTCGGGGTCGAGCTGGCGGCCGAGGCCCTCGATGTTGAGCAGGGTTTTCTGCAGCATGACCAGTTGCGGCTGAATCTCGACGTTGAAGCGACGCGAGGTCTGGAACAGGCGGAGCAGGATCTTGCCGAAGGAGATGTCTTTCAGCGGCCGGTCGAAGATCGGTTCGCAGACGGAGCGGATGG
Organism: Ferribacterium limneticum; assembly: GCF_020510625.1. NCBI lineage: Bacteria > Pseudomonadati > Pseudomonadota > Betaproteobacteria > Rhodocyclales > Azonexaceae > Ferribacterium > Ferribacterium limneticum. The sequence goes on along the minus strand of NZ_CP075191.1, from coordinate 3,854,417 downwards.
CGGCTTCGAACTCGTCGACCCGCGTATCCTTCGGCGCCCAGCCGGATTCGATGTGGGCCTCGGCAACGCGCTTGTAGTCGCGGCGGAAGAAGGCCAGGAAATTCTGGGCCAGGTAGTTCTTGTCGGAGTCGGTCAGCGTGCCGACGATGCCGAAATCGAGCGCGATATAGCGGCCATCGGCGGCGACGAAGATGTTGCCCGGGTGCATGTCGGCGTGGAAGAAACCGTCGCGGAAGACCTGCGTGAAGAAGATTTCGACGCCGGCTTCTGAGAGCTTCTTGAGGTCGATGCCTTCATTGCGCAGACGGTCGATCTGCGAAATCGGCACACCCTTCATCCGTTCCATGACCATCACGGTCGAGGTGCAGAAATCCCAATGCACTTCGGGAACGATCAGCAATGTCGAGTCGGTGAAATTGCGGCGCAGTTGCGAGGCGTTGGCCGCTTCGCGCATCAGGTCGAGCTCGTCGCGCAGGTATTTGGCAAATTCGGCCACCACTTCGCGCGGTTTCAGGCGCTTGCCATCGGACCACAGCTTTTCGAGCAGCATGGCCAAGTTGTCCATCAGCGCCAGATCGTGCTCGATGACCGACAGCATGTTGGGGCGCAGGATCTTGACGGCGACTTCATGGCCGCCATCCTCTTCGCGCAGCTTGGCGAAATGGACCTGGGCGATCGAAGCGGAGGCGATCGGGGTCGCGTCGAATTCGGCAAAGACTTCGCTGGCCGGGCGGCCATAGGCCTTTTCGATCTCGGCCAGGGCCAGTGCCGAGTCGAAGGGCGGAACGCGATCCTGCAGGCGGGCCAATTCGTCGGCAATGTCGGGCGGCATCAGGTCGCGTCGGGTAGACAGCACCTGGCCGAACTTGACGAAGATCGGGCCCAGCGATTCGAGGGCGAGGCGCAGGCGGACGGCACGTGGTGTAGACAGGTCGCGCCAGAATTGCAGGGCGTTGGCGATGCGCACGAGGCGGCCACTTGGCTCGTGTTCGAGCACCATCTCGTCCAGGCCGAAACGGCTGGCGACAGAGGCGATCTTGAGCAGGCGGAGGATGCGCATTGGACGGTAAACGCCGGCCGGGCCGGGCAGCAAAGCTAAACGAGCATGTTAACACGCCAACGCGGGTTGCGGCCCGGCGATTTGGGGCTGTGGGTCGTCGGCGGGCCGGGGGCGAAATTCGCAGCAAACTATCTTGCAAGTCGGGTGTTGCAATGCGATAAACTGAATGACCGACTCAGCCGGTGCCATGTCTCGTTACCCGAAGTCATTGATTGCGTCCATGAAAGACCCAAAACAGCCCTCAGATATTGCGCGGGAAGCGCTGAAGCGACTTGCTGTTCGTCACTTGCAGCCGACGCCTGCCAACTATCAGGCGTGCTACAACGAGATTGTCGGCATCCCGAATATCCTGCCTTTTCCGGAAGTGCCCTTGCGCCATCTGGCGACTCAGTTGGTGCCCCGCAATGAGCGGCAACAGCAGTCGCTGGATCTGCTCGATTCGGCAATTGGCCGGCGTAGCTGGCAGTGTGTCACCGACGCCTTGAACACTTTTGCTCAGGCCGGTCTTGCCTCGCCATCCGACGGGCCGGCTGCCTCGCCAGCGGCAAGCTTGCCCGGCGAGTTTGCCGGCAAACTCGCCCGTCTTGTCGAAGGCGTGTTGCCGGCGCTGGGGGAGGACAATTCGCGTGTTGTCGAAATGGCTGGTGAATTGGTCTTGTTGCTCAAGCAGCCGACGGTCGAAGTGCCTTCCGTTCAGGCGCTTCTGGCCAATCTGGCTTACCAGGTGTGTGCGGCGGCCGAAGAGCAGGTCGAGATCAAGGCGGCCTTGCTCAAGCTCCTGAATTTGATCATCGCCAATATCGGCGAGCTCAGCGTCGATGACAGCTGGCTCAAAGGGCAGGTCGATGGCCTTCTGTCGGCGATTGCTCCACCGCTGACCTTGCGTCATCTGGATGAGATGGAGCGCCGTCTGCGCGATGTCATGGACCGACAAGGGCGAGCCAAGTCGCGTTCCGTCGAGGCGCAGGCTGAAATGCGCCAGATGCTGGCCGAGTTCATTGAGCGACTGGCGAGCATGAACCGGTCGAGCAGCGAGTTCGAGGGGCGCATCGAGGAAAGTGCCCGACAGATTGAGCTGGTTTCAAGCCTTGAGGATCTGAGGCCCTTGCTCAATGATGTGATCAATGCGACGCATGCGATGGCCGAGGAAACGGCCCTCTCCCGCGAACAGTTGAAAGCCCTGCAGGACAAGGTGCTGATCACCGAGGCGGAACTGATGCAGTTGCATCAGGAGTTGGATAGCGCCAGCGCCCTGGCTCGCCATGACCCCTTGACCAGCGCCTTGAACCGCAAGGGGCTGGAAGAAGCCCTGCTCCGGGAAGTTTCCAGTGTGCGGCGCAAGGATTTGCCCCTGTCGATCAGCCTGCTCGATATCGACAATTTCAAGAAACTTAACGACCGACTCGGTCACGATGCCGGCGATGGCGCCCTGGTCCATCTGGCAGATGTGACCCGGAGCAACATGCGGCCGAGCGATACGCTGGCGCGTTACGGCGGCGAGGAATTCGTCGTCCTGATGCCGGATACGACCCTTGAACAGGGTATTGAGGCGATGACCCGTTTGCAGCGCGAACTCACCCGTTCCTTTTACCTCTCGGGCAAGGAAAAGATACTGATCACTTTCAGCGCCGGGGTGGCCCAGCTGGCGCCCGAAGAAACCGGTGCCGATGCGATCCGGCGGGCCGATCAGGCCATGTATCTGGCCAAGCGGGCCGGCAAGAACCGAGTGATGGGCGGCTGATCGCGCCTCAAGTCACAAATGTCGTTGATTCAGGGCTTTCCGCCGGTCGCCGATGGCGACGCCAAAATTTTGATACTTGGCAGCATGCCGGGCGAAGCCTCGTTGCGGGCCGGGCAGTATTACGCCAATGAGCGGAATGCCTTCTGGCGAATCATCGGTGATCTGATCGGGGCCGGGCCGGCCTTGCCTTATGCCCAGCGTCTGGAAAAGCTGCAGGCTGCCGGAATTGCCCTGTGGGATGTGATCTCCGCGTGCGAGCGCTATGGCAGCCTGGATTCCGACATCGTCAATAGTTCGATTTGCGCCAATGATTTTCCGACATTTTTTGCGGCTCATCCCTGCATAGAAAGTGTCTTTTTCAACGGCGGAACGGCCGAGACGAGCTTTCGTCGTCATGTGCTTCCTGTCTTGGGTGACAAGGCTTTGCGTTTGCTTCGCCTGCCCTCGACCAGTCCGGCACACGCGGCCCGCGGCTATGCGGAGAAGCTGGCCGCCTGGTCGGTCATTGTTGCGCCGGCCGGTCGCTGATTGCCGCCTTGCGTCGCCATTGGCGAGGGGGCTGTGCTTTGCTCCGGTCTTGCCAATTACGAAGCAGACCGCGGGCATCGACAGCGTATAATCGCCGTTTTGGATTTTTCTGCCGCAAATCAATGGCCCAAGACGTCAAAACCCAGCTGACAGCCCTGTTGCAACAGGCGCTGGCCAGCGTTGCACCTGCTGCAACCGATACCCCCATTCACCTCGAGCGTCCGCGCGATCCAACCCATGGCGACTTCGCGACCAACCTGGCCATGCAATTGGCCAAGGCGCTGAAGAAGAACCCGCGCGAAATCGCCAATCAGCTGCTGGCTGAGTTGCCGCCCTCCAGGCTGGTGACCAAGGCCGAAGTGGCCGGGGCTGGCTTCATCAATTTCACGCTCGATGCCGGCTTCAAGACCGATGTCGTCAAGGCCGTGCTGGCCGAAGGCGATAATTTTGGCCGCTCGAATCAGGGCGGCTGGCAAAAAGTGCAAGTCGAGTTCGTGTCGGCCAATCCGACCGGTCCGCTGCATGTCGGCCACGGTCGCGGCGCCGCTTACGGCGCTTCGCTGTCCAGTCTGCTGACTTTCGCCGGCTGGGACGTGACTCGCGAGTATTACGTCAATGACGCTGGTCGTCAGATGGACATCCTCGGTCTGTCGACCTGGTTGCGCTACCTGGAGCAGCACGGCATCGCTGTGCCCTTCCTGCCCAATGCCTATCAGGGCGACTATGTGCGCGACATGGCCAAGCAGATGACGGCGGCGCACGGCGCCAAATTCGTTCGCCCGGCTGCCGATGTGCTGGCCGGGACGCCCGGCTTGCCTGAAGCGGAGCGTGCCGACGATGAAGCCAAACGCCAGCGCGACCTGCACCTCGATGCCTTGATCGCCAATGCCAAGGTATTGCTCGGCCCGGACTGGACTTATGTGCATCAGCATGCCTTGTCCGAGCAACTGGCGGACGGCCGCGACGATCTGGAAGAGTTTGGCGTCCATTTCGACGTCTGGTTCTCCGAGCAGGCATTGTTCGATACTGGCCTGGTCGCCCGTTGCGTCGATCTGCTGGAAAAAAACGGCCACCTGTACGTGCAGAACGGCGCCCGCTGGTTCAAGTCGACGACTTTCGGCGACGAGAAGGACCGTGTCGTCCAGCGCGAGAACGGCCTCTACACCTATTTCGCCTCCGACATTGCCTACCACCTGAACAAGTTCGAGCGCGGTTTCGACAAGGTCATCAACATCTGGGGCGCCGATCACCACGGCTATATTTCCCGCGTCAATGGGGCGATTACCGCCCTGGGGCTGGATGCGAGCAAGCTGCAAGTGGCGCTGGTCCAGTTCGCCGTGCTTTACCGCAATGGCCAGAAGGCTTCGATGTCGACGCGCTCCGGCGAGTTTGTCACCCTGCGCGAACTGCGCGGTGAAGTCGGCAACGATGCCTGCCGTTTCTTCTATGCGTTGCGCAAGTCCGACCAGCACCTCGATTTCGACCTCGATCTGGCCAAGAGCCAGACCAACGAGAATCCGGTCTATTACATCCAGTACGCCCATGCCCGCGTCTGCTCGGTGATCAACCAGTGGGGCGGCGATCTGGCTACTTTGGCCGAGGCCAATCTGGCACTGCTCGACAATCCGCGCGAACTGGCCATTGCCAGCAAGCTGGCTGAATTCCGTGACGTCATCGATGGTGCTGCCCGCGAATTGGCGCCCCACCTGATCGCCTTCTACCTGAAGGATCTGGCCGGCGAGTTCCACGGCTGGTACAACGCCGAGCGCATGCTGGTTGATGATGCCCCCCTGCGCGATGCCCGGGTGGCGCTGGCTGCTGCAGTGCGCCAGACGATCCGCAATGGCATGACGATCCTTGGTGTCAGCTGCCCGGATTCGATGTAAGGAAAATTGATGAGTCGCGATATGAAATCCCGCAAGAGCACCCCGGCGAAAAAGAAGTCCGGGGGCGGTACGCTGATCGGCATGTTCATCGGCCTGGTGCTCGGTGTCGGGGTTGCGGCCGGGGTGGTCTGGTATATGAACAAGTCACCCTTGCCCTTTGTCGAAAGAGCGCAGCCGCCGGCCAGGGCCGAAGGTGCCAACGGACAGCCTGGCCAGCCTTTGGCCTTGCCGGGCAAGCCGGGCGATCCGATTCCGGAAAAGCGCTTCCAGTTCTACGACATCCTGCCAGGCAAGGCGGATGCGGTGCCGGACAAGACGCCCAAGCCGGATGCCAAGAAGGACGAGGCAAAGAAAGAAGAGCCGAAAAAAGAGGACAAGAAGGAAGAGGCCAAGGAATCGAAGACCCCGCTCTTCCTGCAGGCCGGTTCGTTCAGCACGGCGCAGGATGCTGACAACCAAAAGGCCAAGCTTGCGTTTATGGGTATTGAGGCCGTTGTCCAGCAGGTGATGATTCAGGACAAGACCTTCTATCGCGTTCGGGTTGGCCCCTACACGAAGATCGATGAATTGAACAAAGTACGTGCCGAGCTTGCCAAATCCGGCATTGAAGCTCAACTGTCCAAATAGGAGTAGCGAATGAAGTTTTCCCGTCGTGGTTTTGCCGCTGCCGTCCTGGCTCTGGGAGCCACCATCGCCATGCCGGCGCTGGCCCAGAATGCGCCCTATACGGTGATTTCCCCGGCCCAGCCGAGCGAGGATGCCGGCAAGATCGAAGTGTTGGAGTTCTTTAGCTATGGCTGCCCGCACTGTGCCGATTTCAATCCACTGCTGACCGCCTGGGCGGCCAAGCAACAGGGCGACGTGGTGGTTAAGAAGGTGCCGATCACCTTTGGCCGCGCCGCCTGGGCGAATATCGCCAAGCTGTACTACACGCTGGAAATCACCGGTGACCTGCATCGCCTCGAAAGCGATGTCTTCAAGGCCATCCACGTCGAGCGTCAGAATCTGTTCGAAGAAAAGGCCCTGACCGAATGGGTGGCCAAGAAGGGTGTCGATGCCAAGAAGTTTGGCGAAACCTTCAGTTCCTTCGGTGTCATGAGCAAGGTCAAGCGCGGCGACCAGATGGCGCAGGCCTACAAGATCACCGGCGTTCCTGCGCTGGCGGTCAATGGCAAGTTCCTGGTCGGCGGCAAGGATTTCAATGAAACCCTGGCTATCGCCGACAGCTTGATTACCAAGGTGCGCAGCGAAAAGTCGGGCAAGGGTGCCGGCAAGAAATAATTGACGCTTAGAGTCTTCATCACGGGCGCCTCGTCGGGTATCGGCGAGGCGCTTGCCGTTTACTACGCCGCACAGGGCGCTACCCTGGGGCTGGTGGCACGTCGAGCCGACTTTCTCGATGGGCTGAACGCCCGCCTCGGTGGCGGTCATGCTTGCTACCCGCTCGATGTGACCGATGCGCCGGCCCTGCACGACGCAGCGACGGATTTCATGCAGCGCTTCGGTGCGCCGCATATCGTCATCGCCAATGCCGGGGTTTCAGCCGGTACGCTGACCGAATACGAGGAAGATCTGGCGATCTTCCGCCGCGTCATGGACACCAACGTCTTCGGCATGGCGGCGACCTTTGCGCCCTTCATTCCGGCCATGAAGGCAGTTGGCGGTGATCGGCGCTTGGTGGGTATCGCCTCGGTCGCCGGTATTCGCGGTTTGCCGGGGGCGGAGGCTTATTCGGCCTCGAAGGCGGCAGCGATCACCTATCTGGAAAGCCTGCGTCTGGAGATGCGGCCCTGCGGCATCAAGGTGGTGACCATTGCACCGGGCTACATCGAAACGCCGATGACCGCGATCAACCCTTACCGGATGCCGTTCCTGCTGCCGGTCGAGCGGGCGGCCGAACGTTTCGCCGCCACCATCGCGCGCGGCACGAGCTATGCCGTGATCCCTTGGCAGATGGGCGTCGTCGCCAAACTGTTACGCGTCCTGCCCAACTGGCTATACGACCGACTGTTCACCGACGCACCGAGAAAGCCACGCGGCTTGTTAAAATAGCCCGATGCTTGAACTCAAAATCAATGGCGAATCCCGCCAGTTCCCCGATGCGCTGACCGTGGCCGGGCTGATCGATCAGCTTGGTTATGCCGGCAAGCGCATTGCCGTTGAACGGAACGGCGAAATCGTCCCCAAGAGCCAGCACGCCACGACGCTACTGGCGACGGGCGATCAACTTGAAATCGTCGTCGCCGTCGGCGGCGGCTAAGGATAGTTGTTAGTCGCTAGTGCTCAGTTACTAGCGACAGACAGCTAATGACTAACGACTAGCAACTAGCGACTAAACACATGCACCAACTGACTATCGCCGGCACGGCGTACCGCTCCCGTTTGCTGGTCGGCACTGGCAAGTACAAGGATTTCGCCGAAACGCGTGCGACCATCGACGCTTCCGGGGCCGAGATCGTTACTGTCGCGGTGCGCCGCGTCAATATCGGCCAGGATGCCACCCAGCCTAACCTGCTCGATGCCATCCCGCCGTCCAGATTCACCATCCTGCCCAATACCGCCGGCTGCTATACCGCCGACGATGCCGTGCGGACGCTGCGCCTGGCCCGCGAACTGCTCGACGGCCACCCGCTGTGCAAGCTGGAAGTGCTTGGCGACCCGACCAACCTGTTCCCGAACATGCCGGAAACCCTGAAAGCTGCCGAAACGCTGGTCAAGGAGGGCTTTCAGGTCATGGTTTACTGTGCCGACGACCCCATCCAGTGCAAGATGCTGGAAGAAATCGGCTGTGTCGCGGTCATGCCGCTCGCCTCGCTGATCGGCTCCGGCATGGGCATCGTCAATCCGTGGAACCTGCGCCTGATCATCGACAACGCCAAGGTGCCGATCATCGTCGATGCTGGCGTCGGTACCGCGTCGGATGCGACCATCGCCATGGAACTGGGCTGCGACGGCGTGCTGATGAATACCGCCATCGCTCATGCGAAAAACCCGGTGCTGATGGCTTCGGCCATGAAGAAGGGCATCGAAGCTGGGCGCGAGGCCTATCTGGCCGGCCGCATGGCCCGCAAATATTACTCGGCCGACCCGTCCTCGCCGACCACCGGGTTGATCGGCTCATGAGCGGCGCACCGCTGATCGAGTCCGGCGCCGCGCACGACGACGGCGTCTACAACGAAGGTCGCGAGGGTCACGATACGCACGGCCATATCAAGAGCTTCGTGCGCCGGGCCGGCCGCATGTCGGAGGCCCAGCATCGCTATTTCGACGACATGATGCCGAAAATCGGCATCGCCTATCAGTCGGCGAATATCGACCTGAACGCCGTGTTTGGCCGCGATAACCCGAAGATTCTCGAAATCGGCTGCGGTATGGGCGAGACAACCGCTAGGATCGCCGAAGCCAATCCGCAGAACGACTACTTCGGGCTGGAAGTGCACGTGCCGGGTGTCGGTGCCCTGTGCAAGTTGATCGCCGAGAAGAATCTCTCCAACCTGCGCATCGGCAATCACGATGCCGTCGAGGTGGTGCGCGACATGCTGCCGGAAGCTTCGCTCGATGGCATCCACGTCTTCTTCCCCGATCCGTGGCACAAGACGCGCCACAAGAAGCGCCGGCTGATCCAGCCGGCTTTCGTCGAACTGCTCGCCTCGCGCCTGAAGCCCGGTGGCTATTTCCACTGTGCAACCGATTGGGAAAACTACGCGCTGCAGATGCTGGATGTGCTCGGGCGCGAAGCCAGTCTGCAAAACAGCGTCGCCGCTCCGGCACCGGCGGCCTTGGCTGCTGCGCTGGAAGCCGACAGCAGCAATGGTCTGGCCGGTTTCGCCCCGCGCCCCGACTACCGCCCGCTGACCAAATTCGAAAACCGCGGCCTGCGCCTCGGTCATGGCGTCTGGGACGTCATTTTCAAGAAGCGCTGAACAGCGCCTGCAAGGAATACAACACATGTGGTTCAAGAATCTCCAGCTTTACCGTTTGCCGACGCCGTGGAATATCGACCTCGCCAAATTTGACGAACAACTCTCCCGCGGGCCGTTCGTGAAGTGCCCGAGCAACCAGCCGATGAGCCGTGGCTGGGTATCGCCGCGCCGCGATGGCGCGCTGGTCTACTCGCTCGGCCAGCAATGGATGATCGCCCTGAGCGTCGAACAGCGCCTGTTGCCTTCCTCAGTGGTCAATGATGAAGTCAAGGAACGGGCCGAACTGATGGAAGCCCAGCAGGGCTATGCCCCCGGTCGCAAGCAGTTGAAGGAATTGCGCGAGCGCGTCACCGAAGAGTTGATGCCGCGCGCCTTCACCCGTCGCCGCACCACTTACGTCTGGCTCGATCCGCAAAATGGCTGGTTCTGCGTCGATGCCGGCAGCCCGGCCAAAGCCGAAGAGGTCATCGAACATCTGCGTCATTGCCTCGACGACTTCCCGCTGACTATGTTGCACACCCAGGTTTCGCCGCAAGCGGCAATGGCCGACTGGCTGGCCGGTGGTGAGGCGCCGGCCGGTTTCACCATCGACCGCGATTGCGAACTGAAGGCGGCCGGTGAAGAGAAAGCCGCCGTGCGTTATGTCCGTCATCCGCTGGGCGACGAAATCAGCGGCGAGATCAAGGCCCACCTGGCCGCCGGCAAGATGCCGACCAAGCTGGCCCTGACTTGGGACGACCGTATTTCCTTCGTGCTCGGCGAAAAGCTGGAAGTGAAGCGCCTCGCCTTCCTCGATATCCTCAAGGAAGAAGCCGAGAAAAGCGCCGAACACGCCGATGAGCAGTTCGATGCCGATTTCGCGCTGATGACTGGCGAACTGTCGCGCTTCCTGCCGCAACTGATCGACGCCCTTGGCGGCGAAGTCGTCGAAGCCAAGTGAAAACGGACGACGCCTGCCCCTGTGGCAGCGGCAGGCGTTACGCCGATTGCTGCGGTCGACTGCACGCCGGGGCTGAAATCGCCCGGACGGCCGAAGCCCTGATGCGCTCGCGCTACAGTGCCTATGTGTTGAAGCTGGACGATTACCTGCAGGCCAGCTGGCATCCATCGACCCGGCCGGTCAATCTCGATCTGGCTGAAGACGATGGGACCAAGTGGCTTGGCCTGGAGGTCAAACGCCACCAGCAGCAGGATGAAAATAACGCCACCGTCGAATTCGTCGCCCGCTACCGTATCGACGGACGCGGCCACCGCCTCCACGAAATAAGCCGCTTCGTCCGCGAAGACGGCCGCTGGTTCTATGTCGATGGCGACATCATTGCCTGACCGGGCGTGCGCGCCCACCCTCTGAAGAAAACGAATACCCCATGATCATCCTCAAGAACGTCACCCTGCGCCGCAGCTCGAAAGTGCTGCTCGACAAGGCCTCCGTCACCATCAACCCGGGTGAGAAGGTCGGCCTGGTCGGCCGCAACGGGGCCGGCAAATCGACGCTGTTCGCGCTGCTCAACGGCACGCTGCATGAGGATGGCGGCGACTATTCGATTCCCAAGCAATGGCAGATGGGCCAGGTGGCGCAGGACATGCCGGAAACCGAGCAATCGGCCACCGACTTCGTCATCGATGGCGACACCAAACTGCTTGCAGCCCGCAACGAGGTGCACGACGCCGAAATGAGCGACGACGGCATGCGCATGGCCGAAGCCTACATGGCGCTCAACGACGCCGGCGAGCACGACGCCGAAGCCCGCGCCCAGTCGCTGATCCTCGGCCTCGGCTTCAAGGTTGCCGAACTGCACAACCCGGTCAACAGCTTCTCGGGCGGCTGGCGCATGCGCCTGCAACTGGCCCGCGCCCTGATGTGCCCGTCCGACATCCTGCTGCTCGACGAACCGACCAATCACCTCGACTTGGACGCTCTCGTCTGGTTGGAGGCGTGGCTGAAGCGCTATCAGGGCACGCTGGTCATGATCAGCCACGACCGCGAATTCCTCGACGCCATCACCGGCGTCACGCTGCATATCGACAACGCCAAGCTGGTTCGTTACGGCGGCAACTACAGCAAGTTCGAGGACATGCGCGCCGAGCAGATGCTGCTGCAACAGGCAACGATGGCCAAGCAGGCCGAGAAGATCGCCCACCTGCAGTCCTTCATCAATCGCTTCAAGGCCAAGGCCAGCAAGGCTAAGCAGGCGCAAAGCCGGGTCAAGGCGCTGGACCGCATGGAAAAGATCGCGCCGGTGCTGGCCGATGCCGAATTCAGCTTCGAATTCCAGGAGCCGCAGAACCTGCCCAACCCGATGCTGTCGATGATGGACGTCACCATTGGCTACCCGCCGGCTGAGGAAGCACCGGCCGGCACGCCGCCGACCGTTATCGTGCGCGGCATCAACCGCTCGGTGATGGCCGGCCAGCGCATCGGCATCCTCGGTGCGAACGGCCAGGGTAAGTCCACGCTGGTCAAGACCATCGCCCGCGACCTCCAGGCCATCAGTGGCGACGTGACCGAAGGCAAGGGCCTCAACATCGGCTACTTCGCCCAGCAGGAACTCGATGTGCTGCGCCCGCAGGACACGCCGCTCGAACACATGGTTCGTCTGGCCAAGGAAGCGATTGCCAGCGGTCGCAGCAATGTGCCGGGTCGCGAACAGGAACTGCGCAATTTCCTCGGCACCTTCAATTTCGGCGGCGAAATGGTCAAGCAGGCCGTCGGCACCATGAGCGGCGGCGAGAAGGCGCGCCTCGTGCTGTGCATGATCGTCTGGCAACGCCCCAACCTGCTGCTGCTCGACGAGCCGACTAACCACCTCGACCTTAACACCCGCGAAGCACTGGCCGTCGCGCTTAATGAGTTCGAAGGCACCGTCATGCTGGTCAGCCATGACCGCGCCCTGCTGCGCTCGGTCTGCGACGAGTTCTGGCTGGTCTCCAAGGGCGGCGTCGCACCGTTCGACGGCGACCTGGAGGATTACCAGCGCTACCTGCTCGACGAAGCCAAGCGCGTGCGCGAAGAGGCGTCGGCGGCGCAGAAGAAACTGGCAGCGTAGGGCTCGACTGTTCGCAAATATTCACAATCGCCGTCATGCCGAAGGCGTAGGATGACCCATTCTTAATCCCCTTTGGAGGAACAATCATGGGTCTTCTTGATTCCGTCGTCGGCGCTCTGGCTGGCGGTCAGTCCGGTGGCGACAATCCCTTGTTGAACATCGTCATGCAATTGATCAACAACCCGCAGACTGGCGGTCTGGGCGGGCTGGTCCAGTCCTTCCAGCAGGGTGGCTTGGGCAATATCGTCAATTCATGGGTTTCTACGGGCCAGAATCTGCCGATTTCGGCCGAGCAGATTCAGGAGATTCTGGGTGGCGGTCAGTTGCAGAATATCGCCTCACAGTTGGGGGTTTCCACCGAGCAGGCCTCCGGCAGCCTGGCCGATCTGCTGCCGCAGGTGGTCGACAAGCTGACGCCGAACGGCCAGCTGCCCGAAGGCGGCGACCTGCTCGCGCAGGGGCTGGATATGCTGAAAAAAGGCGGCCTCTTCGGCTGAGCCTGCGCTCCCGTTATCGGCTGGGTCAGTTTGCGCTACCGCTCGGGCTGGCCTAGGCTGAGTACTCAATTGCTGTATTTTGAGGAGCGTCGTACATGAAAAACATCTTGGTGAAGTTGGTCGCGTGTGCCATTTTTGGTGGCACTCTGTCAGGTTGCGCCAACATGGACGAGACACAGCGCACCACAGCAACGGGTGCTGCAGTCGGTGCGGTGGCCGGTGCGCTTCTCGGTACCGTGACGGCCGGTGGCAACAAGGGCAAGAGCGCAGCAACCGGGGCGGCGGTTGGCGCCGCGCTTGGCGCCGGTGGTGGCTACCTGTGGTCGCGGCACATGCAGGAACAGAAAGCGGCAATGGAACAGGCGACCCAGGGCACAGGTATCGGCGTGACCCAGACGGCCGACAATCAGCTCAAGCTGGACATCCCCAGCGATCTCTCCTTCGATTCCGGTCGTTACGATATCACACCGGCACTACATGCGGTGCTTGATCGTTTTGCCACGACGCTGAACCAGAATCCGGTGACCAATGTCCGCATCGTCGGGCATACCGACAATGTCGGGAGCGATGCGGTCAACAATCCGCTATCGGTCAACCGTGCTGCGGCGACTCGCGATTACCTGGGGTCGCGTGGGGTGGCGAGCAACCGGATCAGTATTGATGGCCGCGGCTCGCATGAACCGATTGCCGATAACTCGACCGTGGCCGGGCGGGCCAAGAACCGGCGGGTCGAAATATTCGTCGCCGAGGCGCCGCGCTAAAGACGAGATGGCGGCATTACGCCCTGAAGGCTAGAGAAAGCGTTCGAGCAGAACGTTCAGAAAGCGCCGACCCTTCGCGGTCGGCGCAATTTTTTCCGGGCCGACGATCAACAGCCCCTCGGCTTCGGCAGCCTTCAGTTGCGGTAACACGCTGTTCAGCGACTGGGCGGTGCGCGCCTCGAACTGCGACGGGTGGAAGCCATCGGCCAGACGCAGCGCATTCATCATGAATTCGAAAGGCAGGCTGGCCGCTTCGACCTGGTTTTCTTCCTGCACCGGATTGCCGCTGCGGATGTTGTCGAGGTAAGCCTTCGGGTGCTTCCAGCGCATCTGGCGCAGCACGCGGTCGTGCAGTGTTAATTTCGAATGGGCCCCGGCGCCGATGCCGAGATAGTCGCCGAAATACCAGTAATTCAGGTTGTGCTTGCACTGCTTGCCGCTACGGGCGAAGGCCGAGGTTTCGTAATTGGTGAAACCGGCAGCGGCCAACCGGGCCTCGATGCTCTCCTGCATGTCGGCACAGGTGTCGCCTTCCGGCAGTTCCGGCGGGAAGGCGGCGAAGCGGGTGTTCGGTTCCAGCGTCAGCTGGTAGCAGGACAGATGCGAGGGCGAAAAACTCAGCGCCGTTTCGACGTCAGCGAGCGCTTGCTCATGCGTCTGGGCAGGCAGGCCGTACATCAGGTCCAGATTGAACGAGTCAAAATGCTCCCCGGCCAGTTGCGCCGCCCGCTTGGCTTCGGCCGCACCGTGGATGCGGCCGAGCGCTTTCAGGTGTTCATCGTTGAAGCTCTGGATACCGAGCGACAGGCGATTGACGCCAGCGGCGCGGAAACCGGCGAACTTCTCGGCCTCGACCGTGCCCGGGTTGGCTTCGAGCGTGATCTCGGCGTCCGGCGCCAGCATGGCCAGCGCCCGAAAGGCGGCGATCAACTCGTCGATGGCCGCCGGCGAGAGCAGGCTGGGCGTGCCGCCACCGAAAAACACGCTGACCACCGGCCGGCCCCAGATCAGCGGCAGGGCGGACTGCAGGTCGGCGATCAGGGCATCGACGTATTCGCGCTCGGGAATCGTGCCGTTGGCCTCGTGCGAGTTGAAATCGCAATATGGGCACTTCTGCACGCACCACGGCACATGCACGTAAAGGGCGAGCGGCGGCGAGACGCGGAATTCGAGGGCGTTGGTGGCGGACGGTGCCTTGCCGGCGGTGAAGATGGGGATGGTGCGTGCCATGGGGAGTAAGGGATTCGGGGTGGTCGTCATCCCCGCGCAGGCGGGAATCCAGAGTGGCATTCCTGGACTCACGGCTGCGCGGGAGTGACAGGAGATATCGACCTACAGCGTCGGCAGACGCTCGATCAATTTCTGCATGGCCCGGCCGCGGTGGGAAACCTTGTTTTTGGCTTCAGCATCCATTTCGGCCGCGGTTTGGCCAAATTCTGGCACGAAGAACAGCGGGTCGTAGCCGAAGCCGCCTTCGCCTTGCTGTTCCGGCAGAATCTCGCCGTGCCATTCGCCTTCGGCGATGATCGGCTGCGGATCGTGGGCCGAGCGAACCAGCACCAGCACGCAGTAGAAATGCGCCTTGCGGTTGGCCTGTCCGGCGAGGTGGGACAGCAGCTTTTCGTTGTTGCGGGCATCCGATTTCGGATCGCCGGCATAGCGGGCGGAGAGCACGCCGGGGGCGCCGTGCAGCGCCTCGACGCAGAGGCCGGAATCGTCGGCCAGCGCCGGCAGGCCGCTATGCCCGGCGGCATGGCGAGCCTTGGCCAGGGCGTTCTCGACAAAGGTGCAGTGCGGCTCTTCAGCCTCGGGAATGCCGAGCAGGCCCTGCGGAATGACTTCAAAGCCGAGCGGTGCCAGAAGGGCATTCAGCTCCTTGATCTTCTTGGCGTTGTTCGAGGCGAGGACGAGCTTTTTCATGAGGCGAGGGCGGATTGCTGGGCGGCGACGAGGTGGCGAACGCCGAGTGTGGCAAGGTCGACCAGCACGCTCATCTGCTCACGGGTGAAGGGCTCGCCTTCGGCGGTGCCCTGGATTTCAACGATGCCGCCGGCACCAGTCATCACGACGTTCATGTCGGTGTCGCAGTCAGAGTCTTCCGGATAGTCGAGGTCGAGAACTGGACTACCTTTGTAGATGCCGACCGAAATGGCGGCGACGTGATCACGTACCGGGTTGGCGGGCAGTTTGCCGGCCTGCACCAGCTTGTCACAGGCTTCGTAGAGTGCCACCCAGGCGCCGGTGATCGAGGCGCAGCGGGTGCCACCGTCGGCCTGCAGGACGTCGCAGTCGAGGGTGATCTGGCGCTCGCCGAGAGCCTTCAAATCGACCACAGATCGCAGGGCGCGGCCGATCAGCCGCTGGATTTCCTGGGTGCGGCCGGTCTGCTTGCCCTTGGCGGCTTCACGGGACGAACGGGTGTGCGTGGCGCGCGGCAGCATGCCGTATTCGGCCGTGACCCAGCCTTGGCCCTTGCCGCGCAGGAAGGGCGGCACGTTCTCTTCGACGCTGGCCGTGCACAGCACGCGGGTGTCACCCATTTCAATCAGTACCGAGCCTTCGGCGTGGCGCGTGAAATTGCGGGTAATGCGGACAGTGCGAAGCTGGTCCGACTGGCGTTGGCTGGGGCGCATGGGTGATCCTTATTTTTTCGGGGGTGAATATTTTTCGATGGCGGAGCGGATTTCCTCGATCGCGTCCTCGATTTCGTCGTCGCTCAGTTCGCTCTTGTAGGCCGGGTTGCGGCCGAATTCCTCAAGGCGGGTGGTCACTTCGTCCTGGCTCATGGTCTGGGTCGAGATGGCGCTGCTTGCTTCTTCGACATAGGTGTCTTCCCAGCGCACGGCGACGACCGACAGGTTGTCGCCATGAGCGCCGCCCTTGAGCTCGGCCTGATTGAGCACCATCGGCACGGCCTGCAGCAGGTTGGCGCCTTTCAGGGCGACCGCGATCATTTCGCCGGACATTTCGCCCCACAGACCATCCGAACATAGCAGGAGAATGTCGCCGTGATCGAGCGGCGTCTTGCGTGAGAACTCGATTTCCGGCGGCGTCGGGCTGCCCAGGCAACTGTAGATCTTGTTGCGGTCCGGGTGGAAGGCAGCCTGTGCTTCGGTGATCATGCCTTCCTCGACCAGCAGGCGAATGCGCGAATGGTCGCGGGTCTGGGCGACGACGCGGCCATCCCGCATCAGGAACAGGCGGGAATCACCGGCATGGGCCCAGTAGGCGACGTTGTCCTGAATGACGCAGGCGACACAGGTTGTGCGCGGCGTGTCTTTCAGACGGTGGCGGGCCGTGTAGTCGAGAATCGCATGATGGGCATTGGTCATGCCCTTCTGCAGGAAACGGAAGGGGTCGTTGAGGACCGGCCTGGCTTCGCGCTGAAACGAGTCGGCCAGTGTCTGGACCGCGATCTGCGCGGCGATTTCGCCATAGTGATGGCCGCCCATGCCGTCGGCGACCACCATCAGCAGGGCGTCGCGGGAATAGCAGTAGGTGGTGCGGTCCTCGTTGTTGGCGCGGCCGCCTTGGCGGCTTTCCTGATAGATGGTGAATCTCATTAAATCGGCTTCCTGAGTTTTTCGACGAAGCGACCAAGCCAGTTCGGATTAGCCTTCGGCCGGGGCGGCGTGATGGTTTCGACGAGCGCCTTCTGCAGGGCAAAGACGCTTTGCGGACGGTAAAGGTGGTTCAGGTTGAGGCACCAGTCGATGATCTCGAGCAGGCGATCAGAGTACTGGCCATCCCAGCGCATCATGGCCGGGGGGAGCGTGTCTTTTTTCATGCGGGCATCGGCCGCCTGCGGTGCAACACCGGCCAGGCAGGCATACATCGAGGCGCCGACACTGTAGATGTCGCTCCACGGCCCGAGATCCTTGCGGTTGCCGTAATGTTCCGGTGAAGCGAAGCCCGGTGTGTACATCGGTTTGAGGATGGGCTGATCGGTGACCAGGGTCTGGCGGGCGGCACCGAAGTCGATCAGGACCGGCGTGTTGTCACCCCGCAGATAGATGTTCGATGGCTTCAGGTCGAGATGCAGCAACTTGTTCGAATGGACTTCGCGCAAGCCGTTCAGCATGCGGGTGAACACGCCGCGCATGAAGCGTTCGGAGATGTGACCCTGATGCTTCTGGATGAATTCCTGCAGCGTCCGGCCGTGTTCGTACTCCATCACCATATAGACAGTGTCGTTGGCGCGGAAGAAATTCAGCACGCGGATCACGTTGGGGTGGGACAGACGGGCCAGCGCGCGGCCTTCCTCGAAGAAGCACTTCATGCCGTAGCGGAAGGCGCCGAGGTGCTCAGAGGTGATGACCGGCTTGATTTCACCCTTGCTGCGCAGGGCGAGGCTATTGGGCAGATATTCCTTGATTGCGACCTGGCGGCCCTCGGGATCCGTGGCGAGATACACAATCGAAAAGCCACCAAGCGAGAGCTGGCGGTCGATGATGTATTCTTCGAGCGGGTGGCCGTTAGGTAGGGCCTGATTGGCTTGTTGCGCCATGGATCTCGCGGTTATGATGCAATTTCAGGCATTTTCGGGCGTGTTGTCCGGCCTGTAAAGGTGGAGAACCCCTGATCATGATCTGTAGTATGACTGGATATGCAGTTAAAACGCGCGATATTGAGCGCGGAACACTGCAACTTGAGCTTAAAAGCGTTAATTCCCGCTACCTCGATTTCCATTTCCGCGTTACTGATGAGTTGCGCTCGCTGGAAATGCCCTTGCGTGAATTGCTGGCCGCGAGATTATCACGCGGCAAAGTCGAATGCCGGCTCTCTTTCAATGCCTCGGCGGCCCGCGCCGATCAGTTGCAACTCAATGCCGAGCTTCTGGCGTCGCTGAAGCAGTTGAGCGAGCAAGTACTTCGCGAAATGCCCGGCGCCAGCCCGCTATCGGTCAACGAAACCCTGCGCTGGCCCGGCATGTTCGGTGACCAAAGCGTCGATTTCGCTGCTTTCGGTCCGGTTGTCATGGCGCTGGCTCGCGAAGTGCTTGATGAATTCACCGCCAGCCGTGGGCGTGAAGGCGACAAACTGGCGGCGATGATCGTCGAACGTGTCAACGGCATGCGCGACATCGTGCGTCGAGTGGCGCCCCGCATTCCCGAAGCGCAGGCCTTATTTACCGACAAGCTGCGCCAGCGTCTGACCGAGGCTTTGGGCAACGCCAGCGACGACCGCATCCTGCAGGAAGTGGCTGTCTTCGCGACCCGAATCGATGTCGCCGAAGAGCTTTCCCGGCTGACGACTCACCTCGACGAAGTCGAGCGGGTGCTGAAGCAGGGCGGTGCCTGTGGCAAGCGTCTCGATTTCCTGATGCAGGAACTCAACCGCGAAGCCAATACATTGGGTTCCAAGTCGGCAATCACCGAGGTTTCTCAGGCTTCGATGGACCTAAAACTGCTGATCGAACAGATGCGCGAGCAAATTCAGAATCTCGAATAAACCGGCGAACATGCAGCTGGCCAGCCGGTTTTCGTCACTCTCCGCCACGGCGCTGACCCAGCGGTTTGTGCTCGGCTGGCTGATTGTTGTCTTGTCGGTCGTGGCGCTGGTTGCTTACTTCATGCATGCCAGTTTCGAGCAGCAACGGCAGCGCTCGCAGCTTGAAGTCGAGAATCTGTCGATGCTGCTGGAACGCGATGTCGCCGCCAATCTGGAAAAAGTTGATCTTGTTTTGCGGGCCGCCATTGATGAGTATGCGGGGCTGGCTGAAAAAGGTGCAGTCGACGCGGCTGCCGTGGATCGCTTTCTGGCTCGCCAGCGTGATCGCCTCAAGCCCCTGGTGGCGCTTCGCATTGCCAACGCCGCGGGAGAGGTCATCCTGGGTACCGATGGCGGAACGGGCTCGAGAACCATCATCGATGACCGTGACTATTTCAAGCAACTGCGGGCCGATCCGGCGGCCGGGCTGCTGATTTCGCAGCCTATCCAGGGGCGGATCAGCGGCAAGTGGGCGATCGTTCTGGCGCGCCGTCTGCCCGATATCGGCGGCAAGTTTTCCGGAATTGCCCTGGCCAGTGTCGGACTGGAGCATTTTGCCCAGCAATTCACTGCGCTCCAGATGGGGTCGCGTGGGTCGGTTGCCATGCGTGGGGGCGATCTTGCCTTGCTGGCCCGGGTGCCCTGGAACGCTGCCGTCGCCGACTATGGTTCGACGAAAATCTCGGAAGATTTTCGTGCTTCCCTGGAGGCCAATCCGCAGGTTGGTGTCTATGTTTCCGGTGCAACCAGTATCGATGGCGTACGTCGCCTGCATGCCTATCGTTTCAATCCGGGCTACCACTTTTTCATCAACGTTGGCGTGCCTGAAGATTCTTACCTCGCCCCCTGGCGGCACCAGTTGTACGGGGTGCTGGCACTGCTAGCCCTGTTCCTGGTGCTCAGTGGCGGCACTGTCTATCTGCTGTACGGCTATGCCAGCCGGCTCGGTGAGCGCGAGCGCATGCTGCGGACTATTTTCGATACGTCGGACGGGGCAATTTTTCTGGTCGATCCGGCCGGCAGGATCGTGCTGGCCAATGAGCGGATGTCGGCCATGTGGGGGACGCCGCTCGATGACTTGCTTGGCAGCGAATACGTCTCGCTGATCCATCCTGAGGAGAGGGACGTCGGGCGCGAGAAGATGCTCAAGCTGATGGCCAGTGAGATTCCCTTTGTCCGTCTGGAGCGGGAGTATGTCAGGCGCGACGGTACGGTTTTCTGGGGCTTCCTGTGCGGCCGTCGCCTGCTTGACGAGCAGGGGGCGTTAGTCGGGCTGGTTGGCTTGATTGCCGATATTGACGAGCGGAAGCGCAATGCCCGGGAACTGGAAAGCTATCGTCAGCATCTTGAGGAACTGGTGCAGGCGCGTACTGCTGAACTGGAAGCGGCCAAGAATGTAGCCGAGTCGGCAAACCGGGCCAAGAGCACCTTCCTGGCCAACATGAGCCATGAGATACGGACGCCGATGAATGCCATCATCGGTTTTACCCACCTACTTCTGCGTGACGGCGTGACCCCAAAGCAGGCCGATCGCCTGGGCAAGATGATGGGGTCGGCCGAGCACTTGCTGTCGATCATCAACGACGTGCTCGATATCTCGAAAATTGAATCGGGCAAGCTGGTGCTGGAGTCCAAGCCTTTCCGCGTCGTCGACGTGGTCGAGCGACTGGTCGGCCTGTGCGCCGAGCGCGCGCAGGCCAAGGGGCTGCCCTTCCGGACCATGGTCGATGCCCTGCCACCGGTACTTCTCGGCGATTGCACAAGGCTGAGCCAGGCCTTGTTGAATTACGTCGGCAATGCCATCAAATTCACCGAAGCCGGCACGATCACGCTCCGCGCCTCGGTGCTGGAAGAGGATGAGCATGCGTTGCTGGCCCGCTTCGAGGTTCAGGACACGGGTATCGGGATCGATGGAGACGTGCTGTCGAGACTGTTCCATCCCTTTGAGCAGGCTGATAATTCGACCACCCGCAAATACGGTGGCACCGGACTTGGCCTGGCCATTACGCAGCGTCTGGCCGAACTGATGGGTGGGCAGGCCGGCGTGGAAAGCAAGCCGGGGGCGGGTAGCACCTTTTGGCTGACGGCGCGTTTCGGCAAGGTGGCTGCGGCAGATAACTCCGGCTTGGCCGTGCCGTCCCGGGGCGAGGCGGGTGCTGGCGCTTCATCGTCGTTGTCAGCACGCATCCTGCTGGTTGAAGATGATCTGCTGAATCAGGAGGTGGCCGCCCAACTCATCGGCGAGATGACTGGCATGCCGGTTGATCTGGCCGAGAATGCCGAACAGGCCATCGCCCAGGTGCAGCGCACCGCTTACGATCTGATCCTGATGGATCTGTTGATGCCCGGCATCGACGGTCTGGAAGCGACGCAACGCATCCGGGCCTTGCCGGGTGGCGCGACAGTTCCGATCGTCGCGCTGACTGCCAATGCCTTTGCCGAGGACAGGGCGCGTTGCCTGGCAGCCGGGATGAATGATCACCTCGCCAAGCCGCTTGATCCGGCGCGGCTGCAAGCCGTGCTCGAATACTGGCTGGTACCGGGAACGTTAAAATAATTGTCTTTGGCGCCAGGCGCCATTTAGCTCAGGAACGAATCAATGGCCGGAAATCTCTTTGTCGTCGCAGCCCCGTCCGGGGCGGGCAAGACCACGCTGGTCCGCATGCTGCTGGACCAGGAATCGAGTGTGCATCTTTCCATTTCCTATACGACGCGGGACCCGCGGTCGGGTGAGCAGAACGGGCGCGAATACCACTTCGTCGAGGCCACGGAGTTTCACGCCATGATTGCCCGCCAGGAATTTCTTGAATGGGCCGAGGTGCACGGCAATTTCTACGGGACATCGAAGAAATGGATTGCTGACCAGTTGGCCGCCGGCCGCGATGTGTTGCTGGAAATCGACTGGCAAGGTGCGCAGCAGGTTCGTGCCCTGTTTCCACAGGCGATCGGGGTTTTCATCCTGCCACCTTCGATGGAGGAACTGACCCGTCGTCTGACCGGCCGCGGGACCGACAGCGCCGATGTGATCGCCCGCCGCCTTGCCGCAGCGCAGGCGGAAATGCGCCATGTCGGGGAATTTGACTATGTTATTATTAACGACCAGTTAGCACAGGCGCTGGATGATTTGCGTGCTGTTGTACGTGCATCCAGCCTGAGCTTTGGGGCGCAACGTGCACGCCACGCCGCCCTGTTTGAAAGAATGATCTGATTTTTGAGGTTTGCCATGGCCCGCGTTACCGTTGATGATTGCCTGAAAAGAATTCCGAACCGTTTCCAGATGACCTTGGCTGCTGCACACCGTGCCCGCCAGCTGGCCAATGGTGCCACCCCCTTGGTTGATGCCGAAAAGCACAAGCCGACCGTCGTTGCCCTGAAGGAAATGGGTGCCGGCAAAGTGGGTCTGGAAGTGCTGAATCGCGGCCAGGCCTGAAAGCAGGGGCGGTGAAGACTGATGGGTTCCGTACCGTCAACTCAACCGCCTGCTTATGAGGAAGCTGCCTACCAGGTCTTCCTCGATAGTCTCGAGTACCTCCCCCCCGTTGATGTAGAGAGAATCAAGGCTGCGTATGCCTACGCAGCCCGCGCGCACGCCAGTCAGCGGCGCATGTCCGGGGAACCCTACATTACCCATCCGCTGGCCGTGGCCGGTGCGGTGGTCGAGTGGCGGATGGATGCCGATGCGGTCGCTGCCGCGCTTCTGCACGACGTGCTGGAAGATACCGGCGCCACCAAGCACGAACTGGCCGAAAAGTTCGGCAAGGAAGTCGCTGAGCTGGTCGATGGCCTTTCCAAGCTCGACAAGATGGAGTTCGCTTCCTATCAGGAGGCGCAGGCCGAAAATTTCCGCAAGATGCTGATGGCCATGGCGCGCGATTTGCGCGTCGTGCTGATCAAGCTCGCCGACCGCCAGCACAACCTGGCGACAATGTCGGCCATGCGCGCCGACAAGCGCGCCCGCATTGCCCGTGAAACGCTGGAAATCTACGCGCCGATTGCCCTCCGGCTGGGCTTGAACAAGCTTTACCGCGAGTTGCAGGATACGTCGTTCGAGCTGATCCATCCGCATCGCGCCGAGGTACTGTCCAAGGCGCTCAGTGCGGCACGCGGTAACCGTCGGGAGTTGCTGACCCAGATTCTCGACGGCATTCAGGAAAAACTTCAGCACGCCGGTTTGCGGGCCGAGGTTTTCGGCCGCGAGAAGAGCCTCTATTCCATTTTCCGCAAGATGAAGGAAAAGCACCTGTCGTTTTCGCAGGTGCTCGATATCTACGGTTTCCGCGTCGTGGTCGATAACGTGCCGACCTGCTATCTGGCGCTTGGCGCCCTGCACAGCCTGTTCAAGCCGGTGCCCGGCAAGTTCAAGGACTACATCGCGATCCCCAAGGCCAACGGCTACCAGTCGCTGCACACGACGCTGATCGGCCCCTACGGTACGCCGGTCGAAGTCCAGATCCGGACCCGCGAAATGCACAATGTGGCGCAGGAGGGTGTGGCGGCGCACTGGCTGTACAAGGACATGGACGAGAGCAGCGCCGATCTGCAGATCAAGACGCACAAGTGGCTGCAGTCGCTGCTCGAAATGCAGACCAGCGATTCGTCGGAGTTCTTCGAGAACGTCAAGATCGACCTCTTCCCTGACGAGGTCTATGTCTTCACGCCCAAGGGCAAGATCATGGCCATGCCGCACGGGGCGACCGTGGTCGATTTTGCCTACGCGGTGCACACCGACGTGGGCCATCACTGTTCGGCAGCGCGGATCAATCATGAGCTTTCACCGCTGCGCACCGAGTTGCGCAATGGCGATCTGGTCGAGATCATTACCTCCGGCCAGGCCACGCCCAATCCGGTTTGGCTGACCTACGTCAAGACCGGCCGGGCGCGCAGCAAGATCCGCCATTTCCTGCGCACCATGCAGAATGAGGAATCGGCCCGCCTTGGCGAGCGCCTGCTGCGCCAGGAACTGCTGTCGCTCGGCGTTGTGCCGATCTCGATTCCGACCGATGCCTGGGATCAACTGGTCAAGTCCGGTGGCCAGAAGTCGATGGAAGAGATTTACACCGATATCGGCCTCGGTAAACGGCTTCCTTCGGTCGTCGCCCGCCGACTGCTGGCGCGCGAAGACATGTCGCACGATTCGCCGAGCAGCATGACGCTGGCCATCCACGGGACCGAGGGCATGGCCATCCAGCTGGCGCGTTGCTGCCAGCCGATTCCGGGCGATCCGATCATCGGTTCGATCAAGAAGGGCAGTGGCCTGGTCATTCATACCCACGACTGTCCGGCCATACGCAAGTCACGTTCGTCCGAGCCGCAGAAGTGGATCGATGTCGAATGGGAGCCCGAAGAGGGCAAGCTGTTCGATATTCGCATCACAGTCGAGGTCAAGAATGCGCGCGGCGTGCTGGCCCAGGTGGCCGCGGCGATTGCCGAAGCGGGTTCGAATATCGAGCATGTCGCCATGGATGCCGACCCGGAACGCCTGTTCACCTCCTTGCGTTTTACCATCCAGGTCGCCCACCGCAACCACCTGGCAGCCGTGATGCGCGGCATGCGCCATATTCCGGAGGTGACCCGGATTACCCGTGAAAGGGGAGGCGACACTTGAGAGTGCTCGTGCTGGGTGCCGGCGTTGTCGGCACAACGAGCGCGTGGTATCTCGCTCGAGCCGGGCACCAGGTCACAGTGGTCGACCGTCAGCCGGTGGCCGGTAATGAAACCAGCTTCGCCAACGGCGGCCAGATCTCGGTTTCGCATGCCGAACCGTGGGCCAATCCGCATGTCCTGCCGCGCGTCCTCAAGTGGCTTGGGCGTGAGGATGCCCCGCTGTTGTGGCGCTGGCGGGCCGACCCGGCCCAGTTGGCCTGGGGTTTGCGCTTTCTCGGTGAATGCTTGCCCGGCCGGACCCGGCGCAACATCGCCGCCATCGTCGCCATGGCTCTTTACAGCCGGGGACGGCTGCAGGCCCTGCGCGAAGAGCTGGGGCTGCAATACGATCATCTCGAACGCGGCATTCTGCATATCTACACTGATCGCGCCGAGCTTTCAGCGGCGATCAAGGCGGCGCGTGTCATGCGCCAGTTCGGGCTCGATCGTGACACGGTCGATGTCGACAAATGCCTGGAAATTGAACCGGCCCTAGCCGGGGCGCGGCATCTGCTGGTCGGTGGCGACTACACGCGTTCGGACGAATCCGGTGATGCCCACAAATTTACCTGTGCCCTGGCTGAACGGGCTCAAGCCGCCGGCGTTGATTTTCGCTTTGGCCTGAGCGTCGAGCAGATCGCGCCGGGTGGCAGCAAGATCGCCGGGGTGCTGGTGCGCGGTGAAGGGGGCAGCGAACTGCTGACGGCCGATGCCTATGTCGTCGCCCTCGGCAGCTATTCGCCCTTGTTGCTCAAACCAATCGGGGTCGGCCTGCCGGTCTATCCGGCCAAGGGCTATTCGGCCACGCTGACGCTGGCCGAAGGTTCGCTGGCGCCGACGGTCAGCCTGACCGACGACGAGCGCAAGCTGGTCTTTTCCCGGCTCGGTAATCGCCTGCGCATTGCCGGTACTGCTGAATTCAATGGCTATAACCTCGAACTCAACCAGGTCCGCTGCCAGGCCCTGATTGATCGTACTCGCCAGCTTTTCCCGCGTCTGGAAATTCTTGGCGAACCGGCCATGTGGTGCGGCTTGCGTCCGGCCACCCCATCGAACGTGCCGTATATCGGCCAGACCCGCTATCGCAACCTGTGGCTCAATACCGGCCACGGCACGCTGGGGTGGACGATGGCCTGCGGCTCGGCGGCCTCGTTGGCCGAGTTGATGAGCGGCACCCTGCCCGATCCGGATTTCCCCTTCCTGCGATGCTGATCGACACGCACTGCCATCTCGATGCAGCCGAGTTCGACGCTGATCGTGATGCTGTGCATGCGGCGGCACTGGCGGTGGGGGTCGAGCGTATCGTCGTACCGGCGGTGGCGGTAGCGGGGTTCGAAAAGACCAAGGCGACGGTCGAACGTTACGCCGGCTGCCTTGCCGCCTACGGCATTCACCCGATGCTTGTCATGCAGGCCCAGGAAGGTGATCTGGCACTGCTGCGCGACTGGCTGGCGCGGGAGCGGCCAGTCGCTGTGGGTGAAATTGGTCTGGACCTTTTTGTCGGCGACATCGATCCGGCTCGTCAGGAATTCTTCTTTGTCGAGCAACTGAAGCTGGCGCGCGAATTCGACCTGCCGGTACTGCTGCATGTCCGGCGGGCCGTCGATCCCATCCTCAAACAATTGCGCCGCATCCGCGTCCGCGGTGGGATTGCTCATGCCTTCAATGGCAGCGCTCAGCAGGCCGACGAGTTCATCAAGCTGGGCTTTGTGCTGGGTTTCGGCGGGGCGATGACGTTCAGCGGTTCGACGCGTATCCGGGAACTGGCGAAAAGCTTGCTGCTCGAATCCATCGTTCTTGAAACCGACGCGCCGGACATTCCGCCCGCCTGGCTGAACGGCGGGCGCAACTCGCCGGCTGAATTGGCCCGTATTGCCGATGTCTTGGCCGAACTGCGCAGCCTCAGCCGGGCCGAGATAATGTCGGCGACTACCGCCAACGCGCGCCGGGTGCTTCTGCGCACTTGATAGTCGTCAACATACCTGTAATAAATTTAGGGGTATTTCCGTCATTTTGATGTGCGCTAAAGAAGCGCCGGCTTATGGGCGTAGATTGCGCTGGCTGACATCAAACTGACTGGGCGTTGTATGGACATGAAGGTCTCTGAAGGAGTCAATATCTCCAGCCTGATCCTCGGCGTATTGCCGACGGATGCAGATCAAGTGGCCGCGCAATTGCGGCTTCTTGCCGGGGTTGGGGTTCATGCCGTAGCCGAAGATGGGCGGATGATCGTTTCCATCGAGACAGCCTCTGAAGGCGCCACAGTCGAAATCTTTGAGGAAATACGCCAGATGCCGGGAGTTCTCTCGGCCTCGCTGGTGTATCACCAATACGAATCCGATCCAGACGAGGAGGCCTGAGATGCTGCAAGTGAAACTGACCCGGCGTGATTTCATCAAGAGCAATGCGGTGGCTGCAGCAGCTGCGACGGCGGGGATTGCAGTTCCCGGCCTCGTTCAGGCGCAGCAAAAGGGCAAGGATGACGGTGTCCGTTGGGACAAGGGCGTCTGCCGTTACTGCGGTACCGGTTGCGGTGTGCTGGTCGGCGTCAAGGAAGGCCGTGTCGTGGCCACCCAGGGCGATCCGGATGCACCGGTCAATCGCGGCCTGAACTGCATCAAGGGCTATTTCCTCTCGAAGATTCAATACGGCAAAGACCGCCTGATGTCGCCGATGTTGCGCATGAAGGACGGCAAGTACGACAAGAATGGCGACTTCAAGCCGATCACCTGGACCCAGGCGCTCGACATCATGGAAGAGAAGTGCAAGGCCGCACTCAAGGAAGGCGGGCCGCGCAATATCGCCATGTTCGGCTCCGGCCAGTGGACCGTGTGGGAAGGCTACGCCGCCGCCAAGCTGATGAAGGCCGGCTTCCGCACCAACAACCTCGACCCCAACGCCCGCCACTGCATGGCCTCGGCCGTTGCCGGCTTCATGCGCACCTTCGGCATCGACGAGCCGATGGGTTGCTATGACGACGCCGAGCACGCCGACGTTTTCGCGCTGTGGGGCTCGAACATGGCCGAGATGCACCCGATCCTCTGGTCGCGCATCACCGATCGCCGGCTCAGTGCCAAGCACGTCAAGGTGCATGTGTTGTCCACCTTCAGCCACCGCTCCTGCGAGCTGGCCGACAACACGCTGATCTTCAAGCCGCAGTCCGACCTGGCCATCCTCAACTACATCTGTAATCACATCATCACGACCGGTGCGGTCAACAAGGATTTCGTCGCCAAGCACGTCAAGTTCGCCAAGGGCGTGACCGACATCGGCTACGGCCTGCGCCCGAATCACCCGCTGGAAAAGGTCGCCATGAACAACGGCTACCCGGGCGAGGATGGCAAACCGAAGGGCAATCCGAACAACTCAGCGCCGATGACTTTCGACGAGTTTGCCGCCTTCGTCTCCGAATACACGCTGGACAAGGCGCACGAAAT
Source organism: Ferribacterium limneticum (assembly GCF_020510625.1). Classification (NCBI taxonomy): domain Bacteria; kingdom Pseudomonadati; phylum Pseudomonadota; class Betaproteobacteria; order Rhodocyclales; family Azonexaceae; genus Ferribacterium; species Ferribacterium limneticum. Next base: position 3,826,404 of record NZ_CP075191.1, on the reverse strand, counting down.
TTCCGGTGTGCCCAAGGAAAATCTCGAAGCGCTGGCCAAGGCCTACGCCGACCCGAAGGTCAAGGTCGTTTCCTACTGGACCATGGGCTTTAACCAGCACACCCGGGGTACCTGGGTGAACAACATGATCTACAACGTGCACCTGCTGGTCGGCAAGATTTCCGAGCCGGGCAACGGGCCGTTCTCGCTGACCGGTCAGCCGTCAGCGTGCGGTACGGCACGCGAAGTGGGCACCTTCGCCCATCGCCTGCCGGCCGACATGGTGGTGATGAATCCCAAGCACCGCGAATTGTCCGAAAAGCTGTGGAAGCTGCCAGCCGGTACGATCCCCGACTGGATCGGCCTGCACGCCGTGGCCCAGAGCCGGGCGCTGAAGGACGGCAAGCTCGGCTTCTACTGGACGTCGACGACCAACAACATGCAAGCCGGGCCGAACGTCAATGATGAAATCTACCCGGGTTGGCGCAATCCCAAGGCCTTCGTGGTGGTTTCCGACGTTTATCCGACCGTCTCCGCCATGTCCTCCGATTTGATCCTGCCCTGCGCCATGTGGATGGAGAAGGAAGGCATGTACGGCAATGCCGAGCGCCGCGGCCAGATGTGGCGCCAGCAGGTCAAGGCGCCGGGCGAGGGCAAGTCCGATCTGTGGCAGTACATGGAGTTCTCGAAGCGCTTCAAGGTCGAGGAAGTGTGGCCGGCCGAGTTGCTCGACAAGAATCCCGAATACAAGGGCAAGACCCTTTACGACGTGCTCTTTGCCAACGGCCAGGTCAACAAGTTCGGGCTGGACGAGGTGAAGAAGGTCAACGCCCACGGCATCAAGGACTACATGAACGACGAGTCCCAGGCCTTCGGTTTCTACGTGCAGAAAGGCTTGTTCGAGGAATACGCCAGCTTTGGCCGTGGCAAGGCGCATGACCTGGCCAATTTCGACGTCTATCACAAGGCGCGTGGCCTGCGCTGGCCGGTGGTCGATGGCAAGGAAACGCTGTGGCGCTTCCGCGAGGGCTACGACACCTATGTGCCGAAGGGCGAAGGCGTGCGTTTCTACGGTTACCCGGACGGCAAGGCGATCGCTTTCGCGCTGCCCTACCAGCCAGCAGCCGAAATGCCTGATGCCGATTACGACCTCTGGCTTTGCACCGGTCGCGTGCTCGAACACTGGCATACCGGTTCGATGACCCGCCGCGTTCCCGAGTTGTACAAGGCAATGCCGGATGCCGTGGTTTACATGCACCCGGAAGATGCCAAGAAGCGCGGCCTGGCCCGCAACGACGTGGTCAAGCTGTCGACCCGCCGCGGCGAAATCCAGTTGCGCGTCGAAACCAAGGGACGCAACAAGCCGCCGGTCGGGCTGGTCTTCGCGCCCTTCTTCGACGAGCATCGTCTGGTCAACAAGCTGACGCTGGATGCGACCTGTCCGATCTCGAAAGAGACCGACTACAAGAAATGCGCCTGCAAGGTCGTCAAGGCATAAACGAATCAACCGAGGCAATCAGGGAGTGTCGGAAACGGGTGGGAAAGGGGCCCGCCCGTGGCCGACATAACCGAACGATGAGAAAGAGATGAAAAGCGACACCCCAAAAAGCAGCGCCGCCCGCCGCCAGTTCATGTTCGACACCGCCCGCATGGCGTGCGGCGTCGGCATGCTGGGCCTGGGTCTGGGCCTCTATGCCAAGCAATCGAAGGCCTTGCCGGCCCTTGCCCTGCGGCCGCCCGGAGCGCTGCCCGAGGACGATTTCCTGGGGGCATGCATACGTTGCGGGCTATGCGTCCGCGATTGCCCCTACAACACCCTGGAACTGGCCAAGCCGGAAACGCCGGTTGCCACCGGTACGCCGTTCTTCAATGCGCGGAATATTCCGTGTGAGATGTGCGACGACATCCCTTGCGTCAAGGCCTGCCCGACCAAGGCGCTGGACCATGCGCTGACCGACATCAACAAAGCCAAGATGGGCGTGGCGGTGCTGATCGACCACGAAACCTGCCTGAATTTCCTCGGCCTGCGCTGCGACGTCTGCTACCGCGTTTGCCCGGTCATCGACAAGGCAATCACGCTCGACATGGTGCCCAATACGCGCACCGGTCGTCATGCCATGTTCCTGCCGACCGTCCATTCCGAGCATTGCACCGGCTGTGGCAAATGCGAGAAGTCGTGCGTACTGGAAGAGTCCGCCATTCGTGTCCTGCCGCCCAAGCTGGCCAAGGGCGAACTCGGTCACCACTATCGCGTCGGCTGGGATGAACAGAAGAAGGCCGGCCAATCGCTGATCGATGAATCCAAGATGATCGATCTGCCTGACCGCGTGCCCGAGGGCGCTGTTTTGCCCGGTCACTACGATCCGGCCTCAGGTCAAACCGAATCGATGCGTGGCATGGCCGGTAGCGAGGCGGGTGTCATCCCGAGCACGCCACCCGGATTGGGGGGCAAGCCATGAGCCAGATAGCCAACAAGAAACGCATCGGCGCCGAAGCTGTTGAGGAAAAAGGCTGGTTTGGGGCACACAAGTGGCTGATCCTGCGCCGCCTGTCCCAGTTCAGCATCCTTGCGCTGTTTTTGCTCGGGCCATTGGCCGGCATCTGGATCGTCAAGGGCAACCTCAATTACAGCTACACGCTGAACATCCTGCCGCTGACCGATCCCTACGTCGCCCTGCAATCGCTGATGAGCGGCCATGTGCCGGAAAAGCTGGGCCTGATTGGCGTCGGCATCGCTTTGGTCTTCTATTTGCTGGTCGGCGGCCGGGTTTATTGCAGTTGGGTCTGCCCGGTCAATGTTGTGACCGATGCTGCCGGCTGGCTGCGTGACCGCCTAGGCATCAAGGGGGCGAGTAGCCTGTCGGCCCGCACGCGCTACTGGATTCTCGGCATGACGCTGGTCGGCTCCGCCGTGACCGGCGTGGTGCTGTGGGAACTGATCAATCCGGTGTCGATGCTGCATCGCGGGTTGATCTTCGGCCTTGGCACGGCGTGGATGATCGTCATCGCCATTTTCCTGTTCGACCTGTTCGTGATGAGCCGTGGCTGGTGCGGCCGCCTGTGCCCGGTCGGCGCCTTCTACAGCCTGATCGGCCGGTGGAGTCCACTGCGTGTGACGGCTACCAAGCGTGCGGCGTGCAACGATTGCATGGATTGTTTCGAAGTCTGCCCGGAACCGCAGGTCATACGCCCGGCCCTGAAGGGGGAGGGAAAGGGCGTTGGCCCGGTCATCCTGGCGCCAAGTTGCACCAACTGTGGTCGTTGCATCGATGTCTGCTCGAAGGATGTCTTTACCTTCGGATTGCGTACCAATAACCCGGCCTCGACGGTTGCCATGACGGTACAGTCCGAAGCCAAGTGATGTTCGAGTCTTAGAGGAGGAGCGCCCATCATGAAACAAACCCTGAAGCTGTCCTGTGCCGTTCTGGCATCCGTCGCCTGCTGGGCCTTCGCCTCGCCTGCCTTGGCGCAGGAGTCGCCGAAACCGATGCGCGGGGCCGATGTCGCGGCCGTCGACCAGGCTCCCGAGGCCAAGAAATACCTCGGGGGGAAACCTGGAGGGCAGGAAAAGGTGGCGCGTACCTTCAACAGCCAGCCGCCGGTGATCCCGCACGCGGTTGAGAACTTTGACGAAATCACGCTGGAAGAAAACCAGTGTCTGACCTGCCACAGCACGGCCAATTACCAGAAGAAGAAAGCGCCGAAAATCGGTGACAGCCACTTCCGGGATCGTGAAGGCAAGGTGCTGCCGGAGAGCTCGGCGCTACGCCACAACTGCACGCAGTGTCACGTACCGCAGGTCGATGCGCCGCCGCTGGTTGAAAATGATTTCAAGGGCGATATCGCGGCCAAGGGCAGCAAAGCAGGCGCCAAGAAAAAGAACTGAACGGCTGCGCAGCAAAAGCAAAGGGGAGCCGAGGCTCCCCTTTTGTGTTGGCAACGCGTGATTGTCAAGCGGCAGCGAGCACGCCGCGCATTTTTTGCAGTGCCTTGACCTCAATCTGGCGAATCCGCTCGGCGGAAACATCAAATTCGGCGGCCAGATCATGCAGCGTTGCCGCTTCGCCATCATGCAGCCAGCGCGCTTCGATGATGCGGCGGCTGCGCGGGTCGAGCCCTTCCAGCGCGGCGTGCAGGCCTTCGTTCTGCTGGTAGGCCAGCGCCTTGTTTTCCAGAACGCGGGTCGGCTCGTAGCGCGAGTCGGCCAGATAGTCGATCGGGGCGAAGGCTTCGTCGCCGTCGTCCGGATTGCCTTCCAGCGCAATATCGCGACCGGACAGGCGGGTTTCCATCTCGACCACTTCATCCTGTTTGACGCCGAGGCGGGCGGCGACTTCGGCCGCCTGCGTGCCGGATAGCGTATCGACGCCCTCGTAGCCGCTCTTCATGCTGCGCAGGTTGAAGAACAGCTTGCGCTGGGCCTTGGTCGTTGCCACCTTGACCAGGCGCCAGTTCTTCAGGATGTACTCGTGAATTTCGGCCTTGATCCAGTGCATGGCAAAGGACACCAGACGCACACCGCGCGACGGGTCGAAGCGCTTGACCGCCTTCATCAGGCCGATGTTGCCTTCCTGAATCAGGTCGGCATGCGGCAGGCCGTAACCCAGGTAGCCGCGGGCAATGGAGATCACGAGGCGTAGATGTGAGAGCACAAGCTGACGCGCGGCCTCCACATCGCCATCATTGTGGAGACGCTCGGCCAGCCGGGACTCCTCGGCCTCGGTCAGCATGGGATAACGATTCGCTGCCTGGATATAGGCATCAATGTTTCCAACTGACGAGGGGATGGGAAGCGCCAAGGCGTAGGTCATAGCGTAATTTTCTCCTTCAAGTTACAACTTCATTTTAGCACTCGCTGCATAAGAGTGCTAAGCCTGAAAAAAGTTTCGCGATGATTGCTTTTGTTCCTGCGACTTGCCTTCCTTTTCTGAGTGTCGGTTCTCACCGAGTTTCGAACTATTTGCACTTAGTTCTGAATTTTTGGATCGCTGAAACACTCGCCAGCCAATGCTTTCAGCGTGTTTGTATGTTTTCTCTGTCCATAATTCTTTCGCTTTTGGTGGAGAACGGATCAAATTTTTCCCCGTCTTGATCAGGCAACTTCTCGGCCAAAGCGGTCCTAGCCCCGATGTATTCCAAAATCTGCTTTGTAGCTGCGGATTCAACCGGTGGATGCAACGGTTTGATAAAAGCGCTGAGCGGACATTTCGATTTGTTGACGCCGGATTTTCACGAGCACCCAAACCGGTTCGAGGTGAGCAGTTCGCCCAGTTCCCCATGAGCAGATTGCCCGATGGCCGTGAGCAACGGCATCAAGCCCGGTACCACGAGCATCTATAAAAAGTGATGCTCACGAGCATTGCTACCCGTGAGCATCATTTCGCGTCCGGGCTTACTCCGTAGCCATCCGCTCCTTCGCCAACATCTTGCGCATCGACTCTCCCTTCAGATGCATCTGGTGCGACTGATGCACCACGCGATCCAGAACCGCATCCGCCAGCGTCGGGTCAGGAAACAGCCCATGCCATTGAGTCCGCGGATACTGGCTGGTGATCAGCAAAGAACCACAACGCATACGCCGATCGATGACATCGAGCAAGATATGGCCGACGGCCAGATTCATCTCGCCATTTCCAAAGTCGTCGATCATCAGCAAGGCCGGCTTGACCAGCCGGGACTTCAGGGTGGCAATCGAACCATCGGCCATGGCCACCGCAATATCCGAGAATAATTGCGAACACCGGTAATAGAGCACTGAAATTCCCAACCGGCAGGCTTGCGTTCCCAGGGCACATCCCAACCAAGTCTTCCCGACGCCGGTTGCCCCCAGAATGACCAAGTTCTGGTGCCGATAAATCCACTGGCACCCCGCCAGAGTTGCCAGCAGTGACTTCTCCACCCCACGACCGGCCCGGTCATCGATATCCTCCAGAGCCGCAGATTCCGGAAATCCGGTCCCCCGCAGCAGGCGCTGGATCCGGCGTGTGTCGCGATTCGACATCTCGTGATCGACCAGCATGGCCAATCGATCATCGAAAGAAGTCCCATGCAGTTTCGGCTGATCCAACTGGAGTTCGTAGGCATCGGCCATGCCGCCGAGCTTCAGTTGCCGCAGGCGGTTCAAGGTTTGCTGGGCCGTGCTCATGCTTCTTCTCCAAAATACTCAGGACCACGAACGTCCTCATGGGATTCGCGAACGTCCTGATCTTTTTGCGGAGTTCCTTGTTGTGCCATCAAATCGGCCTTTTTCTTCAAGATCGACTCGATGCTACGCAACGCGGTGATGTTGCAGGTTTGGGCATAGCGACACGCGGCCAGAAAGCGCTCATCACCATGCTCCCGCGCTAAATCCCGCAACTTGCGTGCCGCCTTCAGGCCGTTGGTCAGGTCGTGTCGTTCCATCAGGTGATGCGTGAACAATTGTTCCACCACCGGCCCATGAGCCTTGGCCCAAGCCAGCAAAGCGTGAGGTTCCCCTTCCATCACCCGGCGATGAGCGACCGGCATGTGTTCCTCGTAGCGGGAAATCTCACCGGGCTCTGCCATCAAACTATGCGTCGCCAGCCGCTTGTTACGCCGAAAAATTTCTAGCGCATTGGCGGTAATGCGTAGATCGACCAGATCGCCTCGATATTGCCAAGGGACGGAATAAAAGGATTTACCATGCTCGACTAGGTAGTCGTCGCCAACCCGCACGCTGTGACGCCACTCAGACAATTCATAGCGCGTGGTCGGCAACGGCCGCAGGGCCGGTGCATCCAGGGCTACGAACCGGCTACGCCGCGTATCGTCGTGCTTGGAAAAGTTCTTGTCGTTCAGCATCTCGTTCAATCGCCGAATCTCGACATTGGCCTCTTCTAGGCTAAAGAACACCCGATTACGCAGCGCAAACAGCACCCAGCGTTGCGCGATCTTGACGCCAGCCTCGGCCTTCGCATTCTGTTTCGGCGAACGTTGCTTGGTCGGCATCGGCGCCGTGCCGTAATGCTTCAAGCACTCCAGATATTGCGGGTTGAGAACGATCCGCTCCTTCTCGCGCCGAATCACAGCCGCCTTCAAATTGTCGCTGACTACCCAGTTCGGTACGCCTCCGAAATACTCGAAGGCATTCGCCTGAGCCTGCAACCAGCAGGCCGTGCTCTGCTGCCAGACCAGTTCCAGATAGGTGTGGCTTGAACAGCCCATCACAGCGACAAAAAGATTGGCCTCGCGTACCTCCTCGCCCGGGCCGCCCCGAATCTCCACCTTGCGCCCGGCGAAGTCGGTAAACATCCTATCGCCCGGCCGGTGAATCTGGCGCATGACGACACGTTGCTGTCCAATCCATTTTCGATAGCCTTCGTTGAATTGTGATTGGCCGATGCCATTCGGGTGTTCGGCGCGCCATTCCTGCCACAATTGCTCCCGGGTCGCATCGGCGAGCTGCATCTGCTCATGGACCCACGACCAATCCGGTGATTCCTTACGCTGAGCGACGGAGCGGTTTTGGGTCTCAAGCGCCAGTTCCCACTGGTCGTCGTCGAGGTTGGCGATGTCGGGCCAGTTCTTGCCGCTGGCCTGAATCAACTTGCGCAATTCGCCGACCGAATTGGCACATACCCCGGTGATCCTGCTGATCGCCCGGGCCGATTGAGGATGATGAAAATGCAGACGTGCAATCTCACGCTGCTGAAGTACAGGTATCCGCATGGATATCTCCTTGAAGGGCGCATGAAGCGCCTCGGTTCCATGTTTCGCTGTCGCGAAACGACGAGATAAATAAACCCATCGCCCATGACTTGACTTCTTCATGGACGTTGCTGATACTGCACACTCCAAGTCGCAAACTTGAAATGGCAGTGCGCAACCCGAGGCAGTCACCTCGGGTTTTGCGTTTTATGGGCCGGAAATTTCAGATCAGTTCTTAAGCCATCGGCGCTCCTTGTGGTTGTGGTTTGAGAATGGGGTAGGCGCTTAGCCGCCGAATCTTGCGGATGGCATCCCCGCAGCACGAATGCCGCCTGGGGATGGCGGCTGGTGGCCGGGCTCTGCAGTGCCGAGCCTGGCCTCGATCCAGGTTGTGATTTCAGCCATTCGCCAGCGGCGGATTTGACCAATACGAATGAAAGCCGGGGCTTCGCCACGCGCGACCAAGGTATCGAGCGTGCGCAGGCTGATGCCGAGCAAGCTGGCGACCTTGCGGGCATCCATCATCGGTTCGCAGTCCATGGTTCCTCCTGTGCAGAGCGTTTCAGTGGATTGCATTCTCGGTACAATTCCTCCCTTCACGGAATGGGGTGTGAAAACAGCAAATGTCAAAAGCCTGGTGCCGCAAAACAAACTGGGTCCTGGCTGGCTGGAATGCCCTGCACCGCGCCACCCTCGACGTCGGCGCGGAAGTCAGCTACGAGCGATGGGAGTTTCCCGAACTTCGTAACCGCCCCATCGCCGATACTGGCTGTTACCAAGCCTTAGTCCAGCCCCTGGTACATCTACTCGATCAGACGCTTGAAACGCCCTCAATGCGTGCCGAGCCGGCCCGAATACTGGTCTGGCGAAAATTACGAGTGCTGGGCCGGCATCGCCACCCCGACCTGTGGCGCCTATTGGTGGAGGATGGCCAAGTCAGTGATCCGGTGCAGGAATACCACCAGATGCAGCAAACCGTTCAATCGAGCTTGGCGACGATTGTTCCTATGTCGCCCATCCTGGCGGCACGTCATGGTTACAAACTGATATGGCAGACTGATCATCACCATTTGGAGCAACTTGAACGCTTGCTCTGGGGGTTGGCGCTGATCGGCTGGTCGGCGCATCACTGGAAACAGGTTGCCACCTGCGAATTGTGCTTTCGCTTTACCCGACCCGGCTCCCGCTTCTGTTACGAACACACGCAAAGCCAAACGCAGGGCAGCGAGCGCTCTGCCGCCTACCGGCGATATCGTCTTGGAAGAAAAGTGCATCACCTGGCCGAGCAACGCGGCAAGCTGGAATTCCTGCGTGGGAATTTAATGTTGCGCGAGGCTCGCCGCCGTCTGGCACTCTCCGATGTAATCTTTGAATGGGAGTACGAAGCCCACGCAGTCGCGGACGAACTACGGACTCTGCATGACATGTTATCCGTGGCGCCGTGCGTCCTGCGCAAACTCGACACGGGTGTCCTCAATCTCGATTTCGAGACCCTCACCGAAATCCTGCGCGAAACATTGGACCCCTATCACTGGGATCCGATGCACTGGGGCCTGACCATCCTACAAGCGGAACTCTGGTTTAGCCTTGAGGAAGAATCAGCCCCTGGCAAGCGCGGACATGGTCTCGCGGCTCAGGTAAAAATCGATCAGGCCAAGGGGCTGATTAACCAAGGGGTTGGACGGAGCCAGATTGCTCGAGAGTTGGGCGTCTCGCCGTCAGCCGTTTCAAAATGGATCGCAAGGAGAAGGTTCTCAACCTGACTGGGTTTTGGTGGAATGCCTGAATTGGGTTATCACAACACATATATCGTTTGGCATATTGCCGCCGCATATACCCAAGGTTATCATGCCCGCTTATCATAATAAGCAATCAGGTCATGCAGACTTCAGGGGGAGTGCTGGAGAACAAGGATGTGCTGTGGCTGCTCGGCAGCCTAAGTAGCCTTTATCGCCTGCCTTTTGATCCGCATCTGGTCGAGCAATCTTTTCCGCCGCCCTATTCGCGGGAAACCCTCCATGAGGCCGCTCGTGCGCTTGGTTTCAAAACAGGTAGTACCGAACGGCCAGCCGACTGGCAAAAGCTCCCGCTACCGGCCATTGCTTTTCTTCTCGCCGTGCCCGAAGAAACGCTCGAGGATGACATCCCGAGCATTCCCGTCCTCATTCTCAAAACGGATGGGCACAAGCTGGTCTATTTTCGTAGTGGCAGTCAATCTCCGGAAACCCTGACCGTCGATGAGGCCGCTAAACAGTTCGAGCCGGAACTGATCCTTGTCGCTCGCGAAGCTGCTGGAACTGGCAAAGACGACGATATCCCCGGTTTTGAATCCGAGAAAAAATCATTCGGCTTCAAGTGGTTCATTCCTGAACTTCTCAAGCACAAGACCATCTGGCGCGACGTCCTGCTCGCCAGCTTGGCCATCCAGTTGGTCGGCTTAGCCACCCCGCTGTTCACCCAGGTCATTGTCGACAAGGTCGTCGTGCACCAGACAAATAGCACGCTGATTGTGCTTGGTGTGGCACTGGTTATGTTCATGCTCTTCACCAGCGGTATGACTTGGCTGCGGCAATATCTCGTACTCCATACAGGTAACCGCATCGATGCGGTCCTGGGGAGCCAGGTCTTCCGCCACATGCTCAGGTTGCCCTTGCCGTACTTTGAGAATCGTCCGACCGGCACACTGGTCGCCCGCCTGCATGGCGTGGAAACGATACGGGAATTCGTTTCCGGCGCGGCCGTCACCTTGGTACTCGATCTTCCCTTCCTGTTCATCTTCCTGGCAGTGATGTTTGCCTATAGCTGGCAACTGTCGTTGATCGCTGTCGGCCTGCTGGGGGCCATCGCAGCCATCAGTTTCTTCGTCGCTCCGGTCTTCCGTGACAGGCTGAATCAGCAGTTCATGCTCGGCGCGAGAAACCAGGCTTTTCTGACTGAATACGTCTCAGGGATGGCTACAGTCAAATCCCTGCAAATGGAGGCTGATATCGACAAGAAGTACGGCGACTTTCTGGCGCAGTATCTGGCTGCCGGTTTCTCCACCAAGCAAGTCGGCAACACCTACAACGTCATCAGCAATGGTATCGAACAAGTGATGACCCTAGCCATCCTGATTGTCGGCGCTTTGCTGGTCATGCAAAACGACGGCTTTACTGTCGGCATGCTGGTCGCCTTTCAAATGTTCGCCGGCCGGATGAGTCAGCCGCTGCTGAGACTCGTTGGCCTTTGGCAGGAGTTCCAGCAGGCCAATATCGCTGTCAAACGCCTGGGCGACATTCTCGACATGCCGCAGGAACCCCACACCCTGACGCCATCGAGAGAAAACCAAGGCCCCGGCCGAATCGATCTACAACACCTTGCCTTCCGTTATTCGGAACACCACCCATGGTTGTACAGGAATCTCAGCCTGACACTGAAGCCCGGACACCTGACCGTGTTGATGGGCCCCTCCGGCTGTGGCAAAAGCACGTTGGCCAAACTGCTGCTTGGTTTCTATCAGCCGAATGAAGGGCAGATCAATCTCGATGGCAAGGATATTCGCCACCTCGCAGCCAACGAACTTCGGCAAACCTTCGGTGTGGTGCCACAGGAAACCGTGCTCTTCGCTGGCACTCTCTACGACAATCTGGTCATGGCCCATCCTCATGCCAGCTTTGAGGACGTGATCCAGGCCTGCAAGGCGGCGGAGATTCATGAGGTGATCGAGAAGCTCAATGACGGGTATCAGACGGAGATCGGGGAGCGCGGAACCGGGCTATCGGGTGGACAGCGGCAGCGCATTGCCATTGCCCGGGCGCTGCTTAAGCGGCCGAAGATTCTGGTCTTCGATGAAGCGGTGTCGAATCTCGACGGGCAGACGGCCGAGCACTTCGCGAGAACGATCAACAAGCTCAAAGGGAAGGTGACGATGTTGTTTATTACGCATCAGATTCCGCGGGGGCTGGCGGTGGATGAGGTTATTGAGCTTGGAGCGAATACAACACGACAGATGGAAGTAGTGGAGGAAGAGAAATGAATCAGTTGATATGGACTAAGGCAGCCAACAGGGATTAGTGCGGTCGACTGGAAATAATGCGCAGAAACGAAATATGTTTAACTTCTTGGTAATACAAGATATTGATTTAAACAGAAATTAAAAGGCGTTTGAGCGAAAAAACTTAAATGTCGCCGCCGTATTTTTGATCGGCCCGAGTGATCGTTTAGGGGCAGGTTTTCAGTCAGGAAGGCTTTGAATCCAGGCATGCTTGAAGCGGTGAAGAGTGAGCGTCAAGTATTATATTAATGGCCCGATTTGATCAATTTAAACATGACAGAAAAACACAAAGTAAAAAACAATCAATATATATTAAGCAAGTCCGGTGCGGCGTTAGTTTTATTCGCAATAGGAGTTGTTTTGTGGTTAATTTTTTTATATTCAGCCACCGATATCGCGCGTCAAATTGATCAGAAATGCACCTTGCTAAATGAGGGAGAGCGTACATTGATTGATCTCAGAAACACATATGCCAACACCAGCCGTATTTGTTTTCATGATTCATATGCAGATAAAGGTTATTTGAAGGATATTTACGGGATTCGTGGCGATGCTTTCGAAAATGTGAAAGACGGGGATGTAGCCATTTACGCAATTTCTGAGAGCAGCATTGTTGGGAGAATTTACTTAAGGGGCGGCTTTTACATACGGAAGCCAATTTCTTCAGCCTGCAAACCGGGCGCTGATTTTTTTCTTGGAAAGAGCAGCGCAGTTTGTTTTATAGATATTTATTGAGGTTATATGTCTGTAACATTTATTCTTTTTCAGGTTGGAAGCACAAAAGACATTGCTGATAGTTACGGAGGATACTCGTCCAACTCTCCTACCGGTCGCGGGTCTGACGACGCATATGATGCGTTCCGACATGCGCTTGTTAGCGCGGAGTTGGCGGATACTTTTGGGCCGGATTATTCTAAATACAAGATGGACCAGCATGAAAGGGAAAACCCAAATAATCCAAAAGAGCGCAATATGGATGATTGGAATAATGATGTTGGCCGAAAGGAATGGGAAAACTGGAAGCAGGCAAAAGAGAATGGGGAGACGGACGACTCACTAAGCAAATGGATATATGACCGAGTCAAAGATGGGAAAACCATTAATGACCCTTACGACGAAAAAGAAACAAGAAAGTGGGTTGAGCCCGACCCTACCGGGTCGGAGCAAGTAACGTCGTGGTGGGAAGCCCTTTGGAAAAAATCAAAAGAAAAATCTTCGGAGGTTTTTGATTCAACAAAGAAGCTATTTGATAGAGCTAAAAATTGGATTTGGCCGAGGGACCCAATTATTCTCGATCTTGACGGCGATGGCCTAGAAACGGTTGGGTTAATTGCTAATGTGTTTTTTGACCACAATGGCGACGGAGTGCTCAGCAAAACTGGCTGGGTAGGTAAGGACGACGCCTTGCTAGTTTGGGATAGAAACGCCAATGGCGCTATTGATACCGGCGCCGAACTCTTTGGCGATTTCACAATGCTGCCCAACGGCACGTTGGCTCCTAACGGCTTTTCTGCGCTGGCTGCCCTTGACTCCAACGGCGACGGCATAATAGATGCCTCCGACCCCGCATTTGGCGAACTCAAGCTCTGGCGCGATATGTCACGAGATGGCCGGACCGGTACCGGCGAGCTAATCTCGTTGGCCGATGCGGGCATTGCCAGCCTAAATCTCGCTAATACACTCAAAAATCAAGCCCTGCCCAATGGGAATACCCTCCGGCGCGAAGGCACATTTACTCGGACCAACGGTTCAAGCAGTGGCATGGGTGAATTCAATCTAGCCACAAATACTTTCGAAACCCGGTTCGCCCAACAGGTGGACATTCCGGATGCACTCCAGTCGCTGCCGACCATCGGTGGCACAGGCTATATTCGCGAAATGCAACAAGCAGCGGCCCAGTCGGATGCCTTGGCTGGAAAGTTGGTTCAGTTCCAGTCGGCAACCACTCGCACTCAACAATTAGCACAAGTTGATCAACTGCTTTCTGCGTGGGCTGATACCTCCGGCATGGCCAAGACGCTCGACGAGCGCGCCGCCGGCCAATACCGCATCGAATATATGGCTTTCGGCAACGAACGGCGCAGTAGTCACATGAATACGACTCTGCTGACTGATCCATTTTCCATCGGCACCCTGAATGAGATTTACCTGAATCGGCCGCTCAATGTTGACAATGCAATGTTTGATGCGAGCTATCGAAACCTGATCGCCTCGTGGAACCAGAAACTTCATATTCTAGAGGCCTTCAACGGTCAGTATTTTTTCAATCTTCCCGAGCAAAAAAGCGAGACCCCCAGCGCCAACGTTGGTTTCACCCTGGCTGCTAGCAGCCAGCAGGCGGCGTACTACAGCGCCATCGCCATAGATGCCGCCAATTTCAAACCCGTATTGGCCATCGGTTTTGCCCAGCAACAACTCGATCTGCTTGATCAAGCTTACGCGGCACTGAAGGATAGTGTTTATGGCGCGCTCGTGCTGCAAACCCGCCTCAAGCCCTACCTTGATCAGATTGATCTAGTCTTCGATGAGACAGGGCTACATTTTGATGCCAACGCCCTCAACCAAAGCATTCGGACAAAACTCACCTCTGACCCGGAAAACGCCCTCGGCGACCTGCTCGACCTCGACCGCTACGCCGGCAATATCCTGTCCGGCACCAACTGGGACGGTATGAGCGGTTTCGACAGCCTGATAGAAAGCCTGTCCCAAACCCCCGCCATCACAGCACTGCTCGACGAATTCAAGGTGCAACGTCTGTCAGCCGGTAACGATAGCCCATGGCTCAGCAGCGAAAATGACATCGTTCTCGCCAATGCCGGCGACGATACGGTTTATGGCAATAACGGTAACGACCGCTTGTACGGCCAGGCCGGCAATGATCGTTTGTTCGGCGGCGAAGGCAGCGACCTACTCTCAGGCGGCACTGGCGACGACGTCCTGTACGGCGACAACGGCGCCGATACTTACGTCTTCGGTACGGGTGGTGGTCACGACACCATCCTCGACCACGAACAGAATGGTCAGAAACTCGACTCCGTACGCTTCCTCGGCCTCAATCCGGCCGATATAGCAGTCACCGCCGATCTCAACGACAACCTCGTCTTCACCGTCAAAGCCACCGGCGATACCTTGAGCGTACCGCGCTCGGGCAACTGGTGGAGCAACAACGGGGTCGGTCAGTATGTCTTCGACGATGGCACGGTCTGGAGTCATGACGATGCCCTGCGCGCCACCGTGACTGCCGCCACAGAAAATGACGATGTGATCTTCGGCAGCAGTGCCGGCGATACGATCAGCGGACTGGCAGGCAACGACACCTTGGTCGGCGGCGCCGGCAACGACACCGTCGATGGCGGCGCTGGCAACGACCTACTGATCGGCAGCACCGCCCTGAATTGGATCAACGACAACGGCACCTGGCGTATCGAGCGCGGACTGGGCGAGCAAACCTCAGCCAACGGCAACGACACTTATCTCTTTGGACGCGGCGATGGTCAAGACACGATCATCGACAGCGACTGGACAGCCGGCAATAACGACACCTTGCGTTTCAAAGAAGGCATCACGCCCTCCGATATCAGCGTTTCCCGCGCAGACAACGACCTGTTGCTCTCCATTCGGGGGAGCACCGACAGCGTGACGCTGCGCGACTATTTTGGCAATTGGGATGACGGGCGCAACACCACTTACCTGATCGAAAACATCACCTTTGCTGACGGCACAACATGGCAATATGGTGACGTCCAGGACATCCTGTTTGCCGGTTCGGATAACGCCGAAACGATCACTGGCTCCCGTCTGGACGACCATCTTGCCGGGCAAGCCGGCAACGACAAATTACTGGGCGATGCCGGCAATGATCTTCTCGAAGGTGGTGCCGGCGACGACGTACTGCTCGGAGGGGCTGGCAGCGATATTCTCGATGGCGGTTCTGGCGACGACATCCTGCGCGGCAATAGCGTAGAGTGGGGTGGCAGCTACGTCTATGAAGCTGGCAACGAGGCTGATACCTATCGCTTTGGTCGGGGCGATGGTCACGACACGGTAATTGACGACTCCTGGAGCACCGGTGCCCTTGATCGCATCGAACTGAAATCCGGCATTACGCTGGCAGATATCCGTCTGCAACGTGTGAACGGCGACCTTGTGCTGACCATTCGCGATACCGGCGACACGCTGACGGTCAAGAACCAGTTTGCCGACGCGCGATTCAGGATTGAAGAACTGGCCCTGGCCGACGGTACCCTGCTCAATCTCGATGAAATTGAGAAGCAGGTATTGATTGGCGACTCGACAGATGATCTCCTGCTTGGTTACGCTAACCGCGATGACGTTCTTGTTGGGGCTGGTGGCAACGATAAATTGTACGGCAACAGCGGTGACGACCTGCTGGATGGTGGCACCGGCGATGATCAGATGGCCGGTGGCGCCGGCAGTGACACCTACCGCTTCGGCAACGGTTCGGGCAAGGATTTGATCAGTGAAGCGTATGGCGATGCTGCCAGTACCGATGTCATCGAGTTGGCAGCGGATATCGTACCGGCCGACGTCCTTGTTCGCCGTACGCTACAAAGCGACTTGTCCATCCAGTTGAAGCAGGGAGATGATCGCCTGATTGTTCAGGGGCAGTTACAACCGTGGGCCAGCGTTGGTACGGGCATCGAGGCCCTGCGCTTCACCGACGGAACAACCTGGGATCGTGCCACATTGGAGGCGCTCGCTATCTCGGCAACGAATGGCAACGACGAGATCGTTAGCGGCTATGGCGACGAAACTTTGGAAGGCCTCGCTGGCGATGACAGCTTCCGGGATCTTGGTGGTTACGACACCTACCGTTTTGGCATTGGTGATGGCAATGATACGGTTATCGATCCGAGTGGTCGGATCTCGTTCAAGAGTGGCATCGGCCCCAATGATGTGAGTTTCTCTGCTGACGGCAACGATCTTGTCGCTACCCTGAACGCTTCCGGCGAGACCTTGCGGATCAAGGATTGGCAAGCTACCTGGTCGCGAATCGATGCCTTTGCTTTCGACAACGGCACGACGCTCTCGGCTCTGAACGTTTCCGAACTCATCAACATCGCCAGTGGCGCTGAAATCATTTACGGCTCGCCGGGCGACGACGTTCTGACGGGGACTGCGGCCAACTCGACGCTGTATGCCTTGGGTGGCGACGACGAACTTCGTGGTGGAGACGGCGATGACTATCTTGTGGGCGATGTCGGCAATGACACGCTACGAGGCGATAGCGGTCGCGATACCTTGAACGGCGGCGACGGCAACGACCTGCTGATTGGCGGTAGCGGTCGAGATACCCTCCAAGGGGATGCTGGCAATAATACCTATGTGCTGGAAGCCGGCACCGGCTTGGACACGGTCTATACGGATCAGGTTGCTGTGGCCGATGATACGGTGGTTTTTGGGGTGGGCATTCGTCCGGAAGATATTACTGTTCAGTTGGGTAATCGTTCCTGGAGTGGCAATGTTGGCGCTATCGGTTACCTACAGATGGTCGTCGGTATTGGCGGCAACGATGCTTTCCTGATCCAGAATGCGAACTGGTCCGATCTGAATGAAGGGGGTATTCGCCGCTTCCGATTCGAGGATGGTACAGAACTATCTCTGGGTGACATGGCTGCCAAGGTGGACGGCACAGTGGGAAGTCAGTATCACTATCAGGGTGATGCTTCAACGCTGGTCGGTAGTGAAGCAGATGACTACATCAATGACTACACCGGGGATGCCGATCTGATTGTCCGTGCCCGTGGAAATGACGACTCTGTATATCTCTCTGGCGGTGACGACATTATCAGCGCCGGTACCGGTGACGACCGCGTTGATGGCAGTGGCGGGAATGACCTGATCGCGGGCGAAGCGGGCGACGATCAGCTATACGGCGGAGCCGGCAACGACACCTTCGTCTTCAACCGTGGTGATGGCCACGACGTCGTGGCTGTCGGGAACAGTAATGGCACGGATACGCTTTCCTTTGGCGTAGGGATTTTGCCGGAGCAAATCACGGTCGCCTTCGACTCGCAAGGCCGTCTGACCTTGTATGTCGATGCCGGCACTGCCGGTGCCATTTCCTTGGAAGATGCTTCCCTGGAAAGCATTTCCAGCACTCAGGCGGGTGTTGCCAAACGACTTCAGTTTGTCGCCACCGACGGCAATGTTCGTATTTTTGATTTTGCAGACTGGGTTCGGAATCAGGCTGCGGCGCTGGCGTCGAGCAGCGAAAATGCGCCTTTAGCATTTGCCGGCGTTGGATTCGAACTCACTGGTACGGTTGCGCCGGCTGGCGGGCTTGAAGCGATTGCTTATGCCCAAACCGGTGATTTGTTTGCCCAGCCAATGCTGACCAACAATAGTCCGACCTCTGGTAACGATGTCCTGTTCGGCACCGATGTATCAGACAACATCGACGGTAACGCCGGAAACGACATCATTCTCGGCTTGGACGGCGACGACTCTCTCAATGGTGGCGTAGGTGACGACATCGTGTACGGAGGCTACGGTGCAGATAGCCTGACGGGTGGCGGCGGTAACGACCAGTTGTTCGGTGAATGGGGTGGCGACACCTATACCGTTCAGTTGGGCGATGGCGAAGTGATTATCGACGACGACCATTGGGTCCGAAACCTGGGGTACGGCGGTGAAATGGCGGCTTTTGCGGCCTCTGAGTTTGCCTATGGCGGAGATTATGGCGGTGGTTACGGAGGCGGTTACGGTGGAGGATATGGCGGCATGCTGGTCGATAATGTGCCGAACGTCCTCGCATTTGGCGCTGGAATCCGACCGGAAGATTTGCGTTATTCCGAACTGAACGGCGACTTGTTGATTGAGTTCGCACATTCGCAAGATCGAGTCATTCTTCGGGGCTATCGCCCGGATCGGGCGACGCAGACGCGGTCGGTCGATATTTTCCGGTTTGCCGATGGGACAGAGATTGCGGCTGACAGCCTGGAGTATGCCGGTCTGAACGAAACAGGTACCGATGGCGATGATTGGCTATACGGCAGCGATCTGGCCGATAGATTGATTGGCGGCGAAGGTAATGACCAACTTTCCGGCGGCGGTGGTAGCGACCGTTTGGTCGGGGGAGCAGGTAGCGACACCTACACGGTTTATCAGAACTATGACCGTTCTATCGTTTCCGAAACGACGATTGAAGAGGTCTGGCAAGCGGGTGACAGCAATCAGCTCCAAATCGATGGCAATGTAAATCCGGATGAAGCATTCCTGGAATTTGACGGCAAGGATCTGCTGCTTCAACTGGGCGATGGTGGCGACACGGTTCGTTTCGCCGGTTTCGATCCCCGTGCTCCGGGCATGCAGGCCCCTGTCGATCAAGTCTCGTTTTGGAATTCCGGTGTCACGCTGAGCTTCGACGAACTGCTTTCGCGCGGCATTCGCATTATTGGCACGCCGCAGAGCGATATCCTGTCAGGTACGGCGCTTGATGATTTCTTCGTTGGACTGGAAAGCAACGACCAGATGAGTGGCGGAGCCGGCAGCGATACCTATCTGGTGGAGCCGGATGGTGGTGTCGACACCATCATCGATCTAGCCAACGGAACAGAGGACAATCTGGTAATTTTCCCGGATGGCGTTACTCTCGATGACATTCGCTTGTCGTTCGATGCCAACGAGGGGTACCTGATTATCGAATCAAGCGCGACAGGCAACACAGTTCGCCTGTCCGGTTTTGATCCGGCAGATCCGCTGGGAGCCCGAGCTGTCGAGCGCTTCCGCTTTGGCGAAGGCGGTCCCGAGATCAGTTACGAAGAATTGCTCTCACGGGGCTTTGACATCATTGGTACCGCCGAAAGTGACCAACTATCGGGAACGACATTGCAGGACCGGATTCAAGGCTTGGCAGGATCGGATTTGATCGATGCAACGCCAGGAGGAGATCTGCTAACCGGTGGTGCAGGAAACGATCAGTACGTTGTCAATCTGGGGGATGGCATTGTCACCATTGACGACAATGCGTTGCAGGGCGAAGGCAATGTCCTGCGGTTTGGCGACGGTATTTCCACTGACAACCTGCGTACCAATCTGCGCTTCGAGGCTGATGGCCTGGGCGGATACGTGCTGCTCCTGCCCTATGGTAACGAAGGCGACGTGGTGCGCTTGCTCGGATTCAATCCGGACGACGTTGAAAACGGCGGCCATGCCGTTGAGCAGTTCGAGTTTGCCGATGGCACGGTGGTCGACTACGCAACCCTGATTTCCTGGACCTTCGTGGTCGAAGGCGACAACACGGCCAATGGACTGAGCGGGACGTCGGTAGGCGACCGCCTATACGGCTACGCCGGCGACGACTTGCTGGAGGCTGGTGCCGGCAATGATGTTTTGACTGGCGGAAGTGGTGACGACGAACTGGATGGTGGCGCGGGTCGTGATGCGTATGTCGTTAATCTGGGTGACGGGCAGGATGTCATTTTCGACACCGTCGAATCCGGCGTCGGCAACATCGTTACCTTCGGAGCAGGCATTGCACGCGAGGATGTTCGTTTCGAGCAAGATGGCGCCGATCTGGTTGTACAGTATGGCGCGCTTGGCGACAGCATCCGTATCACGAATTACGCACCTGATGGCGTTGATGCAGGGACGGTCGTGGACACGTTTGAATTTGCCGATGGTTCGACGATCAGCCTCCGTGAATTCCTCAATCATGTACCTGAGGTCAATAGCGCGATTGCCGACCAAGCGATTCTCGAAGATGCGCCATTCCTTCTGGCATTGCCGGCCGATCTATTTATCGACGCCGACGGCGATGCCTTGATCGAGCGCGTCTCGGTATCCGGCTACGACCAAGCGCCCGCCTGGCTGAAATACGACCCGACAACGCGGACGCTGTACGGCACCCCGGAAAACGCCGACGTCGGCGAATTCAACGTCACCATTAGTGCAACAGATACGATGGGAACCTCTGCTGCACATACCTTCAAGGTCAATATTGCGAATACGAACGATGCGCCAGAAGTAGCCACTCAAATCACTGACCGGATAGCAGTACAGGGGCAGGCCTTTGCTTACACGCTTCCCGAAAATGCGTTCCGGGATGTCGACAAAGGCGATCAACTGACACTTTCCGCAGAACTGGCCAATGGCGACGCATTGCCTTCTTGGCTGAGCTTTGATGCGGCCACCGGGATATTTAGTGGCGTCCCCACCAATGGCGACGTCGGCAGCTTGGGTCTTCGCATCGTCGCTACCGATCTGGCTGGCGCGTCAGTTGGTCAGACGTTTAATCTCACGGTAGCCAATACCAACGATGCACCGGTCGTGAATCAGCCACTGGCGGATCTCTCAGTGCAGGAGGATCAATCTTTTACCTTCAGTGTTCCTGGCAATACGTTCTCCGATATCGACCAGGGCGACACGCTGACCTTGTCGGCAACGCTGGGGGACGGATCGCAGCTGCCGAATTGGCTGGCCTTCGATGCGCTGACTGCAACGTTCTCCGGGCAACCAGACAACGGCAAGGTCGGGAGTTGGTCGGTTCTTGTGACAGCTACCGATCTGGCAGGCACCAGTGTCAGTACGGGGTTGAACATCGCCGTAGAGAATGTCAATGATGTGCCGACAGTCTATAGCGAGTCGTATTCGATCAACGAGGACAATGCCTTGAGTCTGACTTCGGCAGCCTTGCTGGCTAATGACCTCGATATTGACCCGACGAATGACGTCCTCAGTATTGAGGCTGTTGGTGATGCATCGCATGGGATGGTTTCGTTGAGTGATACTGGTGCGATCCTGTTTACGCCAGATGCCAATTTCAATGGTCAGGCTGGCTTCAGCTATACGGTTGCCGATGGTCGCGGCGGATTGACGCAAGGACAGGTGCTGATCGATGTTGCCCCGGTCAACGATGCTCCAGGCACCGGGTTCCGTTTGTCGGATCAAACAATACGTGGCGGCACAGCGTTTAACTATGCCTTGCCGAACGGAGCCTTTACCGACATTGACGGCGATCAACTAACCTACAGTGCGACGCTTTCCAATGGAAGTGCATTGCCATCGTGGTTGAGCTTCGACGCGGTCAGTGGGGTCTTCAACGGATCCACTACCAACGTCAGTGGTACTTTCAGCTTTGCCGTGACAGCAACCGATCCATCGGGGGCTACAGCCAGTCAAACTTTCTCTCTGGCCGTTACGGGCGGAAATTCCGTTCCCGTCGCTAATCCGGATAGTGCCAGCGTCAAGGAGGACTGCAAGCTTCTGGCTTGTGGCAATGTCCTGACCAATGATCGGGATGCCGATGCTGGCTCCCAACTCAAGGTTGCGGATGCCGGAATTCGGAAAGGCGAATTCGGCACCTTGTACCTGATGAACAACGGGAGTTATAGCTATGTTCTGAACAATGCTTCGACTGCCGTCCAGGCGCTCGCCGAAGGCAAATCTGCTATTGACCGTTTCAGCTACACCGCCAGCGATGGTGTGGATTCCAGCATCGGTGAGTTGAGCGTTGCTGTTGCGGGAGCAAACGACAAGCCGTGGTTGCAAAAGTCACTATTTGATCGGACCCTGGCCAAGAACTCGGATGTCAGTTGGCAGATTCCAGCGGGAACCTTCAAGGACATTGACGCAGGGGATACTCTGACCTACAAGGCAACGCTTTCAAATGGGAAGGCGCTGCCCAGTTGGCTGAAGTTCGACGCGGCGACACAAACCTTCAGTGGCCACGTTCCGGCAAATGCGAAGGACGGTATCGACATCACGGTAACGGCTAGTGATGGTCATGGTTCGGCATCCGTTGCCAGTGATACCTTCAAGGTCGACTTTGGTAAAACAAATTGCGTCCATGGCAATGAGGGGCTTGGTAACGGCGAAGATCCACCACCGCCCGGACATTCGGAAAACCAGAACGATGGCGCTGGCAGCGGACCAGGAAACTCAGGACATCACGGACGCGATCAGGATAGTCACGATGATGCCAAGGAGTCCAAGAGCGATAAGCGCGACGACTGGTTCGATGATTGGGGTAAGAGCAAAACTCGTGAAGGCGATTTTGCCTATCTGGATCTGAACCACACAAGTTTGCGTGACCGGGAGACCGATACAAATCGTGGTCACGATTCGGGGGCAAGTAATGATGACTTCTATCATCGCTGGGCCGAAATGGATAAAGCGCTTGCCAAACTTATGGCGGACAGCCAACAAGACAAGGGTTGGACGAGTGACTCGCATGGCGCGGATATGCGTTGGCTGGCTGGGCTGTCGAATTCCGGTTCAGCGGCACATGCGCCGGACACGGTGTCTCTGTGCGGTAGCAGCGGCACCCAACTCAATGGCTTCCGAGGGCTTCAGGAAGGCGTGAAGACGCTCGGATAATCGCTTGATCACTCGTTCTAATTTCCGCTCACTCCGGCAGGTGCCGGAGTGAGCAGGATCATGATTGCTTGGGAACTCGGTGGCAATTATGGCCATATAGCCCGTTGCCTGCCGATTGCCAAGGCATTGCGCAGTCGTGGGCATGAGGTCATGTTGGCCGTTCGGGATTTGCGTACTGCCGCAGAAATGCTGGCTGCCGACGGCCTTGCCTATTGCCAGGCGCCCGTTTCCCAGTGTCGAGCGATACCGCGTTCTCCTCCTACAAGCTATGCCGAAATTCTCTTGGGTGGAGGGTACCAGGAGGCAAATGTGTTGCTCGGCATGACCCAGGCCTGGAAAACACTTCTGAATCTTCATGGCTCGTCCGTGCTTCTGGCAGATCACTCGCCGACAGCATTGCTGGCAGCCCATCTCATGGATATTCCCAAGGTGGCGATCGGGAACGGTTTTGCTATTCCTCCCGATCAGTCACCATTACCCTCAATTCGTCCATGGGACGATGTTTCGACACAACGGCTGCAGCAGGCCGATCAACGGTTGCAACAGAACCTGGATGCTTTGGCGACACGCTTTGGAGTGACTCAGCCGATATCATTGCAAGCGCTATTTGGACAATCCAGCCTGCTCGATACCTTCCCTGAACTTGATCATTTCGGAGCCAGAGAGCATGGACAGTATATCGGGCCTATTTTTGGCATATCCAATGGGCTTCATGCGACTTGGCAGAATCCGGAGGCCCGAAAAATCCTGCTGTATGTTCGGCCCGAGATAGCCGGTTTCAAAATATTGATGAGCGCGCTTGCTGACATCGATGCCGAAAAAATTTGTGTCATCCCCGGTTTGTCGCCGAAAGCGGCCAGGCAACTCGCTAACCGGCAAACGAGAATTTCCTTGAAGCCTCTCGCATTTGGCGCTTTGCTCAAAGAGGCAGACCTGATGATCTGCCAAGCAGGTGGTGGCACGATGAATGAAGCGCTACTGGCAGGCGTTCCACTGTTGGGCGTCCCCGCTCATGTCGAACAATATTGGGCGGCACAGCGTGTAGAACAGCTCGGAGCCGGCATGAGCATGGGCACAGATCGTAACCAAGACACCTTCAAGCGAATGATTAAGACTTTGATTGAAACACCTAGTTTTCGCAGAGGGGCACAAGCGTTCTCTCGGGCACATGAGGGCTTCCACCCGGATCAAGCGGTTGTGGCGACAGTGAACGTTTTGGAAACGCTAATGGCCCACGATTACAGTCAACGCAAGCTTCACTGACTGAAAGAAAGCAGTGACATTCAATATGACCAGCAAAACAATTTTTGGCGGCGAAACTGACTACCACGATTTCTCTCCTCCGCTACTTCGCCTACAGGATGAGCCCCCCAATCCGCTGGGGCGAAAAGTGCTTTGGACGCTACTTGGCCTTTTGGCAGGATTGCTGATCTGGGCATTGATTGGCCGTCTCGACATCGTCGCTGTCGCTGAAGGCAAGCTGATCCCGGAGAGCTACGTGAAGATTGTCCAGCCGGCCGAGTCCGGCATAGTTAAAGATATCCTGGTCAGGGAGGGGCAGAGCGTCAAGGCCGGACAGATCCTGATGCGCATGGATGCCTTGATCACGGATGCCGACACCCAGTCGGTCGAAGGGGAATATCAACGCAAGCGGCTGACCCTAAGGCGAATCAAAGCGGAGTTGTCTGGTCAGCCATTCATCCCCGAAAAGGATGATCCATCGGCATTGGCTGAGGACGTAGCTGCGCAATATCGGGCTAATCGTGCGGCATTCGAAGCAGCATTGGCGGAAGAGCGGTCCCGCCTGATCAAAGCGCGCCAGGAAATGGCCGCAGCGCAGCAAGTCAAGAAAAAGCTCGAGGAAACCCTGCCGCATTACCGGGAGCAGGACAAAGCCTACGAGAAGCTCGTCAAGGATGGCTTTGCCGGAGCGCTAATGGGTAGCGACAAAAAGCGCGAACGCCTGGAGAAAGAACAGGAACTACAAACGCAAGGCTTTCTGATTGAATCCGCCAAGGCGAGCATCCTCCAATCAGAGAAGAAGCTAGCCCAGATTGACTCAGATTATCGGCGACAACTACATGCTGAACGCAACGAAATTCAGGGACAGTTCGACAAGCTGGCGCAGGAAGTTACCAAGCAGGAACACAAACAAGACCTACTTGAACTCAAGGCGCCGCAGGATGGCTTCGTTAAAGACTTGGCCACGCATACATCCGGCACTGTGGTCCAGCCGGGCACGGTGCTTTTAACCTTGGTGCCGAAAGATGAAACTCTACGTGCTGAGGTCTGGGTTTCGAACGAGGACATCGGTTTTGTTCGGGAAGGGCAGCGCGTCAAGCTCAAGTTTGCGGCATTCCCATTCCAGAAATACGGGATGGCAGAAGGAGTTGTTGAGCATGTCAGCGCTGATGCTGCTGATACCAATACTGGCGGAGGTAATACGCAAAATGATCCCGCCAAGAAAAATCAGCCATTGGTCTACAAAGCGTTGGTCAAATTGAAGCAGATGACACTGGAGATGGATCAGCAGCGTTTCCAACTCTCTGCAGGGATGCAGGCTAATGCTGAGATATGGTTAGGTGACCGAACGGTTATGGAGTATCTGCTCTCACCCGTTCGTAAGGCCTGGCATGAAGCTGGGCGAGAGCGATAGTACGTATCGCATTAAACTGCCGCGCTTCGCTTGCCGCCTGGCTCGTTCGGCTTCGCCGATCCGAGCCCAGGGGGAGCTCGGTGGGAAAACCATTAATTTTATTAAATAACACAAATTTGGTATCGAATTAACCGCTGTCCTTCAACACTGCTCATGAGCAACGGGATGGATGCTCATGACGCCGGGCGGGTTGCTCATATTCACTGGAATATACACGATTGCTGCACGTGCAACTATCAAGTTTCTATCAGTCTGAACGGTTGCCCCCATATTTATCCATGTCATTAGCGACGATGTCGCGCTTGGCTATAAACAGCTCGGTTGTGGCTACTAGACTAATTGCATAAAATGCCTGTCACAAAAAGGCTGTTCTAATTGGGCTGCCGACTAAGGCTACGTTGGATACGGCATAAAGGGGCGCCAACGATGTCGCAAGCGACTGCAACTGTCGTGCGCCGGTGAAATACCGATGGGAGGAATCCTTGTCACTGCGTCTTCGATTTTTGCTGGACACCAACATCTTGATCCCTCTTCAGGATTCCATGGTTGTGCTCCGGCCAAGCCTTACCAACTTCGTTCGATTGTGTAATGCGTACGGCCACCAAATGCTGTACCACCCCGCGTCAATGGAGGACATCCGACGGGACACCAATGTAGAGCGCCGCGATCGGACGTTAGCCAGACTAGGCCAATACACGCAATTGCAGAAAGGCCCCAGTTGCCCCTGGAATACCCCGCAAACGTCAGTTAACGATGCTTGTGACAACGAAATTCTGTATGCCCTTGAGCGGAACGCCGCTCACGCGCTCGTAACTGAAGATCAGGGATTACATCGCAAAGCGCGCGAACGTGGTCTGAACGATCGTGTTTATTTCATCCAATCTGCTGATGACTGGCTTCGCCGTCTGCATGAACCCGGTGATGTTCGACTACCAAACATTGACGACGTTGAACTGCACACAATCACCAATCAACTTGCCCAACCTTTTTTTGACAGTATCCGGGGGGACTACGCTGGCTTTGACGCTTGGTTCGAGCGCATAGCCAGAGAAGGTCGAAGAGCTTGGGTATACCGAGATGGCGCAAATCAGGGTGTAGCGGCTATCTGTATTTACACTGTTCAGACAGACGTGCAAATCACCGATGATGGTGATGTCCTCGAAGGCGACGCATTAAAGCTTTGCACGTTCAAGGTTGGCGATTCCGTTAGAGGGCGTAAGATCGGCGAACTATTCTTGCGGGCGGCCTTCCAGTACGCGACCACCCATCGTTGCGAGTGGATTTTCCTGCATGCGAATGACGAGCAGCAAAGCCATTTAAAGAGCCTAATTGAAGATTTCGGCTTCAGATATACGGGTGACTACAAGGGGGATGGTGTCTACGTAAAAATGCACCCAGTTAATCCATTAGCGCTCCAAATTGACCCATTCCAATATGTGCGGTTGTATTACCCGCACTATGTGGCGGGCCTCGAAGTCCAAAAGTTCCTAGTGCCTGTCCAGCCGCGCTTCCATGACGTTCTTTTCCCAGATTACTTAGCGCCCGGGCACGCACTACCTGAGGGCCATCCTCAACGCCATGTCGGGAACGCCATTAAACTTGCCTATCTCTGCCACACTCCCAGCAAACAGCCCCGGCCGGGTGATGTGGTTCTGTTTTACCGAAGCCACGATATGCGCGCGGTGACAACACTGGGAATTGTTGAAAGTTATCAGTACTCCGAATCCGCTGACGAGATCGCACGTATTGTGAGTCGCCGGACGGTTTATTCCGACCAGCAAATAGAGGAGATGGCGCAGACCGAAACCAAAGTGATGCTCTTCCGGCTGATCAAGCACTTTGAGCCCTCCGTGTCGTTCGAACAATTGCGCCGCCTACGGGTAGTTACGGGGCCTATTCAATCCATTACGAGTATTTCTGATGAGTCTTTTTCCCGAATCCTCCGAGCAGCCGAGCGGTAGGGCGGTCCTGCTATCGATTAAGCCAAAGTACGCCGACCTCATCCTCGCCGGAACTAAGCGAGTTGAGTTGCGCCGTAGTTGGCCATTTAGCGACATAGGGGTCATGGTGTTGTATTCGTCTGCTCCAGTCCAAAAATTGGTTGGCTTGGTCTTCATAGACGATGTTGTAGAGTGCGATTTTGAGAGTTTGTGGTCTATCGCCGACGCCAACGGGGGGGGAGTGACGTACGACGAGTTAAAAGCCTATGTTGAGGGTAAGAAGACGGCATTTGGGATCTTGATAAGCCGTGTAAGGGTTGCCGATGTCCAGATCGACCCCAAAGATCTATTCCCTGACTTCACACCGCCTCAATCATTCGCTTACCTAGAGCCTTTAGATTTCCACCGTACCATGCGGGCAATGTTTCCAAATGAGGAACAGGTATGAATATCTTTGTCGCTGGCGTACATGGCGTTGGCAAGACGTACTTGGCATCCAAGCTTCCACCCGATTTCGGTCTTTTGCATACATCTGCCAGTAAGCTAATCAAGGAAGAACGCGAGATGCCTGAATGGGGGAGCGACAAGAGGGTTGGCGATGTCGACGCCAACCAAATCGCACTTGCCACCGCAGTCAAGCGCTACAACGATGCTGGTACCCGCCTGCTTCTAGATGGACATTTTGTTCTTCTAAATAAAGAAGGCGAGTTCACTCCTCTAAGCCCAGACGTTTTTAGATCCTTAAATCTGAATGCCGCGGTGCTGATTGAAGCCGATCCACATACCATCGCTATGCGTATCCGCAAGCGTGACGAGAGAGAGATTGATATTGGCGAGACAGGGAAATTCATCGAAGCGGAGCGCACACAAGCGCAGGCGGTGTGTCATGCACTCGGAATTCCGTTGCATACTCTAAATACGCCAAGCGCTGATATTTTTGCCGAAACAATTTCTGCCACAGTATCAAAACCAGCAGGGGGGAAGTAACGCATGCTACTTGAATACAAAAAGTTCAAGCACACAAACCTCCAAGACCCTTTTTTTGATTCTCTTAAGGCGGACTACGCGGAGTTCTCTAATTGGTTCGCTAAGAAGGCTGAAGAATACGCATACGTTTTTACGGGAGACACTGGCTTGCTCGATGGCTTTCTTTACCTGAAAGGTGAAGACGGGCCCGTTGCTGATGCCGAACCGCCATTGCCTCCGGCGAGAAGAATTAAGGTAGGTACCCTTAAGATCAATGCACACGGCACCAAGCTTGGTGAGCGTTTCATCAAAAAAATCTTCGACAATGCTCTTTACGAAAGCGCGGAGGAAATCTATCTCACCGTATTTGAACACCACCAGAGCTTGCTTGGTCTCCTTCAGCGATATGGATTCGAATGTCGAGCGAAGAAGACCACGCCAAACGGTACTGAGCTAGTGTTAGTAAGGGAATTACACGGTAAGTACATTGATGTTGTTACGAGCTATCCGCAGTTCCATTTGAATCAAGAACGCGTATACTTGCTATCGCTTTACCCAAAATGGCACACGCGCCTGCTGCCGGATTCGATCTTGGCAAACGAGAACACCGACGTTGTTCAAGACATCTCTCACACTAATAGCATCCATAAGGTGTACCTTGCCAAGATGGAAGGGATGCAGGCTCTAAAACGTGGAGATGTCCTTCTTATTTACCGTACAAACGATGGTCTCGGCGCGGCCCATTTTCGCTCGGTAGCGACGTCAATTTGCGTAGTTGAGGAATATCGCTCGATCCATTCCTTTGCATCGCGCGAGGAATTCCTCGACTATTGCCGGCCGTATAGCGTGTTTACAGAAAAAGAGTTAATTGGGTTTTGGACGGACAAGAAGTATCCCCATGTGATCCGATTCACCTACAACGTGGCATTAAAAAAGCGCGTTACTCGAGGCACTATGATTGAAGAGGTTGGCCTCGATGGCAATGCGTACTGGGGTTTCATGCCAATCACCCATCAACAATTTACAGAAATCATCCAACGAGGAAAGATTGATGAAAGTCTTATTGTCCATTAAGCCTGAATATGCTGAGAAAATTCTCGAGGGCAATAAGCACTACGAATTCCGTAAAGTGATCCCCAAAGCACCAGGCGTTACCACCATCGTAATATATGCCACCAAGCCGGTTGGCAAGGTGGTAGGCGAATTTGATATCGACCAATTCCTGTCTGAAAGACCGAACGACCTCTGGTCAATCACGGCAGAGTACTCAGGTATTACGAAGCGCTTCTTCAATGAATATTTTCACGGCCGTAATAGAGCCTATGCGATTAAGGTCAAGGAGGCCAGACGCTACGATGAACCCCTAGAGCTTGGTTCTGTTTTACGTAGTGGCGTTGCACCTCAATCATTTTGTTATTTGACTTAATCGCCTTCGCGGGCCTAGCCAACCGATTGCGCTTGGCGTGAGCGTTACAAGGTGGCATTTTGAGAACCGAATCAGTGCAAGGCAAATATGCTTTGTACTGATTTTTTTCTTAGGCAGTTGCCAGGGTTTCCAATTTGACGTAATCCAATGATCTCCGACAAATAAGGCGGAGGGGCGTCTGTGGCCGAATATGTGAGCTCGGAGCCTCGCTCATTCGCCTCGCTGAGATATTCCCAGTAGGGAAGGCCGGAAAACCGTATCACTTCTATAGCCTGCCCCAGCAGCAGGAAAAATCTCATGATCAAACCGGCGTCGCTCCCGCTAGCCAGCGCGAAGCGGACTGATCTCTGCCACACGTTAAAGGGCTGCAATGGCCGAGGTACCGACTGTTGGCGTGAGCATGAGACCGTTTTTCGGCCGAATCTGACTTGACAGCTTGGGCGCTCTCGTGCAGCGGCACGGTCGTGCCACGCAGGCATGGTGGCATCTGTTTGCGAAAATTTTAGTTTGCGATTTGGTGCAAGTTTGAGTACTATCGCAAACAAATGGAAAAGACCCAATACCGCACCCCTGGCCAGCTCATCGAGGCATTGCTCAACGAACGCGGGTGGAACAACCGCATCCTTGCCGCTGTGCTTGAAGTCGAAGAAACGGGCATCAGCAAGCTGATCTCCAGCAAGAAGGCTGTCACACCGGAGGTGGCGATCTCTCTGGAGGAAGTGTTTGGTATACCCGCCGAGCGGTTTCTTGAGCTTCAGCGCAACCTTGATTTGGCCAAAGCACGCATCGTCACAATTCCCAATCCGGTGCGCGCCGAACGGGCCCAGGTGTTCGCCGAACTGCCCGTGGCCGAGCTGATCAAGCGCCAATGGATCAAGGCCGAGAACATTCGCGACTTGGATGCCGTAGATCAGGCGCTCTGCACATTTTTTGACGGCCAGAGCCCGAGCCAGATCGTACGCACGCCGCATGCGGCTAAGAAGACCTCCGCAGGCGAACAAGCGTCGGCTGCACAGTTGGCTTGGCTGTACCGGGTTCGACAGATCGCCAAAGAGCTACTGGTACCCAAGTATCAGGAATCCGTTGCGCGCGCTGCGCTCCCTAGGCTCCAGGCCTTACTCAGTGCTCCCGAAGAGGCACGGCACGTGCCACGCATCTTGCAGGAATGCGGCATCCGATTTGTCGTCGTGGAAGCGCTCAAGTCGTCCAAGATCGACGGTGTCTGTCTGTGGCTGGACGAGCACTCGCCCGTGATCGGCATGACGATGAGGTTCGACCGTATGGATAATTTTTGGTTTGTGCTTCGCCATGAACTGGAACACGTTTTGCTGGGCCACGGCAAGGTCGAGCCCTCGCTTGATGTTGATCTCAATGGGGATGTCGTCGATGAAGAAGAGAAGTTGGCCAATGCGGCTGCTTCTGAGTTTTGTGCGCCTAAGGCGCGCATCGACAGCTTCATCAAGCGCAAAGCCCCCCTCTTTCCAGAGCGTGACTTTCTGGGACTGGCGAAGGTGCTTGGCGTGCACCCGGCTCTCGTGGCCGGACAGATTCAATTCAAGACGGGCAGGTATGACCTGTTCCGGTCTCATCTGGCGAAGATTCGTGATCGCATATTGCCCAGTGCGGTTGTGGATGGCTGGGGCGACGTCGCCCCAGTGGGCTTAAGCTAAGGAAGCAGCATGACCAAAAATCAGAAGTTGCAAGCACTGATCAATCGGTACAAGCAGGAAACCGGAGAGAAGGTCGTCGATTTGGAAAAAGTTGCCGACTGGGCGATCAGCCAAGGAGCCATTCTTCCAAAGCCTAAGACTGCGCGTGAGCTATTCGCAGCCCAATTGGCCGATGCAGCACGTGCCGAGTATCGTGTCGACCCAAAGACTGGCTTGTCTTATCGTGCAAACCATGCACTGCGCAAAAGAACGCGCGATGGCCGGCAGATGGTGCTGTGGGTTGATATGGAAGATGCCACTCGCCCGCAGATGTTGTGGTCCCTCGCCGATCGCCGGCAGCAAATGGTTGGGGATGCTGTGCACCTCAAGATCGACGAGATGATCTGGAACAGTAAGCACCCCGACGAAGAGCCGATTCAGCAGGAGATGGATTTCACGTACGACGTGGAAGAGCGCTTGAATTCACCTGGCTATGGTACCGGCGAAGCCGCGTAATTTGGAAACTCAGTACTGATTGGAGTAGGCGTTGTGTACGCATGTCGCTCACTAAAGTCAGAGGCCACCTGAAACGGCCGGGCGACAGTTGGCAACTGGATGGCTGCTCAGGCCGAGGAGCGCCCCACTTTTCTGCCCTTCTTTGACATGTCGTCTGAGAGCAAAATTACGGTGCGGCGCATACGTGTGAAATACACACGTAAATGTGACGAGAAATTACGACTGAAGCAACAATTTTGGACTCCAGCTTCCTGGAGTGAGTAAGGTAGTTCTTCCTTTTCTTCGGGCTCAGCTTTCCCCCCGCTCCAATGTCCGCATCGTCCGAACGAACACCATCCCAAGAACTCTTTGAACTGCAACTGGTAAAGGAGATCTGTTCAGCTCCCAATGCGCTGGAAGCCCACCGCCTGTTCGAGAGGAACGCGGGCGCATTGCAGGAATGGCAGATCCTCTTTGCAGAGGAGAGCGACGCCGGGTCCATTAAGCTGCTGGACCAGACACTAGGTACCTCCGGCGTTGCGACATCTGTATTCCGGGGAAAATCGCTATGGTTGATGGATGCGCCATTTGTCTCGCAGTCCAGCCCAATGGGTTTTCATGGCGGCTCTGCCATGTTCGTAGACTCCAATGCGGCCACCTATATTCGCCATCTCGCTTACCAGGACGCTCCATCGCCAGAAGCGCTGATCAGAGCCGATCTGATTAACCAGGTCGGGGCAAGGCTGCAACATCTCAACCCCTATCTCTATCTGTGGGAATCGCTCCGCAGCTGGAACGATGAGACAGTTGCCAGATGCAAAGAATCAGTGGCCGCGATCCACGCACTATCGTCCTCAGGAAGCAAGCTGACTGCGGAATGGGGCCGGCGTTTCCGCTCAGACTTCCGTGTGAGCGCCGAGAATTTTGCCACCGGCCTGATTGTGGAGTTCGAACGAAACCTGAAGGCTGGGCTTTTTGCCGGCTTGGAGAATCAACTCGATCTCATTGAGGCCGTCCTGATTAGGAGCCAACTCATCGAGCTGACTTCCAAGAAGGCTAAGGAGCACAAGCTGGCGCAGTTGGTCGCCTACATGCACGAAGAACTGTCCACCGTCATGCTAAGGGAGCTGATTGTTTGCGGTGACATCTTGCTTCGTAGTAACCGGTCAAGAATTTCGAAGAAGCTCAACTCTATTCAGAACCATGCCGATCCTCTGGCGCTGATCAGAAACTGCGCTTGGGACATGTACATTCCTCGCGCTCTGGATGCCTTGACCTCCGTTACTCCTGACCAATCTCCTCACGTGGACTTCTATGTGGCGGAGGTGCTCAGCTTCGACGGCGATGTATCTGACATCATCAACACTACGAAGTTACGGGCGATTGCAGTGCATCGGCCCTCTAAGATGAATATCCCATTCTTCGATAGCGATGTCGCCGAGTGGTTAGGCAATCGCCTCGGGCCAAAACGTATGGATGCGCTGTCGGACTACTTCCTGCCGGAAGCATTCCTTGATCGAGCGCACCGCCGACCATCGACTTCAGTCCAGTCTATTCTAGAAGCAGACCGCAACAAGCTGATGCAGTTAATCCGCCAAAAGAAGGGCTGATATCGAACTCGGGCCGTCCGGACTGTTTGCAAATTAGTTGCATGGTCCGAGCCCTCGAATGCCGAAGCTGGCACAGCCTGCATTAACCCTTGCGTCTAACCTGTTGCAATAGGCAAATCAGAAACTCTTCACTCACCAACGGGGCATGGTTTCGTTGAGAGACCGCTTTCAACGAACTGCCTGAAGTAGTCGAGAGACTGTTCAGCGTCGGAGGTAGATATACCTCGTATCCTCATTCTTCTACGGCAGGAACGAACTTGCCGAAGCATCCGGTTAAGATCTCATCAGAACAGGTTGAAATTGCGGGGCGTACGACCATTTTCAGACATCCATTCCCTTCTCCACGCTGGAGACAGGAATTTCAATTCCTGAGAAAACGTCTTCAATCTTACGTGTGAGCTGAGATTGACCAAGTCAGAAATGGCGCCAATGCCCCCATTTCTGTAGTGTCCATGAAACATTGACGCCAAAAAAGCTCGCCCTTGCTCTAGCACGTAGCGTTCTGCATGAGACAGTTCGCGCGCAGAAATAGGAATGGCCTCGCCCAGCGAACGACTGCAATGCTGGCATCGGCTGAACCATGGAAAGCCACTTTTCCCGCTATCGGCAATGGCTAGGTCGACAGGGCTGTGTTGCGCTCGGCCGCAATGATGGCAGACCTCCTCCATTAGGCAATCATGCATCGGGCACCAGCGCCAGGCTATGAATCGCCAATGGATCGGAACATGTGGCACCCTCATTTCCCGGAGACAGGCAGGGCAATAACGAAAAATGGCCTTGGATTCGGACATGTTGAGGAAGCCAACAAGTCGCTCCGGATCCAGTTTCTCCAGCGAGCACGCGATTCTTTCGTGCACTTGGAGTACCGTTTGTGGCAGTTTGCACAACGCCCGCAATTCGGAAAGGCGAGCGTCACGCAGGTCACGGTCCAGATGCATGCGATCGCGTGGGTCGAGGTGAAGAAACGCCATCAGTTCTGTCAGACTGATCCCTTGTGACAATGCCAAGCGGCTCAACCAGGAACTAGCTGCCTCGAACAATTGGGGTTCCGGCACGTTGACCAGGAAGTTTGTCATTACGTTCTCCCCGTAGTCATTCGAATAAGCTCAATTGGCCCCGCTGACGACGCCCGCTTCCGCTTGCAGCGTCACGGCCTCCCTGCAACGTGGCGAGTAGCCAAGCCGCATAGCGGCGATCACTTTCTGAAATGCCGTGTGAACGCAAGCGTTCCAGAGCCGGTTGGTGAGCAAGCGGACCCAGCGATGCCAAATTACCCAGTTGATCGCCTATGGCGGTAAGACGCTCGAGCGCTCGCCCGACCTGTACACAGGTACCCTCGCTGCTCAAATGTCGGCGATCATCGGCATGCTCCAAAGCCGCGGGATGTGGGTGCAGTCCAATGGACAGAACAAAGCGTAAAGCTCCATCGATCGACAGCGTTGAGAGCAGTTTTGGTAGGCCAAAGGTTTCTGCCGGAATCGTCGTCTCGGGGTTTTTCAGGCGGGCTTCATTCCAGCGAATCCAGTTCGATACCCTCTCTGGCAGCGGCGGCGGCTGCTGAGCGGGAGCAGTCAAGAATCGACCGCAGCGGCAGATATCGATGGCCGGACGTTGCCAATCCAATAGCGCGCCACATACCGGACAACTGTCCATCAGGATGCATGCATGTTCGACGCAGCCGCAGATAGTGCGGAGTTGCCAAGCAGCGCGCGTATATTTCTGACGCTTTACGCAGAAAGGGCAAATGCGTGCCCGGCAGGCGAAGTTGATGGAACCCTTCCCAAACTCATGGTCCATGAACAAATAGCGCTGCGCGCCGCTAAGCAGCGTGGTCTGGATGGCTCGCCGCGCCAGCCAGGCGGTTGAAACGCCCGATATCCAGGCCAGTGCGGGACAACTTCGCGTTGGCAACGGCACCCAGTACGGCAGTCCGAGCCACTGCCTGAGATGCTGAAGATCCATGCCGTTCGCTTGTGCCGTTCGATAAAGCAGGCTGATTATTGACTCGTCGTCGCCTGGGGCAAGTCGGACCGGGAGGGGGGATAGTGGTTCACGCTGCATACGGATTGCTCCTGCCAGGCGCGTTACCGTTGACCGTGTCGAACGCTTTCCGAAGATGCTCCACCTGAACTGCGCTGACCTTCGATTCGGTGGCGAGCATCGCGGTTTCTACGATGAGGCGGCGGAAGGATCTGCGGTTGCCGTTGGTTGCCGTATGCGTGAGTGTGGCGATATCTGGGACGTTCAGAATCGAGAGATCAATGGCCGGAATTCCTTTGACGAAAGCGCTCAGGAATCCCTTCCATTCGTTGTCATCAGAAAAATGCGAAAAATCCATCCGGACCGTGATCCGGTCATCCAGCGCACGGTCCACGTGCTGCAGCCCGCCAAAGCTGGCGTCGGCCAGTAGAATCAGGCCAACGCCCGTCTCCTCCATCATTTCCCGCAGCGTATCCGAAGCGCCGCTTTCCAGAACGTCGGAATGGCGTGGCCGTGCTTGAGTTGCCAGGCAATGCCCCTGGTCGACAAAAACGACTTTGGTTCCGCGCTGGCGCAGGGCTTCAAAGGAGATGTCACGCATAGCGTAGGTTCTCCCTCGTCGAATTTGCGTGAACGGATATTTCAACGCATGCAGGAGGGCCGAAATGATGTGCCCTTGGGTAGGGGCGACCCGCAGTCGAAGGAAGATGGCGCCGAAGCCAGTTTCAAACAGGTCACTCGGCGGCAATGAAGCGATGAAATACTGGGCAAGCGATGTCTTCGCGGAGCCCGGAGGTCCCGTGATGATCATGCCCTGTGGTGTTTCCAGTATCTTGGATAGGCTGAATATTCGGTCGCAGGCGGCCAGCGCTGCTTTGAATTCGGAATAGGTGACATACAGGCTTTCGACCTGGCTGCCTACTCGCAACGCTTCAGCCCCATATTCCGCCAGGCGGCGGGTATTGATTTGGCGTTCCTCGGCTTCGACCGGGTCATCGATGTCGATAAAGTTGAATTCGTTGTTTTTCATGGCATGACGAAGGATTCAAAGTCGGGAATGGAAGGCTGGGCCTGAGAGATTTCGATGTCGGCGATGGCTGTCGTCGATATGCGTTCGGGACTGTCGGGATCTGATGGGGGCTCCATGACCTTGGCGGAAGTGGCGCCAGAAAACCTGGCGGCCAGTTTGGCGTCGGCACTGGTCTTGTAGGAGGTGGCCTCCATCCAGAAGTCGTGGAGACGCAGGTGCGCCTGCATCAGGTCTTCGTGAGCCCCCTTGAGTTTCAATTCGCGCCGGGTGAAGTTCCGGATGATCAGATGCTGGTTCCAGCTCAGGCCATTGGCGTACTCGAACCAGCGGCATGGGCTTTGAATCCAGCCCTCCTCTTCCGGATGGCGAACCCAAATGTGGCTCATGTTGTCGGGATCCCACTTCACCTGCACCTTGAACGTTTGGCCATAGCGTTTGCGTAAGGGCAGCAATTCCTGACGTCCATAGGGCAGCCCACGCAACTCAATGCCGCCAGGGCCCAGCGTCGTTGTTTTCGACAGCGCAGTCGTCAGGCGCAGGTTGTCGAAACTGAGCGGGAACGAAGCAGGGGGGCAGTATTCCAGCCCCTCCATCAAGAGATCGTAGGGGCGTGCCAGCTTCCGCTCGTTGATCTCGAAGGGATGGACGTCGGTTACGAACATCACCAGACCTTTAACAAGATCGGAGAACTTGATGGCGGCATCCTTGCGTGGGTCGATGTTCATCACGTTCGCGACACGCTTGTGGATGCGACCGCGGTTGAGCGAGAGATGGTCCAGCGTCGCAAAAAAGCGCTCGACGTGAGGTTTCAGCCACGGTGTGCGGACGCGGCAATAGGTCAGGTCGGAAGCGAGTTCCCAAGCCATCAGCTTGAAGACCGAGGCGTGGAATTCAAGGCCGTTGTCTACGATGATTTCGTCCGGTACGCCGCTGGCAAGCCAGGGGTGCTGGAGGGAAAGTCCGGACACGAACTGATCCTTAGGCATGATTGCATTGCGCAGGACGCCGCTAAGGGAGGAAATCCCGGCCCCATAGAAGCTGATGTAGATGCCGAGTACGTAATTGCTATAGGAATCGATAATGACCGTTAGCAATGGGC
Source organism: Ferribacterium limneticum (assembly GCF_020510625.1). Lineage (NCBI taxonomy): Bacteria > Pseudomonadati > Pseudomonadota > Betaproteobacteria > Rhodocyclales > Azonexaceae > Ferribacterium > Ferribacterium limneticum. Next base: position 3,788,533 of record NZ_CP075191.1, on the reverse strand, counting down.
GACCTAGGGGGAGCCCAGTCCGGTCGCAGACCACGACCCAGTTAAGGGGGGTGTGATCGGCTTCGACTCTCTGCAAAGGGTAAGCGGCCCCGGCACCATCCATGACCGTCCGACAAACCATCCGGGCTCGGGCATGCCCTTCCCTAGCGGCGATCCGTCGGAACAGGTCGATTTCCCTCACGCGCCGTGAGAGGCTCGATAAACTGAAAACGGCTTCCGATTCTTCCAGTTTTTTCTGTTCAACCAGCCGCCGCGCTTCCCGGAGGATGAAGCGAAGCGTGTGTTGCAAGGAATTGCGTGACCGGGTCAGGTATTCCTTGATGATGTTGCGTTTGACGATTTCATCCATCAAAGGGTGAGTGCGGCGGTGAGGGCCGCGCATGGTGTTACCGTTGCGCAACGCGAGAGGATTGAGATTCGTATTCTGGTAACTGCGGATCCACGCCATCACCGAGCTGGCCGATGGCGGCTTCTCGTCCTTGATGCGCGTGGCAACGGTTGGAATCAGCTTTTCGATACGCGCGCGCTGTCCTCGTCCGATATGAGCTTTTTGGGCTGCCTTGACGTAATGCATCCGACGCTCAATGCCGGTGCGTACCTCATCCTTAAGTGAACGCAGGTCGATCAAATTTGGCTGAGCCAGGGGCACCCCAGGCTCTTTCGATGAAGTGTTGGTGCCGACCAGCACTTCGTAGGTGTTGTCCCAGATTCGCTTGGTCAGGGTCGCGCAGCTGAGAACGATGGGCCGACGGGTGAGACAGTCTTCAAACTGATATTCGTCGGGATTGAGTTGGCGGATCAGTTCCAGTGTCCGTTGTCCATGGCGCAGGACGAGGCCTGCGGAAAATGTGATTCGCATGTAATTGTCCGATTGAATGATTCCCTCGCATTGCTAGAAGGGATGCGGAGGGAGCTTGGTTCAGGATTGGGTGGCCGATTTCCAGGGCTTTATGCCGAGTGCTTCCTCTAGTGGGTTGTCGGCGTAGCTCCCCGGCTTGGGCGGCTGCCTGACGACAACCGAGTCGTCGAGCAGAAGGCGATGGCCAGTCGAGATTCGCTTGGTAGCGATCAGATGCAGGATGAGCTCAAGGCTAATGCGGGCCTTGCGGCGCAGTGTTCCCATGGGGAGACCTTCGGGGTACTCCGCCAGTAGTTGCTCGACGTGCTTGCAATCCGGTTGCGGGAAGATTGCCTTGGCGTATCGCAGAATCCGCTTGGTGCGTAGGTCAATGTTATGACGGCGCAATACCTTTTCGGTGACCACGTAGAAGGTGTAGCCCTTATCACGCAGAAAGGCAGCGGCACTGTCGAACAAGGATTTGTAGTCGGCCAGCTTGCGTTCGATTTTGATCTCGATGACGGCTTTCAAGGTCGAGTTCGAAAATGTCTGCAGGTAGTCCGGGGTATAGCCTTGGGGGCTGACGGGTAGGCGGAATGGTTGTGCCAGCAGCGCACTGGTCTGGGGAACCAGGGCGGCCCGGTGTACGTAATCGGCCTCCAGGGAGGATTCGGCGGCAACCGGGGTCTGCAGCAAGCCAGGCAGGTTGATGATCCGGACCGTTCGCGAGGGGGAGCGGGAAATGATTTTGCGATTGGAAGGTTCCATGATGGTCCTTGCGCTTGAAGATCGGATTGATCGTTCACAGGCGTGTTGAGGCAGCTAGTGCTGCCGACACCATCCTGACGAAAACGGACTCGGGGATTCGGCGGAATGGCCGACGAGGCGCAATAGGACTCTCTTCCATCCAACGAAGGGCGTTGACCTGGCCTTGGTGGAGGGCGATACTGAAGTTGTCGATCCGCAGTACCCCTCATAGGGAAAGAGCCGGCCTGCCCTCGCAGGCCGGTTTTTTTTACGGGCTCATATGTCTCTCCTCGCATGTCGAAATGTTGGATGAGGAACACATGGCTCCGGCGACCCGGTCCAGTATCGCGAGGTCGGTGGCACTCAAGCGACTTGCGATCATGATCAGTTGCGCCAGCATGTCCCGATGCGGGCCACCCGCCTCCGCGGATACGCGGGCAAGCAATGCAGCCGTTTTGGCTTCCAGTAGACGGGCGTGTTCTTCCTGGCTGGCCTGCAGGGCCTGAGCCAATCTGGCAATCTGCCGATCCCTAGGTGGTGGACGCCTGCCATTCTCAAGTCCGGCTACGTAGGATTGATCCATGCCTGCCGAAATGGCCAGCGCCTTTTGCGACAAGCCGCGAGCCTTCCTCAAGGTGACGAGGATTTTCGGAAAGGTCTCAGGATGGGGTTGGGGCGACATGGCTGACAATGGAAACAAGTGAGTCAACAAATATCAGTTGCCAGTCCCCGGGAATAGGGTGCAATTTCCCCCCATAAATCGCAGGAGAAACGATTTGTCATCGGCAAAAATTGCACAACCTTCGCTGTATTTGCGATCAGGCTATTTCATCGATCGCCTGCGGGCCGAGACAGGTCTGGGGATGGTCCGGCTGGAGCGGCGAATCCGTGAGCGGCAATACGAGGCAAGAGGACTCACTCCTCCTTCAGTCGATCTGGTGCGCGATTATTTCCGCCTGCATCGTGCCGTTGCGTTTGAACCTCGCTTGGGGAGGTCTGTGATAGCCCCTTGGCTGCTGGCCGCCGAACTTGAATTTCCCGGATCATCGCTGGCCTTTTTCCACCCGATATTCGACTGGCTGTTTGGACAGGTTGAATCGGCGATATTCTGGGATGCACATTTCCGGAAAATTCCAGAACCCTGGATTGCCGACGCTGCACGTCGAGGGGATGTGACGTTGGTTCAGGAATGGCGAGCGATAAACCGAGGCCAGTCCAAACTTCGGCATCGGCGCAAGATCAACGTTCCGCTGAACGACCTAGCGCTCATTCATTTGTCGATGATGCGATTGCCAGAGCCAATCATGTCCCAGCTATTTGAACGACAGGGATTAACCATGGGCTGGACGCGTCGCTATGGCGGGAAGCGTCAAATCCAAATGCTGTTGGAAAATCCGGGGGTAGATTCGCTCTGCGCCCTCGCGCTGCTTACAGATGAGGCCGTGAAGATCGGAGACGGCCTTCGTTTCGGCAGGGCACGCGAAGGTGCGATGGTCCTATTGAAAGGCATAGCGAGTTACCCTGGTTGCCAGCGGATCGGTAGTGCTTTGGAACGCCAATTGATGCTTAAGCTGAAAGCGGAGGAGTTCGCCCCAATGCGATACAGTCAAGCGCCTTGTTATGGAATTGGATTGCCGACCAGCTGGTTGGTAATGGCCGCAGAGAGGATGCTGGAGAGCCTTGTCACACCTACTAACCTAGACAATCCACGACCGATCATTCCCTGAGAACGTTCGTGCTCAATGTAGAAGTGATTGGCTCCTCTGCCGTTCAAGGAAATATTTCCGAAGAGAATTGCCTATCGAAACCAGTTTTATGTCACGGAAATTGATAAAGATGATCACATTACTTTTCTTCGACTGTGAATTCACCGATCTGAGCAGTTCAGCATCGTTGATCTCTGCGGGGTTTATTACCCAATCGGGTGATCACTTTTACGCCGAGCTTTCAGATTACGAAGAAGACGCCTGCAATGATTTTGTGAAGGCAACGGTTTTGCCTCTACTGTCCTTGTCCCCGATTTCAACGGCTGACTTTCTTTCCTCGCTGACCGATTGGCTCCGCAACTTAGGTGGCGATTTCCTGTTCATTGCCGATTCTAATTGGGACCAGAAGATACTGAATAAGACCTTCACTTCGCTCGGCAAAACCATGCCAGGCAACTGGCGTTTTCAGAAAACCCCGGACAACTTTACAAACGGCACGCAGCGCAATTTGTTCAACGATGAAATGGCGGCCTTTTTCCTGCGCCATCCGGATCAAAAACCGCACTTTGCCTTATCGGACGCCCGCGCGATCCGCAACGCCTACCTGCGAGCAGAGTCGGGATACTAAAGTAACAGATAACCTGCTGCGCCTAGTGTCAGGCGGTAGGCTATCGCGTGTGTAGCGGCGGCCCAGAAAAGACTATGCCCCCGGGGGCATGCTTGCGCAGAGGTCACACCGGAGGCTTGCTTTGATTCGATAATATCGCCTTATGTATTCTTGAGCAAACCGGAACAAGAACAACAAGGAAGTGGCGCAAAAATGTCTTGAGCACGAAAACCCCATCGCTGTCTCTTTATTTGATAGGATTTGGGAGCAGCATTGACTTGTCGGAAATGCTAACAAAAATGTGTGCTAAGCGAATAGAAATCGCCGGATGAACTCGTTCGTGAACGGAGTCAAAGCTCGCAATATTGGGCGCCAGCACGGAAGGCGAAATCCGATGCATTCCATTTTCGGGCTGACACCGTAGGTGCGCTACATGTTCATCGATGATTGCTTCAATATCGGTTACAGTTTCTGTTGAGTTTGGCCGAAAAAAAGCCCACATTGCCCCTTCCGCCGCTTTCGGTGCATACCTGCCATCCACAAAGCGAATCATCCCATCAGTGATATATGCCTTGGCGGGACGGCCGCCACCGATGACCTTGAATTCGATTATGAAATTTGGGGCACCAGATAATCGCCACTCAATGTCCGATCGGCCAATAATGCTCCGCTTGCCATCGGGCAGTAGATCGTAGTGGTTCAGTTCGGCGAAGAATTCTCCGTCAAAAGGTTGAGCCCCTGCCTGATACTCGGCATCGAGATACGCGGCCAAACCTTCCGTTAGCGCAGGCTCGTTACGGCTGGCGAATGGTTCTCCAATTCCGGAGTATTTTGTCTCGTAATCCAGCCACTTATTGACGAGATATTCGAGTATTTGTGCGGCCGGTGGGCGCCGCACAACCCATGTCCAGTCTGATGCTTTGTGGAGCCCAAGCAATCGCGTCACTTTTACGTCCGTGATTTAGAAAGGCTTTGGAATTGCATCGCGAGGCGATTCGCATCTTCGATAGCGCATCGTCGCATCCAAAAACGCGCAATCATAGGCTTTATCAGGAATATGCGATTGCCATCCACAATCGCAAGGTCTGGTATTGTTAGGAGGGTTTCCGCAGGCAAATCGGCCGCACGACGCAACGCAGCACTAAGCTCCTCGATTAAACAATCATCGCCGTATCGATCATTGGGAGCATTGCCACCAAGTGTAAGGACTGCAGCTGCCAGCGGGACACTGTGGCCAGTCCAAGTTGCGGCATGAATTTCTCCTTCGCCACCGGTCGCATCGCGCCACTTTTCAAGTGTTTGAGTGAGAGCTACACAATAGTTGTGCATCAATTCGGCGGTAGGTGCTTGGCGTAGCGGTCTCATCAGCGCGCGGTGGCGCAAGCTAGTTGGCTGTAAAGCTGGTCCCACCAGTGTCGCAAGCTCTTCAATCAACGCAACCTCATCGACCGTTAGCTTGAAGTAAGAGTAAACGAGTGCGTTAAGCTGCGGCTGTAGTTGTTCCCATTCGTGTGTTTGGAATATTTCGTTGCTCTCTTCTACTACCGCAAGCAACCTATCTGTTTCCTCCATAACACAGCGGGCATGAGCTGGTTCTGGATGTCGCTCAAGTGACCAAAATGGCCAATCCATAGCCTCGCAAACATGCAATTTTGGGCGTTCAGATGCAACACTGCTACTCAGGAGTAGCAGGAGCCAAAGGCCCATGGGGGATCGAATATAGGCGGTAAGGAAGCGGGCTGTTAGTCGGCCATCGAGATTGTTTGGCGCTGACAATACAGCGACCGAGTGTTGATACGTAAACAGCATTTCTGCATACGCTGCTTTGACGCCATCTTCAGGGTGAGCTCCATCGGTCCAGAGGACTCGCGGCCCCTCGAAAAGGCGTTTGGGGGTGATACGAGCAATCTTATCGAAGGGAAAGTCGCGGAGAGCTGATTTCGGTACAAACGGTAAGTCTCTGGTTAGTCCAGTGGTGGGGAGGAAGCGGTTTGTTGCCATCCAGTCAGGGACCTCCGTGTACCAAGTCTCCTCCGGGCGACGTCGGTCCTCGTCACGTGCATGAAACCCCTTTGCATCTAGCCAACCGTCCTGCACAAGGTCGCCAATGCAGCCGTAGCGCTTGAGTTTTTGTAGTAACGCAATGTCTGTTTTCGAGCCCCAGTAACGAATTGCGAGTTGCGCTTCATCGCTGATAAGCATAGAGGCGGATAGGTCTTCGCGATCACCGCCATGTACTGCGAGGCGACCAAAAGCAAGTGAAATATCTGTCTTTGGAGTCCAGTACTCAAAACTCTCGGCTTCCACACTGGTGAAGCGTTCTTCGGGCGGGCGTGCCTGTGCAATTAGCACAACGAATGGGTGAATTGCGTCAGCGAATATCAGTCGACGCATATCTGCGAAGTTGATAATTTTTTCAATGCGGTACCTGCCGAGCAAGTGTGCTCTGAAATCGCGTTGCGTAGGATCTGCTGATACAAATGGATTGACCGGCAGGATAAGTGCGACTCTTCCGCCAGGTTTGAGCGTGTCGGCAGCGCCCAAAGCAAATGCTGCTGCAATCTGACGCTTCGGTACGTGCGGTCTCGGTTTTTTTTGTCGCAACTGCCAAGAGCGCATCGCTTCGGCCGCAGGCTCATTCGCTGTTAGTTCGCGCCAAGGTGGGTTTGACAGGAAAATGCTGTACTGCTTGCAATTCGCGATTTCACTGGCGTTAGAGAAAAAATCGCCCTCTGCACCTCGCCTAATGTTGTGCGTGAGGCTCGGTAATTTATGGCCCCCTCTGCGCAGCTCTGCGAGATCGCGCGGATTCAAATCGGTTAGAAGTGCAAGATATAGACTGAAGGCAGTTAGTTGACAGGCGTCTTCATCTATGTCGCCACCAAAGATATGCTCCGTGAGCAGGTTGCGCCGAGTTATGAAGTCAGCTTCGGCAGGCAAACCATTGCGCGCGCTTTGGGTTTCGAAGGCGCGAATAAGACGGCGGAAAGCTGCAGTCAGCAACATTCCCGAACCGCATGCGCCGTCGAAGATGTACTCGCTCAGTACGTCTCGATCCTGAATAGCTAGATCAACAACCCAGTCGGCAAGCAGACGCGGTGTGTAATAGGCGCCTCGTTTGCGTTTCTCCTTTTCGGAAGGCAGTTGATTTTCCCCGGCCTCCTTGGTGGCCAGAAAGGTTTCGTAAATGCCGGCAATTAGCTCGATTGGGATCTGGCTAAAATCATATCGCCAGAAACTGGCCTGTCCAGTGCGAAGTGTTGTCTGGCTAAGAAACTTGGAAATCCAGTCAAATGCATCGTGGGAAAGATTTTCCCAACCAATCTCACTGTCGGCAGAAGTAAGAAAATCTCCGTTGAAATCCGTACGTAGGCGCTTGATCAGCTTGCGCAGCCCCGTGCTATCGCGTTCGCGGATGACATCGAACAAAGGCCGGACATGGTGTTGTGACCGGTAGGTTTCGCCGACAATCCCGCGATCTTCGAGGTATGTGATGAAGATGAGCCGAGCCACCAGTCTACGAGCGGCGGACGCATCAAGGTCACATCGCACAAGGTTCTCAACCAACACAATAATGTTATCTAGCAGAACCTTGTCGACGCGCTTGTGGGGATCAAACCAATCGTCACGGCCATTTAGGGCCTCTCCGCCAAGCAAACCGGAAACGGACCACGCGCGAGTCGCCTCTTCGCGCTCTTGTGACGAATAGAGCAAGGGAGTGGCGTTAGGGTTGTCGACTGACCATGCCTCAAGCGAGTTGGTGTCGGTAATGAGTACTACACGAGCCAGATTCTGATTCCATAGGCGCTCGCAAAATTGACGCAATTCGTTGCGCCGAACTTGAGGGTCGGAACTAAGCTGTTGTTGGTCGAGTAGGCACACGGTTGGCACCCGGTCGACGCAAAACACCGCTTGCGCGGGAAGGCCGTAATTTGGCGTCAGAATTGCGCGAAGTTCTGGTGCAAATGGGTGAAGGTCTACTGTCTGGGCGCCACCGCGCACCAGTGCCCCATCTACTCTATCGTAGCCGAGCTCTGCGACCCAAGGTCCGAGAGATTCTGGTCGCTTATCCATTTTCTAACTTTGGCGTATGCAGCTCTTTGTTGCTAGTGTGTATTAAAATAATGATATCATTTTAAATATTACATGTCATTAAATTAATACTGTGTCGAGAACACTTTCCGTGGAGCGCGAGCCGACTGTGGATGCAGTAAAGCGTGGCAGGCCGCGAAAAAGCGCAGATGCCGCACCATCTCCAGATCAGTTGAGGAGACTTGAGTTCATCGAGCGAGCTGCTCTGTGGGTCGGCCGTATTGGTCGACGTGCAGTGGCCTCTACGTTTGGTGTAAGTGTTAGCCACGTATCGCTTGATTTTCAGCGATATCGAGCGATGGCACCTCAGAACCTAAGCTATGACATCGCGGAGAAGTGTTTCCGTCCAACGAAGCAGTTCAAACCAATCTTCGCAATTGATAATCCTGCGAATCTGCTGACTACAATTGCTGCAACTGCCTGGTTGCCCGACCAGGAGCGCGGACGCTTGCTTGGCTTTGCGCTTCCCGTCGACGGGATGCCTCCTTTTGCCGTCGCAATCGACCGAGAGTTGCTTGCGGCGATTTGCCGCTGCATTACAGGGGAGACAGCGCTTCAGGTGAGTTATCAGTCATTGACAACCCCGGAGCCTGTAAGTCGCTACTTCGTACCGCATGCTCTAATTTTTACAGGTCTGCGCTGGTTGGTTCGAGGATGGGATGGTCGTCACAAAGCTTATAGGGATTTGGCCCTCGCACGTTTTGTAAGCGCTAGAGAAACATCCACATTTGAGAGGGGGCCGCGAGATGAGGATTGGTTTGAGCTAGTTAGCTTGCATATTGCGACTGCCAAGGGGCTCTCTTGTGGTCAAGCGGAAGTGACCGCTCGTGAATATGGGATGAAACCCGATGGGGATGGGGGTTATCTCGTTGAGCTCAAGTTACGACGGGCTGTGCTTCCTTACGTTCTCGACTATCTCCGTTTGAGGCCGAGTGACGCGTTTGCTGCCGCAAGCCCGATATGTCTTCGTAACTATTCAGATGTTGCTGAATTTGACCGGGGCTACAAAAAATAGTGATTTCCCCCAGCGCCCCGTTGTATCAGTTTTATTCGCAAGAACTTGTCCATTTTCCTTGTGGAGCTTCTTTGAGTAATCGAAACCCATCTGGAAATTCTTCAGCTTAGGGTGAAAATTCAGAATTAAGTGACAGAGTTTGGTGAAAATTCAGAGTTAATTGAGAAACCAGTTCAGAGGGCTCTGGTTTGTTTTCCACTATCGTATTGAATTACAAGAGGCAGCACTTTGCTACTCAATGAAAACCGACACTGAGGGGGGTTCCTTCGTTGGGGGAACGGTCTGGGGCTTCTAAAGTCTCACTGTTGCATCAGCAAACCAGCCAGAATTCATTCTGGACAGCGTCGCCGCGGCCACGTAGTATCGCCGCCCCTTCTGCAATTCCTTCCGATGTCTCACTCTTCTTTCGCCCGCGCTTGTGGTATCGATTTCGGCACATCCAATTCCACCGTTGGCTGGCTGAGGCCGGGGCATGCGACCCTGTTGTCGCTGGAAGACAGCCGGCCAACGCTGCCTTCGGTCGTTTTCTTCAATGCCGAAGAGAGTTCGGTGAGTTTTGGCCGGGCCGGGCTCAGGGAGTATCTCGACGGGTATGAGGGCCGCCTGATGCGTTCCCTAAAAAGCTTGCTGGGGAGCAGCCTGATTGACGGTCGCACCGAGGTTCAGGGCACGGTCGTCGCATTTCGTGACTTGCTGACCCGGTTCATCGCCACCTTGAAGGAACGGGCCGAAGCACAAGGTGGCCGTGGCTTCGAGCAGGCGGTTCTCGGGCGGCCGGTGTTCTTCGTTGATGATGATCCTGCGGCCGACCGCCTGGCCGAGCAGACGCTGGCCGATATTGCCCGTGATGTCGGTTTCAGCGAGGTCAGTTTTCAGTACGAGCCGATTGCCGCCGCCTTTCACTACGAAACCACGCTGGCGCATGAAGAAGTGGTGCTGGTGGCTGATATCGGTGGGGGAACCTCCGATTTTTCCATTGTCCGCCTTTCTCCGGCGCGAGCCCGGGCGGTGGAGCGCTGGAGCGATGTGCTGGCCAACACCGGGGTCCATATCGGCGGGACTGATTTCGACAAGCAGTTGAGTCTGGCCACTGCCATGCCTTTGCTGGGCTACCGCAGCCGACTCAAGAGCGGTCGGGAAATTCCCTCCAGCATCTACTTCAACCTCGCCACCTGGCACACGATCAATTTCGCTTACGCCCGCCAGGTGTGGAGCGAGCAGCAGCGTCTGCTCCTCGATGCCCTGGAGCCGGAAAGCCTCAATCGTCTGCTGGCCCTGATCCAGGAGCGGGCCGGTCACTGGCTGGCGCATCAAGTCGAACAGGCCAAGATCGCCCTTTCCGATGGTGAGACAGCAGCCCTCCCCTTGGAGCGCTTTGCCCCGGGCGAGCAAAAGACGCTGACGCGCCTTGAGTTTGATCTGGCGACGGGAATGCTCGTGGAAAAAGTCGAAGCCGCGGTCTCCCGTCTGCTGGCCGAGGCAGGGCTGGCAGCAGCCGGCATCGACACCATTTTCTTTACCGGCGGCTCAAGCGGAATCCCCAGTCTGCGCCGCCGTATCTCGGCTTTGATGCCACAGGCCAGGGTGGTCGAGGGCGACCTGTTTGGCAGCATCGGGGCGGGTCTGGCGGTGGATGCGGCGCGCCGATATGGCACCGTGGATACGCCGCCTCGCCACAGGAGCGCATGATGGATGTTCGGATAAATGACTGGCTGGACAGGCAGAGCGCCGATGTCCGGGCCGAACTGGACAACCTGCTGGCCTACCAGCCCGAGCCCGAGTTCATCCAGGGGCTGGCTGATCGGCTGCCTGTCGTTCCTGCAGCCGGGCTGATCGATCTCTATTACGACATCTTTTATTGCTGCCAGCCGGCGTTCAACATTGCCGTCAGACAATTGCATGTGCCCGAAGCGCTTTCCGGCTTTTTACGGCTGGCCGAAAGCGCCTTGGTCGATCCCGACGACTTTACTGCGTTCTCAGCGTCCTGGGCGGACGAGGCTGAGGATATTGACGAGGTGATTTTCTGGCTGAAGCGCCGGGCAGCGTTGAAGGCAGCTTCCCGGCCGCCGGCGAAATAAGCGGGCCGCCTTCGCTACATTTGTTTGGCATTTCCGTCCGGCACTCCCCCGGCCGGGGTCGAGTTTGATACAGTGGCTTTACTCGGTTTTGGACCCGTCTCCACCCATGACGGAATCACCGGATGAGTCTGCTTGATATGTGCGGCCCTTGGAGTTCACTGTCATGAAAACTTCGGCATGTGTTTTTTCTGTCGCAATCCTGTTGTCGGCGCCAGTCTTGGCGGACCAAAGCACAGAAACGATCGGTTATATCCAGACCCTAGACGGGCAGGCATTCATCCAGCGAGCCGGAACAACGCTGCCCGCTACGGCGGGGGCGGCACTTCAGCGCAATGACCTGATCCGGACCGGCAAGCCGGGAGCCGTCGGTATCGTGTTGACGGATGACACGACGGTCTCCCTGGGCTCAGGCAGCGAACTGTCACTGAACGAATACGTGTTTGAGCCGAAGCAGGGCAAATTCGCGCTGGCCATCAAGATGGTCAAGGGAAGCTTCTCTTACATCACCGGGCAGATCGTCAAACTGGCGCCGGATTCAGCGCGTGTTCTGACGCCGGATGCGACCATCGCGGTGCGCGGAACCAAACTGCTTGTCCAGATCAAGGAGTAGTCATGGCTAAGCAAAATGCAACAGCGGTGCTGGCGTCGCTAACAGCCGGCCTTCGCCACTTGGTGCTGGTCGCGGCGATCCCCGCGCTTCTGGGCGCCTGTGGCGGACAGACCATCGTTCTGGTGGCGGACCCCGAAGGTCACGTCGGCAAGGCGGAGGTGGTGACCTCCGGCGGCAAGCAGCGACTGGAGCGCCCCGGCGAAATGACGCGCACCAGCGGCGGATCAAACGCGCCATCGGCAGTCAGCACAGCCGACCCGGCGTTTATCGCCAGCACCTTTGCCGAGGCTTTGGCAATCGAGCCGCCACCGGCCCAGACCTTCACGCTGATGTTTGAAACCGGCACTGCCACGCTGACCGAGAGTTCGCTCAAGCTGATTCCAGCGGTCGTTGCCGCCAGTGAACGGCGAGGGGCAGTCAGCGTCAGCATTACCGGTCATACCGACGCGACAGGCTCCGACAAGGTGAACGATGCCTTGTCGCTCGACCGCGCCATGCAGGTCAAAACCTTGTTGCAGCAAAAAGGCGTCAATCCCCGGCTGATCTCGGTCTCTTCCCACGGCAAGGGCAATCCGGCTATTCCCACGCCGGATGGCGTGCCCGAGCCGCGCAATCGGCGCGTCGTGGTCATCGTCCACTAAAAGAGGCGAGCCCTGCCGGGTTTAAAGCTTCCTTCTGCCATGACCGAGCGCAGCACCAGGGATAAATCCCTTTCCGAATCCGCTGGCTGGTGGCGGAGCCGGCTGCTGATCCTGCTCACCGGATTCGGCCTGACGCTGGCGGTGGCCATGCTCTCAGTCTTTCCGCCGGTAACGCTGCAAAAGGCCGATCTGTTCGTCTATGACCAGTTGCTGGCCAGTCGTGCCATGCCGCCGCAGTCTGCCGAGCCGGTGCTGGTCGGTATCGATGAAGAAAGCCTGGCGGCTTTTGGGCAGTGGCCCTGGCCGCGCTATCGGCTGGCCATGCTGGTTGAGCGTTTGCAAAGCCTGGGTGCCGGGGTGATCGCGCTGGATTTCCTGATGCCGGAATCGGATAGAACCTCTCCCGAGGTGATTCGCCAGGAGCGCCGGCGGGATCTGGTCGAACCGGCCGCGGCGGCCTCGCCGAACGAAACGGACAGCAATTCCCAACGCCTTGCCCGGGCCATGGCGCAAAGCCCGGTCGTGCTGGGTTATTACCTGGATTTTGTCCAGCCCGGCAACCAGGATCAGCTTCGGCCGCCACCCGCGGCACCGGATGGCATGGTGGTGGCGCGCTCCGCAGAAAATCACCCGGCCCGGCGCCTGCCTCCGGGCCAGATCCGCAGCCTGCCGATGCTGACCAAAGCCGCCGCTGCCGAGGGATTTACGAATGCCCAGGAGGATATCGATGGCAGCTTGCGTCGTGTTCCCCTGCTGCTTGCCGTGGATGGCCGGGAGTATCCGTCACTGGCGTTCGCGGCCCTGCTCGCCGCCTCGCAGGAGCGCCAACTGCATCTGCTGACCGATCACGGGGAAAACGTTTTGCGCTGGGGCCAGCGGACTATTCCGCTGGATGCGGCCGGCAACCTGCTGCTCGATTTTCGCAGCATGCCGCATCAGCCGCTTTCCGCCCTGAGCGTGCTGCGCGGTGAATTGCCGCCTGAAAGTCTGCGTGGGCGGATCGTTCTGGTCGGCGCCTGGGCCAAGGGGCTCGGCGACCAGCATCGTACCGCTTTGGGGGGCTCGGTCAGCGGGCTGGATGTGCACGCCACGGTCATCGACAACATTCTGGCCGGCACCTTCGTCATGCGGCCGAATTGGGCTAGGGGGGTGGAGTTGGCCTGCGTTCTGATGGCCGGCCTTCTCGCCACCTTGCTCTTGAGCCGGTCCGGATTCGTCGTTTCGTCAGTCACGATGATCATCGGAACGATCGGCTTCTATTGGGGGGCGCGCCAGCTGATGATCAGTCAGGGCATCCACCTTTCACCGCTGTTGCCCATGCTGGCGCTGGTCTTGATCAGCACTGCCTTGAGCTTGCTGAAATATGGCATCGAGGCGCACAAATTGCGTCTCCGCACCCAGGATCTGCTCGATGCTCAGGACGAGATCATCGTCGCCATGTCCGTGCTGGCCGAAGCGCGTGACAAGGAAACCGGCGGCCACATTCTTCGTACGCAGCGTTACGTCGAGATACTGGCCAGGCAGTTGGCGGCATCCCCCCGGTACGCATCTCTGACGCCGTTCGATATCGAGTTGCTCGCCAAGTCAGCTCCGTTGCACGACATCGGCAAGGTGGGCATTCCCGACAGCATCCTGCAAAAACCGGGGAAATTGACCGAGGCCGAATACGGAATCATGCAATCCCACACCTTGATCGGCGCCGAAGCGCTGGCCCGGGTCGTTGGCGGCAGCGGCCACCCGGAGAAACAAAGTTTTCTTGATTACGCCCGGCAAATGACCGAGTCCCACCACGAGCACTGGGATGGTCGCGGCTATCCACATCAATTGCAGGGCGAGAACATTCCTCTGGCCGGTCGATTAATGGCCCTGGCCGATGTTTACGACGCCCTGATCAGTCGCCGCGTTTACAAAAAGCCTTTTACCCATGCCGAAGTCTGCGATTTCATCCTCCAGAAAGCCGGTACGCAGTTCGATCCCGAGGTCGTCGCGGCATTTGTGGCCCGGAACGCCGAGTTTTACCAGGTAGCCCAGGAATTTGCTGACCCCGTGGAGTAGCGGCGAGCACGCATTTCCAGGCGCTGGAATGCAGAAAGGGCCCACCTCTGCGGACCCTTTCCTGGACTTTCCGATCAGCCCATTTCTCCAGCCCTGTCAGCCGGAGAAATTCGCTTACTTCGCAGCAGCGGCCGGGGCGGCAGCAGGCTTGGCTTCAGCCTTCACTTCGGCTGCGGGGGCAGACTTTTCAGCCTTGTGAGCCTTTACCTTGGCCTTCGCCGGCTTTTCGACCGGCTTGGCGGCTTCGGCCTTCGGCGTCTCGGTGTTTACTACCTCGACCTTGGCCGGCTCAGCCGCTTTCGGGGCTTCGACCTTTTTCTCGGCAGCTACCGGTGCCGGAGCAGCTTGCTTGGCAGCCGGAGCGGCTTGGGGGGCCGGGGCGGCAGTACCCTGGGCGAAAGAAGCGGAAGCGAAACCAGCAGCAACGGTCAGAGCAACGATGATTTTGGAAACTTGCATTTTGATTCTCCTGAATGGGTAGGTGGTTTGTTCGGTATTCGGTGCTGACAACAATTTGCAGCGCCTTGTGCCGAATAACGCGCCTGCCTGACCGATGGATGTCAGTAGAAACGTAATGCTGTGTATCCGTCGGTGACCGAATTGTTTCGAATGATTCCTGTCATGATCAACGGCTCATTTGAGCCCTGGCCATGCGATGGCTGACCAGGCGCGATGCCGGGCCAAGGGCAATGGCCGGAATCGGCTCTGCTCGGGCGCTGAGCAATCCTGATTTTCGGCAAGGGATAAATCAGTGCGCCAACAGCGGAAACACCGGTCTTCCATCGCGCCATCGCAACTTATCGCGACGGCTCGCTCAAGACTTCATCCGGGCGGAGCGATAATGACCGGGTTGGCCGTCACGGCCGCCCCGTAGCCGCTTTTTGAACTCATGAAATTGACCTCGCGCGGGCGTTTTGCCCCTTCACCGAGTGGCCCGCTCCACTTTGGATCGCTGGTTGCCGCTGTTGGCAGCTATCTGGATGCACGCGCCCAAGGCGGCGAATGGCTGGTCCGGATGGAGGATGTCGATACACCGCGCAACGTGCCGGGGGCAGCCGATTCCATTCTGAAAACGCTGGCGCTTTTCGGCTTCGAATGGGATGGGCCGGTGCTGTATCAGAGCACCCGCAGCGAGGACTATGCTGCCGCGCTGGAGCAACTCAAAAGTGCCGGTCTGGCTTATGGCTGTGCCTGCTCGCGCAAGGAAATTGCCGATTCAGCCACGCGCCCGGCGGTCGATGGCGGGCTGGCCTATCCGGGGAGTTGCCGGGCTGGCTTGGCGGCCGGCCGGGCGGTGCGAGCCTGGCGCCTATTGGTCAATGACGACGAAATTGCTTTCGATGATCGTGTGCAGGGCCGTGTGGCCCAGCGGCTTGAACGCGACGTCGGCGATTTTGTGCTGCGCCGGGCCGATGGCCTGTTCGCCTATCAATTGGCGGTGGTGGTCGATGACGAATTCCAGGGTATTTCCAGCATTGTTCGCGGGGCCGACCTGCTGGCTTCAACGCCGCGCCAGATCTGGCTGCAGCGCTGCCTGAATTTCGCCACGCCGACTTACGCCCATTTGCCGGTTGCGGCCAACTCGGCCGGTGAAAAACTGTCCAAGCAAACCCGGGCGGCGCCATTGCGACCCGAGGCCGCAGCGGGTGAGTTGGTTCAGGCGCTCAGATTTCTTGGCCAGAGGGTGCCGGCGGAACTGGCCCGCGCTCCGGTAGCTGAAGTCTGGGCTTGGGCGAGAGAGGGCTGGTCGTTCGCGGCCGTTCCCCGTCAGCCGGCTATTGTTGTTCCGGCTTAGTGTCCTGGTTTTGCCAGTGATGCTGGCCGTACCCGGCGATACCGACCATGGCGCGCACAACGCCGTAGGCCAGCCAGCGCAACAGGCGTGAGTGCCACGGCTGGCGGGACAGTTCTTCGGGCTGCAATTCGCGGGCGCCGTGCTCGATGGCGTTCAGCAGGCTGTCTCTCAGCTCTCCGCCGAAGCGCGGATCGCGCACGACAATGTTGGCTTCCTTGTTGAGCAGCAGACTGAACGGGTCGATGTTGGATGAACCGACCGTCGCCCAAGCGCTGTCAATGACCGCCACCTTGGCGTGCATGAAGCTTTTTTCGTATTCGAAGATGCGGATGCCGGTTTCGAGGGCGGTCGCATAGAGCGTCTGGGTGGCGTAACGGAGCAACTGGTGGTCGGTCTTGCCCTGGAGCAGCACGGTGATCCTGACGCCACGCTTGGCGGCCGCGTACAGGGCGCGACCAAAACGCACACCGGGCAGGAAGTAGGCATTGGCGATCAGGATTTCATCCTTGGCGTTGTCGATTGCCTCGACGTAAGCATGCAGGATGTCGTTGCGATGGCGGATGTTGTCGCGAATCAGGAAGGCGGCGCTCTGTGTGCCGACTGCTTGGCATTGCGGGGAAGAGACCGGGCTGAGCCGGAAGCGCCGCTTGAGGCTGGCCCAGGAAACGATTTCCCACATGTGCCGTACGGCGTGATGCACCTGCTGCAGGGTCGGGCCTTCGATCGACACGGCGTAGTCAAAGCGGGGGCGCATGTCTTCCGGCGCATTGTTGTCATCGACGATGTTGATGCCACCGACGAAGGCAATCCGGTGGTCGATGACGGCCAGCTTGCGATGCAGGCGGCGCAGGCGATGACGTTTGATATGGAAGCGCCCGATTTCCGGCCGGTAGAACAAGGCACGAACGCCCGCTTCGGTTAGGCGGGGCAGAAAGTCGGCGGCAAAATTGCTCGCGCCGAAGCCGTCGACGGTAACACTGACCTGCACGCCGCGCTGGGCGGCACGGCAAAGCGCACCGGCGACTTCATGGCCGATTTCGTCGTCGGCGAAGATATAGCTTTCCAGATAGATTTCAAGGTTGGCCGAATCGATGGCGGCGAGCAGGGCCGGGAAATAGTCGTCGCCCGAATTGAGCAGTGTCAGCCGGTTGCCCGGCAGAAACTCAGCGGCCATGCCTGGCCAGATAGGCCGACAGCGCGGCGTGGTCGGAAATTTTCGACCACGGCAGGCCGTGATGGACTTCGGTGCGCTGGATGTCGAAGCCGCGCACGTAAATGCGGTCGAGGCGGAACATCGGCATGGCGGCCGGGAAGCTGCGCGCCGGATGGCCGCTCGGGCCGCTGAAGACTTCGTGCAGCTTCAGGCGGCGCAGCAAATGCTCGCCGGCCCGGTTGCTCCAGTCGTTGAAGTCGCCAGCAATGATCAGCGGTGCGTCCGGTTCGGCCATTTTGTCGAGGTAATCGGCCAGCGCTTCCATTTGCCGACGGCGCGAATAGCCGAACAGCGAGAGGTGCACGCAGACGCAATGCGCCGCCGGTCCGGTCGGCAGTTCGATCCGGCAATGCAGCAGGCCACGCTTCTCGAATTGGAGGTGTGTGACGTCCTGGTTGTGCGAGTGCAGAATCGGGAAGCGCGACAGGATCGCGTTGCCGTGATGGCCGTGGTCGTAAATCATGTTGCGGCCGTAGGCGGAAGACGCCCAGACATCTTCAGCCAGGAATTCATGCTGCGGCGAATCGGGCCAGTCATCGTGGTTCTCGGCATGGCCCAGATGCAGGCCCTGCACCTCCTGCAGAAAGACGATATCCGGGCTCAGGTCGCGCAGGCGCTCGCGCAGCTCATGCACCATCATCCGCCGGTTGAACTGCGAAAAGCCCTTGTGGATGTTGAAGGTGGTGATGTGCAGCGCGGGTTGATTCATGGGGTCAGGAAATCGCCAGCATGCGGTCGAGCGCCAGCTTGGCCAGCTTCGCCTCGTGCTCGGGGACGGCGATCTGATTGACCACCTTGCCCTCGGCCAGGTTTTCCAGCGTCCAGGCCAGATGCTGCGGGTCGATGCGCTGCATGGTTGAACACATGCAGACGGTGGTGGCCATGAACTGGACGATCTTGTTCTGCGGCAGCACTTCCCTGGCCAGGCGATCGACCAGGTTCAGCTCGGTGCCGACCAGCCAGCGCGTGCCTTCCGGCGCTTCCTTGATGGTCTTGACGATGTGTTCGGTCGAGCCGACGTAATCCGACGCGGCGCAGACTTCGAAATTGCATTCCGGGTGGGCGATGACTTTGCCCTCCGGATACTTGGCGCGGAAGGCATCGATGTGCGATTTCTGGAACATCTGGTGAACCGAGCAATGGCCCTTCCACAACAGGATGCGGGCTTTCTTGATCTGGGCCGGCGTCAGGCCGCCGAGTTCGAGGTCCGGGTCCCAGACGACCATCTCATCCATGGCGAAACCCATGTTGTGGCCGGTCCACCGGCCGAGGTGCTGGTCAGGGAAGAACAGGACTTTCGGGCGACGTTCGAAGGCCCACTTGGCAATCGTGCCGGCATTCGACGAGGTGCACACGATGCCGCCATGTTCGCCGCAGAAGGCCTTCAGGTCGGCCGCTGAGTTGATGTAGGTGACCGGCGTGACTTCCTCTTCGGCATTCAGCACTTCGTTCAGCTCGCGCCAGCAGCGTTCTACCTTGGCCAGGTTGGCCATGTCGGCCATCGAGCAACCGGCGGCGAGGTCGGGCAGGATGGCCTTCTGGTGCGGCGCGGTCATGATGTCGGCGACTTCGGCCATGAAATGCACACCGCAGAAAATGACGTATTCCGAGTCGGTCTGCGAAGCCAGGCGCGACAGCTTCAGTGAATCACCGGTCAGGTCGGCGTACTGATAAACGTCGGCACGCTGGTAGTGGTGGCACAGGATGACGGCCTTCTTGCCGAGCTTGGCGCGGGCGGCGCGGATGCGTTCGTGGCAGGCTTCGTCGGAGAGGCTGTTGAATGGATCGAAGGAGATGGTCGCTGTTTGCATGCTGTACTCTGAAAATTGGCCGTATTTGGGTATCAACTGCACCTCGCAGGCAGTTGCCCTTGGTGTGCGGATTATCCCTGAATCCAGGGCAGGCCGGCTTTGCGCCAGCCGCCAATGTTGTTGCGGTGGCCGTTGGCGTCCTTGTCGCCCTCGAATCCTTCGAGGATGTTGTAGCAAGTGTTGTAGCCAGCTTCGGTCGCGGCAGCCGCCGCACCGACCGAGCGTACCCCGCTGCGGCAAAGGAACATGACCAGCGCCTCGGGATCAACCTGGCGCTTCAGCTCGGCCACGAAGTTCGGATTGCGCACGCCGCCCGGGTACTGGTTCCACTCGATCTCGACGGTGCCGGTGACGCGCCCGACCCAATCCCATTCGGCACGGGTCCGAACATCGACGATCTTTGCGCCGGGCGCCAGTTGCAGCACCTGGAAGGCCTCCTGGGGCGTAAGTTCGCCCTGATAGGGGCGGCCAAGCGCTTCGCCGCGGGCCCGGGCCAGATTCAGTATCTCGGTTAACTTTCCCATAATTTTGAACTGCTAAAATCGCAAGCCAACAGTATAGGGCAGACAACATGGCGCAAGAGCATCAGCACGCAGCAACATCCCTCGCCGAGCGTGCGGCCGAGGCGCAGAAGGCGACGTGGGTCAGCGTTGCGGTCAATCTGGTGATGACCATCGCCCAGCTGATTGTCGGCTGGCTGGCGCATTCGCAATCGCTGGTGGCGCATGGCCTGCATTCGTTTTCCGATCTGTTGTCCGATTTTCTGGTCATCTACGCCAGTCGGCAAAGCGCCCATCCTGCCGACGAGGCTCATCCCTACGGTCATGCCCGCATGGAAACGGCGGCAACGCTGGTGCTCGGCGCCTCATTGACGCTGATCGGCGGCGGCATCCTGTGGGAGTCGGGTATGCGTCTGCAGCACATCGACGCCTTGCAGGTCGTCGAGTACTCGGCTTTATGGGTGGCCATCGCCACGGTCATTTCCAAAGAAGGCTTGTACCGCTACTTGATCCGGGTGGCCGAGCGTCAGCGTTCGCAGTTGCTCACCGCCAATGCGCTGCACACCCGCGCTGACGCCGCGTCGGCGCTGGTCGTCGTGGTCGGTATCGGCGGCGCGCTGCTTGGCTGGTCCTTTCTCGATCTGCTGGCAGCGGCCCTGATGGGCTTCATGATTCTGCGCATGGGCGCCAGCCTGGCGTGGGGCGCGATCAAGGAATTGATTGATACCGGGCTGGATGAGTCGCAGGTCGAGGCAATTCGCGCGACGCTGCTGGAAACGCCCGGCGTGCGTGGCTTGCACCAGTTGCGGACACGCCGCATGGCGCATCAGGCGCTGGTCGATGCGCATGTTCAGGTCGATTCGCGGATCAGCGTTTCCGAGGGGCATCGCATTGCCGAGTCGGCGCGTGCCCGAGTGCTGCGCGAACATCCGGAAGTGCTCGACGTGCTGGTCCATATCGATCCGGAAGACGATATGGATCCGGATATCTTTGCTGCCCGCTTGCCAGGCCGCGATGCCTTGCTGGCCGAATTGAAGCCTTTGCTGGATGGGTTGCCGAAGCCGGAAAAGGTGGTTTTGCATTATTTGAACGGACAGGTCGAGCTTGAGGTTTTTCTGAGCCATGCCTTTTTCGAGAACGGCGAGGCGCTCAAGCGAGCTGAAGAAGCCCTGGCTGAGCAGCTGAAAGCCCATGCTGCCGTGCGTTGCGTCTCGTTGAATTGTTTGATTGCACCAAAATAGTGCAATTTTTATCGTCTTTGCACAATCGTGGTGCTCGCGTTGATCGACGAATTCTTTGCTTAAAACCGGCATCTCCTTGTGGCAAAATAGAAAGATTGCTCCCGAGCGTTTGGCATGCTTTCTGCTAAAGCTCCTGGGTTACAATTTTTTGATTGTCGCCGGATCGCCCGGCACCTTGTTTTCTTAGGAGACTGACGCTTATGGCAACCCCCCAAGACGTGATCAAGATGATCAAGGAAAACGACGCTAAGTTCGTCGATTTCCGTTTCACCGATACCCGTGGCAAGGAACAGCACGTTACCGTGCCGGTTTCCGCCTTCAGCGAAGACAAGTTCGAAAACGGCCACGCTTTCGACGGTTCCTCCATCGCTGGCTGGAAGGGCATTCAAGCTTCCGACATGCAGCTGAACCCGGATCCGGCCACTGCCTACATCGATCCGTTCTTCGATGAAACCACCGTTGTCCTGACCTGCGACGTCGTTGATCCGGCCGATGGCCGTGGCTACGACCGCGACCCGCGCTCCATCGCCAAGCGCGCTGAAGCCTACCTGAAGTCCTCCGGCATTGGCGACACCGCCTACTTCGGTCCGGAACCGGAATTCTTCATTTTTGACGGCGTCGAGTGGAATGTCGACATGTCCGGCTGCTCCCTGAAGATCCACTCTGCTGAAGCAGCTTGGGGTTCTGGCGAGAAGAACGACGGCAATGGCTCCACCGGCCATCGTCCGACTGTCAAGGGCGGCTACTTCCCGGTTCCCCCGGTCGACAGCCTGCACGACATCCGTTCGGCCATGGTCCTGACCCTGGAAGCCCTCGGCTGCCCGGTTGAAGTTCACCACCACGAAGTCGCCACTGCCGGTCAGTGCGAAATCGGTACCGTGTTCAATACCCTGGTCAAGCGTGCCGACCAGACCCAGATCCTGAAGTACGTGGTGCACAACGTTTCGCACCAGTACGGCAAGACCGCCACCTTCATGCCGAAGCCCATCGTTGGCGACAACGGTTCCGGCATGCACGTTCACCAGTCCATCTGGAAGGATGGCAAGAACCTGTTCGCCGGCGACGGCTATGCTGGTCTGTCTGAACTGGCCCTGTTCTACATCGGCGGCATCATCAAGCACGCCAAGGCACTGAACGCCATCACCAACCCGGGTACCAACTCCTACAAGCGTCTGGTCCCGCACTACGAAGCACCGGTCAAGCTGGCTTACTCTGCCAAGAACCGTTCTGCTTCCATCCGCATTCCGTACGTCGCCTCCACCAAGGCTCGTCGTATCGAGACGCGCTTCCCGGATCCGATCGCCAACCCGTACCTGTGCTTCGCCGCGCTGCTGATGGCCGGCCTGGATGGTATCCAGAACAAGATCCACCCGGGCGATCCGGCTGACAAGAACCTGTACGATCTGCCGCCGGAAGAGGATGCAAAGATCCCGACCGTCTGCGCATCGCTGGAAGAAGCCCTGGCTGCTCTGGACAAGGATCGCGAGTTCCTGACCCGTGGCGGTGTCTTCTCCAATGACTGGATCGACGCCTTCATCTCCCTGAAGATGGACGAAGTGAACAAGGTTCGTATGACGACCCACCCGGTCGAATTCGATCTGTACTACAGCTGCTGAAAATTGACTGATACTCAGTGCGTAGCAGTTAGGCGCACTGAACCCAAGGAAAGCCCGGCAATCCCGGGCTTTTTTACGTCTGTAAGTTGCCATAAGACGCGGTGCTATGCATACTAAACGGGTAGCTTGGCGGGTACGAACTACCTGTGATGTTGATGCAAGCTACCTGTTGCCCCTCCTTCTCCAGCGTTGGCAAGGGTGGGCGGGCTGTTCGGCAAGCTACCCGTGAGGAAGATCAATGGCAGGAATCACAGACAAGGAAGTCCGGAGCCTCATCACGAGGGCCAAGAGTGAAGGGCGGACGATCACGCATGCAGACGGAGCCGTCCCGGGTCTCACTATTGGAGCTTCGAGAACCGGCGTCGCTTCATGGGTGTTGCGTTACTACGTCCAAGGCAAGCGCAAGGAAGCAACCATCGGCCAGTATCCGGCGTGGGGGATTGCGGACGCTAGAGAGAAGGCGAAGGAGTTGCGCCGGGCCGTTGATGACGGCGTTGACGTTGCTCAAGAGAAGCAGCGCCGGAAGCAGGAGGCCATATCAGCAGTCACGGTCGATGCCCTGGCAAAGGCGTATTTCGAGAAGGCCGAGAAGGAGCTTAGCCCGCACACCTTCGGCCAGCGCAAGAGCATCCATGAACGATTCGTTTCGCCGAACATCGGCACCTACCGCGCCGACAGCATCACTCCGGCGCTGATTGTTGATGTGGTCAAGAAGAGCTTGGCCGCCGGTAAAACGCTGCCGAATATCACTCTCACACATTGCAGCCTGATCTTCGCGCACGCGGTTGGCAATGCAGTCAGGGAGTCGAATCCCTGCCGGGATCTGAAACTATCCGCCATCGTCGGCAAACAGGATGCGCCGAAGCAGCGGACAGCGCTCACGGCCGCCGAGCTTGCCGCATTCCTGCCGGCGCTGGAAACGATCCCGAGGCAGTACGCGCTTGCCATTCGGTTGATCCTGCTGACTGGCGTTCGTGTTGGCACGCTGACCGAAGCAATGATTTCCGAATTTGATCTTGATGCAGGGCATTGGTTGGTTCCTTGGGAACGGCGTAAAAATCGCAGGCATACCACAGGGCCTTTCGTGATTCCTCTTCCTCCGATGGCGGTTGAGTGGGTGCGCGAATTGATCAAACTAGCTGATCGTGACGCTCACCTTCTCCCGGTCGAGTCTCGCCGCCATTCGGACGGGCGCAACAGCATGAGCAAGCGCACAACGGTAGGCGATTGGCTCGACAAGATGCAGGGGGTTGGCGCCAAGTGGCGCCGCATCACCCCTCATGACTTGCGGTCGACGTGCAAATCGTGGCTGTCTGAACTTCGCGTCGATTACGAAACCCGGCAGCGATACCTCGATCACGCCCTTGAGGGCATGGATGCGATCTACGACAAGGCCGATTTCGTTGAGCACCGCCGTGCTGCAGCCGATTTGTGGCTTTCGTTCTTGAGCAACCTGGAAAGCGGCAAGGAAAGCACCAAGATATTGCCCTTCAAGCCCATGGCGGCATAGAGCCACCGGGGGAAACCACCGGACCGATCCGGGAAACAAGGACTTGTTGTGAGTGGCAAGGACGATCGGGGGGGGTTCTGATTTATTTATAGTCAGTGGCTATTAATATTTGAAGATTGATGAAAATATATTTCAAGGACGGCAGCGGAAGCCGGTGGAGGTCAATGGACTTTGGCGGAAAAAATCGCATAAAAACAGTTAGTTGAACATCATTGGTGGCGTTGTTAGCCTTCGATTTAGCAGCAGTACGGACCTATTCGGGGCCGTTGCTTTTTTGAAGGAATCGTCGCCATGGCTTTTGATCAATTTCGCGGCCGGATGTTGTCGCCGGAAACGACGGCGGAAGCAACCGAATCAAGCATCTCCCAGGTGCACCGCTGGATTAGCGACGGCAAGATCGTTGCGGTAAAGCTGGGCTACCGGATGACCCGCATTGACGGCGACTCCCTGGCCGACTTCCTGACCAGCCGTCTTTCTGCACCTCGCACTCCACGCGGAAAAGCGCTGAAGCACTCGCCCATTGAACTTGCCAGCCAAGCGTAACAGGCGGCAATCATGGGACAAGACAACAAAAAAGCCGCTCCGGATGCGAACCGGGCGGCCTCTGATACTGCTCTCGACAGGCACCATCGTACGCCGCCGATAGTAACTGGGCAACGTGGCCAGGTACTGAAACTGATCCGCGAGCTGCAGCCGGTCCTTTCCCTCACTCTGACGGCCGACCGCGCGATCCCGGAAACGGCAGCACGTGTGCATGACCTCCGGTGCATGGGCTTCAATGTCCTGACCACAATTCACCCGGCAGTTGAGTTTCGCGGGGAAATCCGTCGAAACGTTGCAAGTTACTCACTCGGCTCCCCTGAGTGGCCGCAGCCTGGCTTTCTTCCAAAGCGCAGTGGAGAAACGGCAAACCCTGTTCTCCCCACTGATTTTTTCGAGTCGGGCGCGAAATGCATAAGGCAATGCGCCGATGGTATTGCCGCCGGCATGGCCTCGCTACCCGACGAAGAAAAGCCGATCCATCGCCGCGCGATCCTGCGCAACTGGCGGGCTTGTCTTGAGTTGTCGCGAGCAATCCGCATGGCTGGGGGCGGGGTGTGACATGGCAAGAATCCGCACCATCAAGCCAGATTTTTTCACCAGCGAAGACATTGTCGGTATCTCGCCATTGGCACGGCTGCTGTACGTCGCCACTTGGCTTGAGGCTGATCGCGAGGGCCGATTTGTTTGGCGCCCTAAAACATTGAAGCTGCGCTATCTGCCCGGCGATCAGTGCGACATCGAAGCACTTGCTGACGAATTGGTGTCTGCCGGCCTCGTGGTGACCTACGAAATCGACGGCCAGACCTTCGCCGAAATACCGACTTTCGCCAAGCATCAAGTCATCAACAACCGCGAGTCAGCAAGCACGATTCCACCACGCGTCACCGACGCGTCAGGCACGCGTGACCCACGCGTCACCGACGCGACCACCACGCCGCTTATGGGAAGGGAAGGGAAAGGAAAGGAAGGAAAGGAAGGGAATGATGTAGGGGAAGACGCCGACGCGTCACTTGTCGCCGGCAAAGCCGCCGACCATTGCCCGCATCAGGAAATAATCGACCTGTATCACCGCACCCTGCCAACAGGCAGGCAAGTTCGCCTTTGGACTCCTGCACGTGAAACCAAACTGCGGGCCCGTTGGAGAGAAGACGAAAAGCGCCAATCTATCGAATGGTGGGAAAAGCTCTTTTCCTACATCGCTGGGAGCGATTTCCTGACCGGGAAGACACACACCCCAGGGCGCACCCCGTTCGAGCTTGATCTTGAATGGATCATCACCCCCGCCAATCTGGTCAAGATCATCGAAGGAAAGTACCACTCGCAGGAGGTTGGCGAATGAGCCCCCTCTTCCACCTCGAATCAGAGCAGTCCGTACTTGGCGGCCTGCTGATCGATCCGAAAGCCTTTGACCGTATCGACTGGCTGACGGAATCCGACTTTTACCGCGAAGACCACCGGCTGATATTCCGGCATATCGTGATGATGCTGGCAGAGCGGCAGCCGGTCGACGTGATCACCGTCGCCGAATCGCTGGCATCTGCCGGAGTTGACGAAGACCACACCGGCCTCGCCTACCTTGGCGAACTGGCGGACAACACTCCATCGGCGGCCAACATCCGGCGCTATGCCGCGGTGGTCAGCGAAAAACGGGCGCGGCGTGACTTGCTGGCCGCCTCCGCGCAGATTGCCGACCTCGCCAATGCGGAGGGGTCAAAGCCGATCGATCAGCGAATAGACGAGGCCCAGGCGGTCATTTTTGCCCTAGCGGAACGACGCGGTGAAGGCTCAGACGACCCGGAGGCCATCGGGGCATTGCTGCCCAGCGTCGTTGAGGACATCCAAGCCCGATTTGATCGAGGGGGAGCTATCACCGGGCTATCCACCGGGTTCCATGACCTTGACGCGAAGACTTGCGGTCTCAATCCCGGTGACCTGGTGATTGTTGCCGGCCGCCCAAGCATGGGCAAAACTGCCTTTGCTCTCAACGTGGCAGAGCACGTCGCCGTGAATGAAGGCAAGCCGGCGCTGGTGTTCTCAATGGAGATGGCAAAAAACCAACTCTCGGAGCGATCGATTGCCAGCATCGGGCGAGTGTCAATGACCGCCCTTCGCTCCGGCCAGCTGACAGAGGACGACTTTAGCCGGATGTCGTTCGCCCTCGGGAAGTTATTCAAGGCGCCGTTGCTGATTGAAGACGCTCCGGCCCTGACCGTTGCACATATGCGGTCCCGGGCACGTCGCACAGCGAAAAAGCACGGCCTTTCCTTGATCGTGGTCGATTACATCCAGTTGGCCACGGGCGAAGGGCAAAGCCGGGAGCAGGAGGTTTCGAGCATCAGCCGAGGCCTGAAGGCGCTGGCCAAGGAATTCAACTGCCCCGTGATAGCCCTGTCGCAGCTCAATCGAAAAGTCGACGAACGACCGAACAAGCGGCCGCTCATGTCCGACCTTCGAGACTCGGGCGCCATTGAGCAAGACGCCGACTTGATCCTGATGATGTATCGGGACGAGTACTACCACCCGGACACCCCAGACAAAGGCATTGCCGAAATCATCGTCGCCAAGCAGCGCATGGGCGAGACCGGAATTATCCCGGTGCTGTTCCGTGGCGAATTCAGCCGGTTCGAAAACCTGACAGCCGAGGCAAGGCGCGAACTATTCGAGGCCCGCCAACTGGCCAAGCCACTGGCACGCAAAGCAACGAAAGGTTTTGAGTCATGAGCAAGACGAAGACGACCACTACGACAGCAAGCATCGATCAGGTGCCGCCCTATTGCTACCGCAGGCCGGGCATGTCTGCCGAGGAGGGGGCGGGCGCTGCGGTCAAGGAACTTGGAATTACCCATTCGTGTGACGCCCTTGCATTGCTCTGGGAGTTGCGCCGGGTGGCCAAGGGTGCGCCAACGGATGCCGGTCTATACAGTCGGCGTGGTCGGGGGCGAAAAAACGCAACAGAGGCCATTTGTGAAAGCCGATGGCGAAGCAACCAACGAAAGGAGCAGCACATGAAACACCTATCCAGCGGCCAGCGCACCCAGAGCGGTGACCGCCTTCGAAAACTCATTGCCGAGTGGCCGGAGAAACTGCCAATCAGTACCCGGTCCGATCGGCTGGAGAAATCGCCAATCGGTACCCGGTTCCACGTTGCATTTGAACCGACCGCCAAGGTTGCCCCGATCACCGACAACAAGGGCGACACCAACGAGGTTGCAACCCTGATCAAGTCCATCCACGCCGGCCGTATTGCCACCAACCAACCCCGCTTTGTGAAAGGGAAATAGCACCATGTCAGCAATCGAAGCATTCAAGCAACACATAGCCGAAGTCGCCACCCTTGGCGAACAGGTAAATCAGATCAACGCCCGGATTCGTCAGATTCAGGGGATAGCCCACGAGGCCCAGGCACCGGCTCAGCAGGCGGCCACGCTGAAAGCCAAACGCCGTTCCATCTTGGCCCGCGTGTTCTTGGGCACCGGCGACAACAGTGAGCTTTCGGGCACCGAGAAAGCCATTGCAGAGGCCGAAGCTGCGGCGCAAGCCGGTGCACCGAACCGGGAGGGTGCGGAAGCCGCAATCGAGGAACTGCAGCGTCAGGCAAGCGCCATTGCTCAGGAAATCCACGCGATTGGAAAAGACCGCTTCGACCTGTATCACGCCGCTCTGAAAGAGCATGCAAAAGCGGCGCTGCCAGCCTATCAGGAGGCAGTCGACAACCTTGCCCAGGCCTACGCGGAAGTAATCGGCCGTTGCCGTGCTATCGACGAGATTGCCGACCCCCAAACGGGCCGCTACATGGCAGCTTTTGGCTACCCGAATTCTCCCGAAGTGCCACCGGTACCGACGTTCAACCAGAACGTTCGATTCAAGACACTTATCGATACCGACGGATTGGTTTTTGCCGCCAAAGAACAGGCAAAGCGCCACCTTGACGCCATCGCGATGCATGCAGCCAACATCACCAAGCAACCTGGAGCAACGAAATGACCATCTATCGCGCAAACGCCGACACCGTAAAAAAGATCATGACCGGGAAGATGCTTGCCCGGGCCTTCACCATCTTGGGACTGGGGGCGGCCAAGGATGCCCAAAACGTCGGCACCGGAAGCGGCTCCGAATCCGGTATCCCGGATGGCGGCGCAGATTTCCGAATGCGCCTCGATTCGGCAGCCCTGACCTACACGCCACCGCAGGCCAGCCCGAAAAAGTTCTGGGAGAACGGCAAGCCCGGCACGTATCTCGAGATCAAGATTTCCGACGCCTTTCCCGTCCTGTACTGCAACAGCAATTTCGAGTGCTACATCCCGGACAGCAAGGGGGCGGTCCTGAGCGGCGTTCTGAGTGGGCTTGGCTGGACTTCGGCAGCATCGCCAGTTGATGCCACGGTACCGGCGGCCAATAACCCGCACATCAACTGACCACAGCAACGGGAGGGGAAACCCTCCCGATAGGAGAACAGCATGAATGATGACCGGGTTATTGGTGACAAAGAAGTTGGACGACGATTCCGCGCGCTGCCAGAGGGTGCCAGATCGCGCCTTGCTGACTCTGTCGGGCGGCTCGTGCTGCGCCTTCAGGCCAGGGTGATGCGGGACAAGTTGTCCGGCCAGGTGCTGAAGGTTCGCACTGGCACCCTGCGGCGCTCGATCGATCGGCAAGTCATCACCGACGGCAACGTCATTGCCGGCGTGGTCAGCACCAACGTGGGATATGGCAAGGCACACGAGTTTGGCGGGTTGAGGACAGAAACGGTCCGTGAGCATCTGCGGCTCGTGAAGCAGGCCTTCGGGAAAACGTTGAAGTCGCCGGTTTGGGCAACCGTGGGGGCGCATCAGAGAACCGTCGACCTGCCGGAGCGCTCGTTTTTGCGTAGCGCCCTCAAGGACATGCAGAAAGAAACCTTGGCCGAACTACGGGAAGCAGCCTTTGGGCACCTCAAGCCATAGTCAATCAATCGGGCGTGCAGCCCGGAAAGGAGTTTCAAAATGGGAATGGCACAAGAAAACGAGATTCAGGTACGGATTTCCGCCGAAACGTCCGACCTGAAGCCAGGGATGGAGTCGGCCGCGTCCGACGTTGAGCGTTCGTCTGATCGGATGAAGCAAAGCATCGCCGGCCTGAAAGATGCGGTCAGCAGCCACATGTCGACCATCTCGAATCATGTCAAGGCGGCAAATGACGACATCGGCGGAGGCCTGTCCGGAATGGCCGGGATGTTCGGCAAGGTTGGCGGGCTGATCGGCACAGCATTCGCGGCAATAGCCGGTGGAAAGATGGTGCAGATGGCCAACGAAACCGCCGATTACACAGAGGAAGCGCAAAAGCTCGGCCGGGCCATGGGCACAACCGCAACGCAGGCCAGCATCTGGATGGAAGTCGCCAAGGAACTAGGCAGTTCGACCGGCGAAGTCGAAGGCGCGGCCAAGGGATTGACCCGCCAACTCAAGGACAACGAGGACGGCCTGAACCGGCTTGGCCTGGTCACGCGGGATTCGAAGGGAAACATGCTCGACATGGACACCCTCATGAAGAGCGCGATTACGACGGTGAATTCCCACAAGGAAGGCACCGACCGCAACATGGCAGCGCAGGAAATATTCGGGCGCGGTGTCGCCGGCAACTCCAAGCTGCTGCTGGCCAACGCCGAAGCCTTCAAGCAGGACGAGGAATACATCCGCAGCCTCGGCGGCCAGGTGAGCGGCGAATCGGTCGCCGCATGGGAACTGTACGACTCGGCCATGGATAAGGTCGGCATGGGCATGACCGCCTTCCGCAACACCATTGGCAACGAGGTCATGCCGGTGATTGCCAAGCTGGCCGAATGGCTCTCAGCAGCAATGCCGGCCGCCATCACCGTGACAAAGGGCGCGGTCGGCGGGCTTGTGTCGGCGTTCTGGGGGCTGAAGAACGGCGTCGTCGTGGTCTGGGAAACCATCAACGCGATGGTGGTCACCGTTGCCGAGCCTATCCGGGCCATGGCGGCGGCAATTGGCAAGGCGCTGACCGGTGACTTTGCCGGGGCCGCGGCTGAAATCAAGGGTGTCGGCGGCAATATCTCGGCCGCCTGGTCGCAGGCCATGGACGAAATGACCAAGTCCAGCGAGGAAACCAGCCAGCGAATCGGCGCGATTTTCGGGGCGCCAACCGACGTTGAGGCCGGCGACAAAAGCGGCAAGGGCTACGTGGGCGAGCCGGACAAGCCCAAGAAAGAGAAGGCCGGCAGCGGCGAGAAAACCCGCATGCCGGCATGGGAAGCCGAACTAGCCCAGCAGAAAGCCGCGTTCATGTTGCAAAACGACATGTACGAAATGACGCTTGAGCAGGAAAAGAAGTTCTGGGATGAAAAGCTGGCCCTGGTCGAGAAAAACGATAAGGAATACGGCGCGCTGACCAAGAAGTCGGCGGACATGGCGCTGAAAATCCTCAAGGACAAGGCCGTCGAGGGCCGGGCCTTCGCTCAGATGGACATCGACGAATGGAAGCGCGCGGCATCGTCCGGGATTGAAGTTCAGGAACAGGCCGCCGACCTCGCCTATTCGCTGGGGCAGATCAGCAACGACGAGCGCCTGCAGCTTGACCGCCAGTTCGAACAGCAACGCTACGAAATCGCCGCCCAGGCAATCGAAGAGCGCATGACCCTGATGTCAAAAGACCCGAACATGAGCGCGGTCGAGTACCAGAAGCTGAAGAACCAGCTACTCGAAATCGACCGCAAGCACATGATGGACAAGCGAGCGATTGATGGAAAAATCGACGTTGCCCAGGCCATGCCGGCAAAGAACATGTTTGCGGCAATGGAAAACTCATTCTCCGGCGCGCTGACCGGCATGCTGACCCGTGCCCAGACATGGCGCCAAGGGCTGAACAGCATATTCCAGTCAATGACCAACGCCTTCATCAGTGAATTCGTTGTCAAAAGAGGTATTGCGTTCGCGGGCGAGTTGCTCAAGGAAACCGCGCTCTACAGAACGTTCTTCGCAACGAAACAGGGCCTTGATGCAGCCGGCGCAGCCGTCCATTCGGGTACGGAAACCGCAAAGACAGCAGCCACGCTCGCAGGGGTTACAACCCGAACGACTGCCGAAACTGCGGCGTCTGGCCAGTCGGTAATGATGCGCCTCGGGTCGGCGATCAGTTCGATCATGATCAGTGCGTGGGAGGCCATGGCCGGTGCATTCGCGGCTATGGCCAGCATTCCCTACGTCGGTCCGATCCTTGCGGTTGGAGCAGGGGCAGCGGCCTTCGCAGCGGTTGCCGGGATAGTCGGTAGCCTGCCATCGGCAGCAGGGGGCTACGACATTCCGGCCGGCATCAATCCGATAGTCCAGACCCACTCAGCAGAAATGATTCTGCCGGAAAAACATGCAAACGTAATTCGGAGCATGGCAGATGAAGGGGGCGGGGGCGGTCGAACGGTTCATGTCCACAACCATATCCAGGCTTGGGACAGCCGGGACGTGAAACGCTTCCTGATCGGGAACAAGGCTGGGCTGGTCGCAGCTCTCAAAGAAGCCCAGCGCACCGGAAACGTCTAACCATAGGAGCACGACAAGATGACCAATATCAGCAATTTTCCAGACCGCCCGGTTCGCGAGTGGAAGGTATTCGAGGGGGATATTTCCCAATTCATGCGGGCCAAAGGTGCGAGCGAAGACGCAATACAGCACGTTTGCGCCCGCCTGCGCCCGGCATTCATGAGATTGGCTGCCAACAGCAACTTGGAGGTAAATGCCAAGACAGGGGAAGAGGCGGTGCAGGCGGTTAATGCCTTCTTCCGCAAGGTGACCGCCGGTCTTCTGGAAGAGATGGCCGCGCTTGCAGTCGAAAACTACCACCTTGGGGGCGGCGAGTAATGGCGAAGGTCATAAAGCAGTCCGACAGAACCAGCAAAGCCCCTGAACTTGAGCAAGTGCAAAAGGAGGTGGCGGCTGGTCGCAATCGCGCAATTGCGGCCCTATCCCCTTCCGTAAGGAATTCCTTCACCGCTGCATTGTTTGCTCAGGGAGCGCTTGGGAACGTGAAGCTATTTGACGCGCTCGACGTGATGACCGAAAGGGTGTCCAAAGCGAATTCCGGCGATCTGGCCGCTTTGGAAGCAACGCTTACCGCGCAGTCGGTTGCCTTGGACTCGATATTCAACGAGATGGCCAGGCGAGCGGCGCTGAATGTGGGTGAGCACTTGGGGGCGACTGAAACATATCTGCGGCTCGCCTTCAAGGCCCAGGCCCAATGCCGGAGCACGTTGCAAACCCTTGCTGAGATCAAGAACCCGCGCCCCGTTGCCTTCGTGAGAGCGCAACAGGCGAATATCTCCCAAGGGCATCAACAGGTGAACAACGGTGTGGCCACCGCGCACGCGCGGGGAGAATCGCCGAATCAAGCAAACGAACTATTGGAGGTTGGGAATGGCAAACGGATGGACGCCGGAGCGCCGGGCCAAGCATGCGGCGCTGATCCAACAATGGCAACCGTGGAGACGGTCGACCGGGCCCCGCACGAATGACGGAAAAGCTGCATCCGCACAGAACGCCCTGAAGCACGGAGGGCGGTCTGCTGCGTTGATGGAAGACCGAAAGATCATCAACGATTTGCTGAAACGCGGCCGGGCGATTCTTGAGCGGGTCCGTTGAGGGTGGTACGCACGACGGTACGCATATCGCAACAGTTTTCGAACAGATAAATCGTGAATTGGCGGGGCTTGCAGTGTGGTTATTGCGCTGTTTCCGAACAGGGTTTCCGCGCAGGTTTCCGTTGCGCATCGTGACCGCTTGTATTCACTACAGGCGGGGCGCGGCCCGCTATGACGTTCGGCTGGTTTCAACTATCGGCCGGTGCGCGCACAATCCCCCCGCAAAGGAGGGAACCCCATGTTTCGCAAAATGTTGATTGCTGCATACTGCGCCTTGCTTCTGATCGGCTGTGCCGGTACTCCGTTCAAGTGGGCGGATGCCCGACAGATCGAGGCCGGGATGACGAAGCCCGAAGTAACGGCCAAGCTCGGCGCACCGACCCGCGTAGCCACGATCCCGAACGACGCGACGCGCTATGTCTGGGTGTGGGTGAATACCATGGCCGGCAGCACCCGAACGCTGGTTGTTGATTTCGACAAGGCCGGCAGGGTCATCAAGGCGCCGCCGATCCCCGACGAATTCCAAGACTGACCGGTCAAGCATCGGATCAGTTTGCTAAATTGCGCAAACCGCGTCCGAGCGGGAATCGAGGAATTGCGCCTCGAGCGAAATGTCTTGCGGCAATTTCAGGCTAGGGGAGAAGCGTAGCCGGCCCAGCCGAGGGGGCGCGTGCCGGGGATCCTTCCTCAGAAGAGGGCTCCGGCCAGGTCGCCATACCCCCAGATAACGGTTCCGGAAACCATCATGTAGGCGCCAACATAGCCGGCGTTCCGATCAACCGCAGCTTGGCGAAGCGTCGAGAGCGTTTCCTCGTCATAGGAGACCTTGGCCATTTGCCTCTGGCCTGAATCATCGATGGAGACGAGGGTGGCTTTGAGGAAAGTCGGGCTCGCGCCACCGACGCCATGCACTCCGAGTCGAACGATGCTGCGGTAACCGAGAACGGCGCCAGCCAGTGCCAGAAGAGAGCCAGAACGCTGGAACCACACCCACGAGCTTGTCCCCCAGTCGAAATAAACCGAATACGCAGTTGCTGCCAGGGCGGCAACGAGAAGCAGCGGAATGCTAGAGAGGACTGTTCTCATAACTGCCCGGCATCCTTCAGAGCCGAGCGGTTAATTTCAAATCCATCGCGCACCACCTGATTGCAGCAGGGGCAAACAGTCTTGCCCTTGGTCCGGCGCAGGGCCTGATACACAGCGGCATTGCCGACACCGACAGCCGCAGCGGCTTCGTAAGCGGTCATCCCCGGGGTCTGCTGCATCAGGTCAAGGGCTTGCTGGGTCTTGCTCTTAGTCATGGCATTGGCTCCTAATTCTAGATCGAATCATATACTGCACGGATGTATTGATAATACTGCACAGACATATATAATAAATGGATTCGAATTTACCCCCTGGAGAATTTTCAAATGGAACAAGCGAGCCCCGTTGAGCATTGCAGCAACACTGAAACGAATCAGCACTGGCAGGATTTTGATGCTCAGGTAACTATCCCGGAATCACAGGCCGGCCAACTATATCGAGCGGTGCACAGCGTCAGGAGCACCATAAAACTGGTCGCTGATCATCATATGCGGATGAATTCCGGCGGCGATTTGGCCCCGCGTTTTTCATCGGTTGAGCTTGAGGCTATGCTTGCCGGTGCCTTGGCACTCGCCAGCATGGTCGATGAAGCATTCGAAGAGTTGCACTTTCAGGATGCCAAAAAGGGGTAAGAGTCCATGGAAGACAAAATAATCCGTATGCCCGAGGTCATGGCGAAAGTTGGACTCAGGAAATCCGCCGTTTACAACATGATCAAGCGGGGGGAATTTCCTGCTCAGATTCGACTTGGAGAAAACTCTGTAGGTTGGATTGAAGCGGATGTTGATGAATGGGTCCGCGTACGGGGAGAGATTGGCAGGGATAGAGGTAACGAGAGCCTGGCCAGAATCATCAGAATGCCAATGGATGGCGAGGTCTTGAACCCGGGCGAACTTGCTCTCATCACCGGACGCCAAGACATGCCCAGCCAAGCCAAATGGCTGGTCTCGCACGGATGGGTATTCCATCACAACGACGAAGGGCGGCTGATCGTGGGGCGTCTCTATTCCCGGCTGAAGCTGTGTGGCATCGATCTGCCAGGTATGGTGGCGAAGAGCAACCGCGTACCCGGGCGATAGCGATTGGAAGGAAAGGGCAATATTGCCTGTGGCTTGGACAGGTGCGCACCAATTTGGGACTTGAGGCACTGAATCGGTGCGTTTTCGCTTGAGATACCACCGGCTCAGGTCTCGGCCCACTTCTATTTCGATGCCTAGCGTAGTGGTTTTAGGTAGCCCATTGGGTAGCCCGTCTGTCTATATTGCTTTTATATTCAGTTCTGGCCGGCGTAATTGCTATTGATCTGTACTACAGCTGCAATCGGCGCTGTGCAAAAAAAAGGGCGGGTTTCCCGCCCTTTTTTTGTCGACTGATTTTGTATCAAGAACGTATTGAGCCACGTGTTTGTCGTATATTCCTCTCGTCGTAGAAATCTGAGTTCCTAATGAGACAAATGCGTTGTAGTGCTCGATATTCGATTTTGCGTACTGGCATAGTATTTTTGTTAGCTTGGTCGCAACTTTGTCTTGCTGATGAGACGTACGTTTGTGTTTATCCCGATGGCCACCGGAAAATTGCAAACACAAACGCCGAGCCTAGTGTCCGGCGTGATAAAAATTGCAAGGTTATGGCCGGTGGCCCCGAAAACTCCTTGCCGGCGCCCAAGGCGAAGCCAGCGGGCGCCGCAGCGAATCCTTCGCCTTCAGGCTTTCCGCGCGTGCAGGAAGATACCCAGAAAGCACGCGATGGCGATCGTCGCCATATCCTTGAGCAGGAACTGGCCGGCGAACAGCGCAGTCTTGAGCAGGCGAAGAAGGAGCTGGCCGACCTCCTGGCTACTGGCGCAAGCAGTGACCGTGCAGCGCCCTATCGCGACCGCGTCGGGCAGCATGAGCGCAATATCCAGGCGATTCAGAAGGAACTGGGCAATTTGAAGTAGTTGTTAGTTGTTAGTTGCTAGGGGCTGTTCACAAATGACGAAACTATGTACATTCTCGCTTTTTGGAGTCTGCGAGGATGGACCGGAAGATGTTGCGAGACGACCAATGGCGGCGAATCGAAGCCCTGTGCTCAGGCAGAGCCAACGAGCGCGGGGTAACTGGGCGCGACAACCGACTCTTTGTCGAAGCGGTGCTATGGATCGCCCGCACGGGCTCGCCGTGGCGCGACCTGCCCACGCACTTCGGAGCTTGGCACACGACGTACATGCGCTTTTCCCGCTGGAGCAAGAAAGGGGTTTGGGCGCGGATGGCCGAAGCACTCAAGAGCGACGCCGATCTGGAGCAGTTGTTTGTCGACGCGACCATCGTGCGAGCCCACCAACACGCGACTGGCGCCCAAAAAAAGCGGGCGATCAAGCCATCGGGCGTAGCCGGGGCGGACTGAGTACCAAAATTCATGCGGCGGTTGAGGCCCTGGGTAATCCCTTGCGTTTGCGCCTGACCGCTGGGCAAATCGCCGACATTACCGAAGCAGCCGCTCTCATCGAGGGGATTGAGGCGCAGAGCGTCATCGCCGACAAGGGCTACGATGCCAACGCATTCGTCGACACCATTGAAGCGCAGGGCGCACAGGCGGTGATTCCGCCACGCGGTAATCGCCTGACTCAGCGTGCCTATGATCGTCACCTTTACAAAGACCGCAACCTCGTCGAACGCTTTTTCTGCCGACTCAAGCAGTTCAGGCGCATCGCCACACGCTACGAGAAGCTAGCGCAGAACTTCATGTCCATGCTCAACCTCGCTTCCGCCTATATCTGGCTGGCATGATCGCCAAAAACCCAATTGTTAACAGCCCCTAGTCGTTAGCGAAGTTTGAGGGCGCCGCGGCGCCCTTTGCTTTTGCTAAAAGCTAGCGACCAATAACTAGCAACTAGCCTTTCACCTTGTACCAGGCAGCGTAAAGCGCCGGCAGGAAGAGCAAGGTCAGCGCGGTGGCGACGATCAGGCCACCCATGATGGCGACGGCCATCGGTCCGAAAAAATCGTTTCTCGATAGCGGGATCATCGCCAGCACCGCAGCGGCTGCGGTCAGCACGATGGGCCGGAAACGCCGGACCGTCGATTCGACGATCGCATCCCGCCGCGCCTTGCCGGCGGCCATGTCCTGTTCGATCTGGTCGACCAGAATCACAGCATTGCGCATGATCATGCCGAACAGCGCGATGGTGCCGAGCAGCGCCATGAAACCGAATGGCTGATTGAAGACGAGCAGGAACAGCGCGATGCCGATAATGCCCAGCGGTGCCGTCAGCAACACCATCACGACACGCGAGACGCTTTGCAACTGGATCATCAGGATGGTGATGACCGCCAGGATGAACAGCGGGATGCCGGCAACGACAGAGCTGGAACCCTTGGCCGATTCCTCGACCGAGCCGCCGACGGCGATCCGGTAGCCTTCCGGCAGGCTGGCCTGGATGGCATCGATTTCCGGCTTGATGCGATCGACGACGGTAGCCGGTTGGGTTTTGCCGTAAAGGTTGCCGCGCACCGTGATCGTCGGCAGGCGGTCGCGGCGCCAGATCAGTCCTGGCTCGAAGCCGTATTTCACGTGGCCGACCTGACTGAGCGGCACGCTCTTGCCGGCCCGGGTCGGCACGGAAAGGTTGGCCAGCGCCGAGAGGTGGCTGCGTTCTTCGCGGTCACCACGGAGGACCACGTCGATGGTCTTTTCGCCTTCGCGGAAACTGGTCACCGTATAGCCGGTGAGCGACATGTTGAGCAGTGCCGCGACATCCTGGCTGGAGACGCCGAGCAGGCGCGCCTTGTCCTGGTCGATTTCGATTTCGACGGACTTGGACAGCTCGCTCCAGTCCAGATTGACGTTCGACAGCTCTGGGTTCTTGCGCATGACCTCGGATATCTGTGCTGCAATCTTGCGCAAGGTCATGATGTCTTCGCCGGACACCCGGTATTGCACCGGATAGCCCACTGGCGGGCCGTTTTCGATGCGGCTGATATTGCCTCGGGCGCCAAAGCCATCCTGCTCGAACAGGCTGATCAGCCGGCCACGCAGGGCCTCGCGGGCCTCGACGTTGCGGGCCACGATGACGAGCTGGCTGACGTTGCTGGCCGGCAGTTGCTGATCCAGGCCCAGGTAATAGCGCGGTGAGCCGGAACCGACGTAGGTGATGTAGTGCTCGAACTGGTCGAATTCCGCCTTGTCCTTGTTCAGCCAGTCTTCCAGACGCTTGGTTTCGGCATCGATGGCGGCGATCGAGGCGCCCTCGGGCAGGCGCAATTCGACGTTGAGTTCGAGGCGTGTCGAGTTCGGGAAAAACTGCTTCTGCACCTTGCCCATGCCGACGATGGACAGGGCGAACAGCGCGATGGTGATGCCGATCACCAGCCAGCGACGGCCGACACACCTGCTGACCAGTTGCCGGAAACGGAGGTAGAAGGGCGTCCCATAAACGTCATGGTCTTCGGCATGTCCCGGACCATTCAGACCGATCTTGTCGCCAAAGCGGGCGAGGCGGGGCCACTTCTGCTCAAAACGGCTGACCCGGCGGGTCGCGTGTGGATCGGGCAGCAGCTTGTAGCCCAGCCAGGGAATGGCAACGACGGCGGCCAGCCAGGAAATCAGCAGGGCGACGGCATTGATCTGGAAGAAGGCGAAGGCATATTCACCGGTCGATGATTTGGCCAGGGCGATGGGGATGAAGCCGGCAACCGTGACCAGGGTGCCGGAGAGCATCGGGCCGGCCGTGCTGGTGTAGGCGAAAGAGGCTGCGCGGGTGCGCTCCCAGCCTTGTTCCATCTTCACCCACATCATCTCGACGGCGATGATCGCGTCGTCCACCAGCAGGCCAAGTGCCAGGACCAGGGCGCCCAGCGAAACCTTGTGCAGGCCGACGTTGAAGAAGTGCATGGCGAGAAAGGTGGCGGCCAGCACCAGCGGAATGGAGATGGCAACGACCAGGCCGGTGCGAATGCCGAGGCTGATGAAGGTGACCAGCATGACGACCGCGACGGCCTCGGCCAGCGCCTGGACGAAAGCCTTGACCGAGCGCTTGACCGCCTCTGGCTGGCTGGCCGCCTCGCCGATATCGACGCCGACCGGCAGGGCGGCCTGCAGGGTGGCAATTCGGTTCTGCAAATCCTTGCCGAGCTGGATGACGTCGCCGCCCTTGGCCATCGAGACGGCGATGGCCATGGCTTGCTTGCCGCCGAAGCGGATCTGCGTCGCCGGCGGATCTATCGTGCCGCGGCGAACCGTGGCGATGTCACCCAGACGGAAGCTGCGGTTACCGGCCCGGATCAGCGTATCGGCCACGGCCTGAACGCTATCGAAGGCGCCACCGGGGCGGATCTGGATGCGTTCGCTCTGCGTCTCGAAAAATCCGGCGCTGGCGACCGTGTTTTGCTGGGCGAGCGCCTGAACGATGGTCGTCTGGTCAATGCCGAGCGTCGCCAGCTTGGCATTCGAGAGTTCGACGTAGATTCTTTCGTCCTGAATGCCGAAGATTTCCACCTTGCCAACGTTCGGTACGTGCAGCAGTTCATCACGAATGCGTTCGGCCAGGTCTTTCAGTTGCGGGTAGTCAAAACCGTCAGCAGTCAGTGCATAAATATTGCCGAAAACGTCGCCGAACTCATCATTGAAATAAGGCCCCTGAATCCCGGCGGGCAAGGTCTGGCGAATATCGCCGATCTTCTTGCGGACCTGGTAGAAGACATCGGGCACATTGGCGGGTGGTGTGCTGTCTTTGGCGAAGAACATCACGGTCGATTCACCGGGGCGCGAGTAGCTCGAAACCCGGTCGATATACGGGGTTTCCTGCAGTTTTTTCTCAATCTTGTCGGTCAGTTGCTGCTCGACCTGACGGGCCGTGGCGCCCGGCCAGAAGGTCCGGATCACCATCAGCTTGAAGGTGAAGGGCGGGTCCTCTGCCTGACTCAGCTTGCCGTAGGCGAAAACCCCCATCAGGGCGATGGCGAACAGGAAATAGCCGACCAGCGTCCGGTGGTGCAGCGTCCAGTCGGAAAGGTTGAAGCGGTGGCTCACGGCTTAACGCTGCCTGGCCGGCGGTGTTGCCGGTTTCGGCTGGACTTCCTGGCCGTCGACCAGCTTGCCGGCGCCGCTGACGATGACCAGTTCGCCGGCTTGCAGGCCGCCTGTAATGGCGACGCCATCCTCGCGAAACTGGGCAACCCGCACGGAACGGGAGGCAACCTTGCCATTCTTGACGACACGGACCAGTGGCCCCTGGCCAAGATCGAACACGGCACTGAGCGGTATCAGCAGGCTGGTGTCTGCACTGTTGTCCAGTGCGACGCGGGCGGTCATGCCGAGACGAACTTCGGGCGGCGGATTGAGCAGGCGGATGCGGGCGGCGTAGGTGCGGGTTGCCGGATCGGCGGCCGGAGAAAGTTCGCGCAGTTCACCGCGCAGCGTGGTCTTCTGGTCGGCCCACAGGTTAACCACCAGGTTTTTCGCGGCCTTCAGCTCGGCCAGCCGGTTTTCCGGAATGGCGATGGCGACTTCCTTTTCCTCGGGGCGGGCGATGCGCAGTACCGCCTGGCCGGGGCTGACGACTTGCCCGGCATCGGCCAGTACGGCGGTGACGATGGCCGGGAATTCGCTACTCAGTGTGCCGTAGGCGGCCTGGTTGCCGCTGATCTGGTTTTGGGCGCGCGCCTGTTCCAGGCGGGCCTGGGCACTGTTGAAAGCGTTGTCCTTGGCGTCGAAGGCGCCCTGGCTCACGAACTTTTTGGCCAGCAGGCCGGTGTAGCGCTCACGGTCGGCGCGGGTGGTAGTCAGCTCGCTTTCGGCGGCGGCCAATTGCGCCCGGGAGGCGGCGGCGGCCAGTTGCAAATCGGTCGGATCGAGGCGGGCAAGGGCCTGGCCGGCCTTGATCTCGGCGCCGGCATCGACCAGCCGGGCAGTGATCTTGCCGCCGACGCGGAAGGCGAGGTCGACTTCGTGGCGGGCGCGAATCTCACCGGTATAAATGCCGCTGCTCAAGGGCGCGCTGCTCGCCTCCTGGACCAGTACGGTGCGTGCTGCCGGCGGTGGCGGATCGCCGGCCTGGCAGCCGGCGAGGAGGGCGCTGGCGCCGAGCAGCAGGGTAAGTAAACGAGGCATGGTCTTCGGCATTGTTCCGGTATCCGGTGAGCAGTGCTGCATGATAATGAACCATTGGTCAGTAACGCAAGTTGTCGCTGGTAGTACGACCAAATCGCTACAATGGCGGCCATGAATATCACCCATGCTTCCTTTGCCGGGCTCGATCTGCTGGCCTCGGCGGTGCTGCTGATCGATGATGGGCAGGCCATCCGTTATATCAATGCGGCTGGCGAAAATCTGCTTGCGGTCAGCAGCCGATCGGTCATCGGCAAGACCCTGTCGACAGTGTGCACCTGTTCCGCCACCTTGCAGGCGGCGCTGGATAATGGCCTGAACAACAACTGGGGCTATACCGGCCAGAATATCGAGTTGCGACGCAGCGATGGTGAAATCCTGCATTTGAACTGCACGGTGACGCCGCTGCGCCCGGAGGTCGCGGCCGGCATGCGCCTCTTGCTTGAGTTGCAGCCTATCGAGCACCACCTGACGGCGACGCGGGAAGAACGATTGATCGAGCAGCAGCAGGCCAGTCGTGAACTCATCCGCAATCTGGCGCATGAAATCAAGAATCCACTGGGTGGCATCCGTGGAGCGGCGCAACTGCTGGAACATGAACTGGCACATCTGGAAAATGCGCCGTCGTTCAAGGAATACACGCAAGTCATCATCAAGGAGGCGGACCGCCTGCAGGATCTGATGCAGCGCCTGCTGACGCCGCACCGGGCGATGTTGCCGACGACGGTCAATATTCATGAAATTCTGGAGCGGGTGCGCAGCCTGTTGACGGCCGAGTTCCCCGGTTCCCTGCAGGTGCGTCGCGATTACGACACCAGCCTGCCGGAGTTGGTCGGCGACCGTGAGCAATTGATCCAGGCGGTGCTGAACATTGCCCGGAATGCGGCGCAGGCGATGAACGGTGAAGGCGAGATCGTGCTCAAGACGCGCTCCCTGCGCCAGGTGACACTGGCCAAGAAGCGCTATCGCCTGGCCATGGAGATCAAGGTGGTCGACAACGGCCCGGGCATTCCCGACGCAATCCGCGAACGCATGTTCTATCCACTGGTTTCCGGGCGCGAGGGGGGGAGTGGATTGGGGCTGACCATCGCCCAGAATTTCATCCAGCACCACCACGGGACGATCGATTGTTCCAGCCGGCCCGGTAATACGGTCTTCACCCTGCGCCTGCCGGTAGAACAGGCCTGAGTTTTGCTTTTGTTCAGCCTATTCCAATGACAAGATGAGCCGACAAAATATGAAACCAGTCTGGATCGTAGACGACGATCGTTCCATCCGCTGGGTGCTTGAGAAGACCCTGTCCCGCGAGGGTGTCCCGTTCAAGAGCTACGCCTCGGCCAGCGAGGCGATTTCGCAGCTTGAACAGGGCGTCGAGCCGCCGCAGGTATTGCTGTCCGACATCCGCATGCCCGGCCAGTCCGGGCTGGAGTTGCTGCAGGAGGTCAAAACCCGCTTTCCGTCAGTGCCGGTCATCATCATGACGGCCTATTCCGATCTGGAAAGTGCGGTTGCGGCGTTTCAGGGCGGGGCCTTCGAGTACCTGCCCAAACCTTTCGATGTTGATCAGGCGGTCGAACTGATCCGGCGCGCCATTGACGAGTCAATGCACCAGAGTGGTGCATTGGAGGAAGAGGGGCTGGTGCCGGAGATTCTCGGCCAGGCACCGGCCATGCAGGAAGTATTTCGCGCCATCGGCCGCCTGGCACTCTCGCACGCCACCGTTTTGATTACCGGCGAGTCCGGTTCCGGTAAGGAACTGGTCGCCCGTGCCCTGCATCG
Organism: Ferribacterium limneticum; assembly: GCF_020510625.1. NCBI lineage: Bacteria > Pseudomonadati > Pseudomonadota > Betaproteobacteria > Rhodocyclales > Azonexaceae > Ferribacterium > Ferribacterium limneticum. The sequence continues at coordinate 3,745,338 of NZ_CP075191.1, read as the reverse complement.
GCACAGCCCGCGGGCCGACAAACCTTTCATCGCGATCAACACGGCTGCGATTCCGAAGGATTTGCTGGAGTCCGAACTGTTCGGCCATGAGCGCGGTGCCTTTACCGGCGCCCAGGCGCAGCGGCGCGGCCGTTTCGAGCAGGCCGAAGCGGGCACTTTGTTCCTTGATGAAATCGGCGACATGCCCTCGGAGTTGCAGACCCGCCTGCTGCGCGTCTTGTCGGACGGTCATTTTTATCGCGTCGGCGGTCATTCCCCGATCAAGGCCAATGTGCGAGTGATCGCCGCGACGCACCAGAATCTCGAAACGCGCGTCAAGGACGGCTTGTTCCGCGAGGACTTGTTCCACCGTCTGAACGTCATCCGGATTCGCCTGCCTGCGCTGCGCGAGCGGCACGAAGATATTCCGCTGCTGACCCGCCATTTCCTGCAGAAAAGTGCGCGTGAGCTGGGCGTGGAAACCAAGCGCCTGACTGACGGGGCATTGAAGTATCTGTCCGGCCTGGAATTTCAGGGCAACGTCCGGCAACTGGAAAATCTTTGTCACTGGCTGACCGTGATGGCGCCGGGGCAGCAGGTGGACGTCGGCGACCTGCCGGCCGAGTTGCGCGAGGCCTCTTCCGTGGCGCTGGCGACCGACTGGGAAAGTGCGCTGGAGGGCGAGGTCGACCGCATGCTGGCGCGCGGCGTGCCGGATGTGCATGGCCTTATGGCCCAGACCTTCGAACGTATCCTGATTTCCCGGGCGCTGGCGCATACCGGCGGCCGGCGGATTGAGGCGGCGCAGGCCCTGGGCATCGGCCGCAATACGATCACCCGCAAGATTGCCGAGCTGGGTATCGATGGCGGCAAGGAGCACGTGGCGGAGTAAAATCTGCCGCATGGCACTGATCGATCCTATCTTGCTCAAGACCCGGCTGGGGGCCCTGGCCGGTCGTTTTGACGTTGACGCACTGGACGAGTGCGACTCGACCAGCAGTGAATTGATGCGCCGTGCCGACCACGGTGCGCCGGCCGGCACGGTGATCGTCGCCGACCGGCAGCACGCCGGGCGCGGTCGCCGTGGCCGTAGCTGGTTATCCTCTCCGGAAGCCAGTCTGACTTTTTCGCTGCTTTGGCGTTTTCCCGGCAAAGCCGCCGCTTTGAGCGGGCTGTCGCTGGCGGTCGGTCTGGGACTGGCCAAGGCGCTGGAAAAGCTTGGTGCCGTGGGCGTCCGGCTCAAATGGCCGAATGATGTCCTGCTCCAGTCGGGCCATGATTTTGCCAAGCTGGCCGGCATCCTGATCGAGCTTTCCGGCGATCGCCGCGGGATGCAGGCGATCATCGGCGTTGGCCTCAATCTCGCAGCGCCGGAGGCCGACTTGCCGCAGCCGGCGGCCGGCTTGAAGCAAGCGGGTGTACTGGCTGATCGTCATGAGGTGCTGGCAGTGATTCTCGGCAGTCTGGCCCGGGTACTTGATGCGTTTGGAGCCGAAGGCTTTGTCGGGCTGAAAAGCGAATGGCAGGGCTACCACGCCTGGCAGGATCAGTCCGTGCAGGTCCTCGGCGACGGCGCGGAGCCTTTGCTGGGCAACTGTCTCGGCGTGGATGATGACGGCTCGTTGTTGCTTGCGACGGCGCGTGGTGTCGAACGCATTTTTTCGGGCGATGTCAGCCTGCGTCGCGCATGATCGTCTGTCTGGATAGCGGCAATACCCGCATCAAATGGGGGGTGCATGACGGCATCGAGTGGCTGGCCCAAGGGGCTGTCGCCCAGGCAGATGTCGGGCAGCTATCGCGCTTGGTCGCCGAATGGCCGCAGCCTGAAAAAGTCGTCCTGGCCAACGTCGCAGGTGCCGAAGCCGGTGGGCGCATTCGTGAGCAACTCGCGGCATGGTCGCCGGTTATTCATGAGGCGCGTAGCGAATTCCGGCGCTGTGGGGTTACCAATCTTTACAAAACCCCGGAGCGCTTGGGGATCGACCGCTGGTGTGCGCTGCTTGGCGCCCGGGCTCAGGTCAGTGCTGCCATCGTGGTCGTCATGGCCGGGACGGCAACGACCATCGATACGCTCGATGCCGACGGCAATTTTCTCGGTGGCGTCATCATGCCCGGGGTCGGCTTGATGCTGCGCTCGCTGGCCCACGGCACGGCGGCCCTGCCTTTTGCCGAGGGCGAATATGCGGCTAATCCACGCTGTACCGATGACGCGATTGTGAGCGGCGTGATCGAGGCGCAAACCGGAGCGATCGAGCGCATCTTTTCCCGCCTGTCTGACCCGGCTGCCTGCTGTCTGCTCTCCGGTGGATATGCCGAACAACTAGCCGGGCACCTTGTGATTCGACATCGTCTGACGCACAATCTTCCTCTTGAAGGCTTGAGGCACCTCGCACTCGAGACCTGATACAAAAGAAGATAGAGAGACGATGGAGATTGTTTCGGTTGCCGATTTGAAAATCGGCATGTTCGTTGCCGAGCCGGATTGCCCCTGGAGCGAGTTTTCCTTTGCTTTTCAGGGCTTCGTGATTTCCAGCCCTGAGCAAGTTGATATTTTTCAGCAGAAGTGCCGCTTCGTTTCCATCGATCGCTCGCGTTCGCTGAATGAACACTATGCTGAGCCGAAAGTGGGTTTCGACCGTGCGCTGAAGTCATCTCCCTTTCAGAGCCCCGAGGTGGAGCGTAGGGCTGGGCCGGTCGGCAAGCGGCCATTTGCTTCATTCGCCCAGGAAAAGCAGCAGGCGCGTCGCCGCCGCTTTCTCGATTTCCTGAATTCCCAGCAGGAGGATGAGCACGTTCGAGCCTTGTCACGCGAGCTCACTTATATCGAGCCGCGTTACGACGAACTTTCCGGTGCCTTGCAACAAGCCTTCGACGCTTTTGCCGAGGGCAAGGAGGTCGACGTAATTCCCGTTCGGGAAGGTTTGCGCGACATTTCCGGCAGCCTGTTGCGCAACGCCGATGCAGTGATGTGGCTGCTGCGTTTGCGGCAGCGCGATCAATACAGCTTCGATCATGCGATGGACGTGGCAGTCAATATGATCATGCTCGGTACGCATATCGGCTGGCGCGATCAGCAGTTGCTCGACCTCGGCTTGGCCGGAGTCATGCAGGATGTCGGCAAAACGCAGTTGCCGCTTGAGTTGTTGCGGAAGACGACGGCCCTGTCGTCCGATGAGCGTACCCTGGTGCGTTCGCACGTTGCCAGCTCGCTGGAAATTCTATTTTCTCAAGCCGATGTGGCCGCCGAAGTGATCGAAATAGTCTCCCGCCACCACGAGCGCTGGGATGGCAGCGGCTATCCGCGTGGCCTGAAATTCGAGCAGATCGGGATGGCGGCGGAAATCGCCGGATTAATGGATTCCTTCTGTGCAATGCTCAGGGACAAGCCCTATCGCTGCGCTTTGGGGCATCAGGAGGCATTGGAAGAACTGCACGATCTGCGCGGCAGGAAATTCAATCCGGTGTTGATGGAGCAGTTCGTTCAGTGCGTCGGCCTTTACCCGGTGGGGACGCTGGTCGAATTGAGCAGCGGCGAAGTCGGGGTCGTCATCCAGCAGAACCGGGTGCAGCGCTCCAAGCCGCGGCTGGTGCTGATGCTCGATGCAGAGAAGCAGCCGGTCAGGGTTTATCGCATCCTCGATCTGCGTGAAGCGGCGCATGCCAAACTGCGTATAGCCAAAGCATTGCCCCACAATGCCTACAGCCTGTCGGCCAATGACTACTACCTTGGATAACGACGGGTTCATCGACTATGCGGCCTTCGGGGTCAGCCCCGAGAACCTGCGTTCGCTTCGTGCGCTGTCCGGAATTTGGCGCGCCGCGGTGCTCAAGGTAGCGGACGATTATGGTGCGAATGCGGCTTTTGAAGAATTTTGCCAACGCTCGCTCGAATTGCCGCAGATGATCAATGATGTCGCCTGGCAGCAGCGCTGGACGCAAGCCTGGTACAAACTGAGCGGTCGCGGTTTTGAGCTGGCCGACATGTTTGGTTTTTTCAACCGGGCGATTGCCTGTGCCGAAGCAGATTTGTTCGGTGAGCAGCTTCAGGTTAGCCGGGTTCAACTCGACTTGTTTGCCATTTTGCGACGCAGTGTCGTCGCAGCAATCAGTTGTGCTATCGAGTTGGGTGAAGAGGCGCATCGATCAGGTGTTGGTCTGCCCGGCGAGCTTTCCGCCATGCGGACTTTCCGCCAACTTGCTGAAAATGGCCGAGGCGCCGCCGTATTGTCGGCGTCGATGGTCAATCGTCGCGCCTTGTCGCACCTGACGGCCGGCGAACTGCAGAGCCTGCCGGTGCTGCTGGCTGATCGCCTTGCTGCATTGCTGCGGCCGCAGGACAAGGTATTCGTCGGCCATGAAGGCGAGTGGCTGCTCCTGCTGCCCGAGGTGCAATCGGCCGCTCAGCCGGTGCTGGCGGCCTCCCAGATCCGCCGCGCCTTCGGGCATCCTCTGGTCTTGCTCAGTGGTCGCGGTGTCTCGCTGGATGTGGCGATCGGCGCGGCCATGTCGCCGGAACATGGTGACGATGCCGAAGAGATCATTCGTGCTGCCCGCCTGGCGCGGGCAAGCCTGCAATCCTCCAATGAAGCGTTCGCCATGTACGAGCCCCGCATGCAAGAGGATTGGCAGCGCCGTCATCAGCTTGCTGAAGAGCTCCGTGAGGCGTTGCGCAAGGACAGGCTGACCATGTACCTGCAACCGCAGGTCGATGTCGAAACCGAGTGCTGCCCCGGGGCCGAGCTTCTGCTGCGTTGGCAGCGGGCGAATGGCGAGTGGGTGCCCCCGCCCTTGATCGTGGAGATGATCGAGGAGTATGGCTGGCGGGATCAGTTCACGGACTGGCTGATCCGCACCGCCTTGCGCATGGGCGTGGAACTTGCGGCGGCCGGCGTCGACGTCCGCTTGTCGCTCAACCTGACGGCTGGGGATCTGCTCGACACTGATCTGCCGGAACTGGTCGCGCAGTGCCTTGAAACCTGGCGCCTGCCGGCCGAGCGTTTTACATTCGAGTTGACCGAGTCGGCGATGATGGTCGATCGCGAGCGCGGCCTGTCGGTGATGTCCAAACTGCGCGACATGGGCATCCGACTGGCGCTGGACGATTTCGGAACCGGTTATTCCTCATTGAGTTATCTGGCTACGCTGCCGCTGAACGAGATCAAGATCGATCGATCCTTCGTGGTCGGTATGACCTCGTCCGCTGAAAATCTGCGCATCGTGCGCACCATCATCGACCTGACGCACGATCTTGGCATGATCTCGCTGGCGGAGGGGGTCGAAGAGGTGGGTGAGCGAGATCAGCTCTTGGCCCTCGGGTGCGACAGGATTCAAGGTTATTTTTACGGTAAACCGATGCCGTTTTCCGACTTCGTCGCCTGGTATCGCGCCCGCCAGGCTTGAACAAAGCTCGGCGAGCGGTGACAATCCGCTGTCATTGCGCCACCTCCGGGAGATTCCATGTTCGATCCGGTCATCAACAGCCTGCCAGCCTTTGCCGGCTACTTCGCGACAGCGATCGGGCTGCTCGCCGTCTTTGTCCTGCTTTATGTCTTTGTCACGCCGTACAACGAAATGGCCCTGATTCGCGAGGGCAACACCGCTGCGGCCGTCAGCCTGGGCGGCGCGATGGTCGGCTATGCCATGCCGATTGCCGTCTCCGTTGCGGTCAGCCACAACATTGTTGCGATGATCGGCTGGGGTGTCGTCGCCTGTGTCGTGCAACTGCTGGCCTACATCGTGGCGCGTCTGGCGCTGCCGCAACTCGTTCTGAACATTCCCCAGGGCAAGGTCGCCTCGGGGATTTTCCTCGCTTCGCTTTCCCTCGGCATCGGCATCCTCAACGCCGGCTGCATCGCCTGACCATTCAAGGAGAAATTCATGGCTCTGATGGACTTCATCAAGAAACAGTTTATCGACATCCTGCAATGGACCGAGGATGCCGACGGCACGCTGGCCTGGCGTTTCCCGATGGCCGAAATGGAAATCCAGAACGGCGCCAGCCTGACCGTACGCGATTCGCAGGTTGCGCTGTTCGTCAACGAAGGTACCGTGGCCGATGTTTTCGCGCCGGGCATGTACAAGCTGACGACGCAGACGCTGCCGGTCCTGACCTACCTGAAGAACTGGGACAAGCTGTTCGAATCCCCGTTCAAGTCCGATGTTTACTTCTTCTCGACGCGGACCCAGCTCGACCAGAAATGGGGCACGCCGAATCCGATCACCATCCGCGACAAGGAATTCGGCATCGTCCGCCTGCGCGCCTTCGGCATCTATTCGTATCACCTGACTGACCCGAAGACTTTCTACCAGAAGATTTCTGGTACCCGTGACGTCTACACCCGCGAAGAACTCGAAGGCCAGTTGCGCAACACCATGGTCGCCGGAATGACCGACCTGTTCGGCGAATCCGGTGTGCCCTTCATCGACATGGCAGCCAACCAGGACGAGTTCGGCAAGGCGATGTTCGCCAAGGCCGCCCCGATGTTTGCCGAGTATGGCCTGGCGCTCGATTCGCTGGTCGTCCAGAACGTCTCGCTGCCGGAAGAACTGCAGAAGATTCTCGACCAGAAGATCGGCATGAACATGATCGGCGACATGCAGCGTTACACGCAGTACCAGGTCGCCAACAGCATCCCGGATGCTGCCAAGAACGAGGGTGGGCTGGCGGCAATGGGCGTCGGCCTCGGCGCCGGCGTAGGATTCGGGCAGGTCATGGGGCAGGCAATGGGCGCTGCGTTACAACCGACTGCAGCGGCCCCGGCGGTCGCCGCGATTTCGGCTGACGACGTGGTGGCCACACTGGAAAAGCTGCATGGGCTGGTCGAGAAAGGCATCCTGAGCAAGGATGAGTTTGAAGCCAAGAAAGCCGAATTGCTGAAGAAACTGACCTGATCCACGGCCTATGGCCCTCAACGCGTCCTGTCCTTCCTGCGGCGCGCCGGTTGTCTTCAAATCGGCGTCGTCGGTCTTTGCCGTCTGCGAGTACTGCCAGAGCACGCTGGTCCGTCATGACCAGAATCTGGAAGACATCGGCAAGATGGCGGCGCTGGTCGAAGACCGTTCGCCGCTGCAGCTGGGCTCTGAGGGCAGCTACAAGGGCGTCCATTTCGCCCTGATCGGCCGCATCCAGATCAAGTATAGCCAGGGCATCTGGAACGAGTGGCACCTGCTGTTCGACGACATGCGAACTGGCTGGCTGTCGGAGGCGGGCGGTGAGTATGTGCTCACCTTCGCCCAGTATGTTCCGGAGGCGCTGCCGCAATTCGATGCCCTGAAGATCGGCCAGCGATTCGTGCTGGCCAGCCAGACCTGGACGGTCAGCAATATCGAAAACGCCGAGTGCGTGGCCGGTCAGGGCGAACTACCGTTCAAGGTCGGGGGCGGCTATCCGGTCGCCGCAGTCGACCTGCGCAATGGCGCCAATTTCGCCACCCTCGACTACTCCGAAACGCCACCCCTGTTGTTTGTCGGCCAGGCCGTCGATTTCAAGTCGCTGAAAATGGCCAATCTGCGCGAGGGCATGGCCACGCCGACGGCTACCGTCGAGGCCAGGGTCTTCCGCTGCCCGAGTTGTGGTGCGCCGATGCAGGCACGCTCGACGCAGATTCTCGCCGTTGGCTGCGTTTCCTGTGGGGCCGTGGTCAATACCGCCGACCAGAACTACCAGGTGCTGTCGAGAGCGCTGGGCAATCGCGATGAAAAATACACCCCCCGCCTGCCGCTCGGCAGCAAGGGGCGACTGGAGGACAAGCCGGTCGAAGTGATCGGTTTCCTGGTCAAACGGAGCAAGGTCGACGGCATCGCTTATGACTGGAGCGAATACCTGCTGGCGGGTGATGGGACGGAAAATCGCGGCACCTACCGTTGGCTGACCGAATACAACGGCCATTGGAATATCGTCGACGTGCTGTCCAACCCGCCGGCCAGCGGTGGCGCCATGGAACTTGCCGACCTGCGTTGGAATAGCCAGACCTTCAAGCATTTTTCGACGACGCCGATAGCCGAGGTGATCCAGGTTTCTGGTGAATTCACCTGGCGGGTCAGGCGTGGCGAAACCAATCGGGTCGTCGATTATGTCGCGCCGCCACTGATGCTGTCCCGCGAGTCAACCGGCAATGACCTGAACTGGTCACAGGGTTTCTATGTGTCGCCCGAAACGATAGGCGAGGCGTTCAAGCTGCCGAAGGATCTGCCCGCGCCGATCGGCGTCTTTGCCAACCAGCCCAATGCCTGGGATGCGACCAATCGCAGTGTCTGGCGCCTGTTCTGGAAGTTGGCGCTGGTCGCCATTGTCGTGCAGGTTTTCTTCGTCTCGCTGTCCGGCGGAAAGCAGTTGCTGAGCCAGGATTTCACCTTCGAGCCGCGGAGTGGCGACGAGGTGCAGAGCCGCGAATTCGAGCTCACCGGCAAGGCGCGCAAGATCGCCGTCAAGAATTCGACCTCGCTCGATAACAACTGGATCGGCATCGACATGATGCTGGTCAACAAGACTACCGGCGAGGCATGGCCGGCGGCCCGCGAACTGTCCTTCTACAGCGGTTACGACGACGGCCACTGGACCGAAGGCAGTCGGGAGGACGAGGTGGTCTTCCTGAACATCCCTGCCGGCACCTACTACCTGACGCTCGATCCCGACATGGCACCGGACAAGTCGGTGGCCGTGCGCGACCGGCTCGAAGTTCATACCGCCGTGGCGGGCTGGTCGAATTTCGTATTGGTCATGATTTTCCTGCTGGTCTTCCCGATCTTCACGACCATGCGGCGAGCCGCTTTTGAAGGGCGCCGCTGGGCAGAAAGCGACCATGCGCCGGTGAGCAGCGACGATTCTGACGGAGGCGACGACTGATGTTCGATAAATTCAACATCACGGCTGGGGTGTTCGCCTTGCTGCTTTTCGCCTATGCCCAGCATCAGGGCTGGAACATGTTCGACAACGTGGCGAATTCGGGGAATGGCGGTTCCGGCAGCAGTCGGACTTATCACAAGTAACAAAAATACCCGATCCGGCTGATAATGCTTTCCGTGCAGCTCATTGTCTCCCTGATCCTCCTGTTGCTTGCTGTTCCGGCTTCCGCCGTGGAGAGGGTCGTCCTGCAACTGAACTGGAAACATCAGTTCCAGTTTGCCGGCTATTACGTCGCCATCGACAAGGGGTACTTTCGCGATGCGGGGTTTGATGTCAGTCTGCGTGAGCTGAACGAAGGGGGCAACCCCGTCGATACCGTCCTGCGTGGCGAGGCGGATTTCGGCGTCGCCGCCTCGGAGCTGGCGCTGTACCGTGCGCAGGGCAAACAGGTCGTGGCCCTGGCGGCCATCGTCCAGCACTCACCGCTGGTGCTGCTGGTCAATCGCCGAAAGATCACCAGCATCGATGCCTTGAACGGCAGCCGCATCATGCTGACGCCGCACGAAACCGAACTGTTTGCCTACCTGCGGCGCGAAGGGGTGGCGAAGTACGAGGCGGTGGCCCACAGCTTCGATCCCAAAGACCTGATCTCCGGCCGCGTTGATGCGCTGTCCGGCTATGTCACCGACGAACCCTATGTCTTGCAGGCGGCAGGCTTTCCCTATCTGGCCTTCAGTCCCTTGGCGGCGGGCATCAATTTTTACGGTGACACGCTGTTTACGACGGAAGGGCGCGCGCGCGGAACGCCGGAGCGCGTCCGGGCCTTTCGCGCGGCGGTGATCCAGGGCTGGAAATATGCGCTGGAGCACCCGGAGGAAGTCGCCGATCTGATCCTGAACAAGTACTCCAAGCGGCATGAGCGCGCACATTTGCTGTTCGAAGCGAAGGAGCTGAAGCGCCTGATGCAGCCGGACCTGGTCGAGATCGGCTTGCAGTCAGCCAGCCGCTGGCAGCAAATTGCCCTGACTTACGCCGAACTGGGCATGTTGCCGGAGAAGCCGTCGATTGCCGGCTTGATCTTCGAGGCCGAGGAGCGGAAGTTGCCGGTGTGGTTCGGCTACGCGCTGGCCGGCGGATCGCTGCTGATCATTGTGGTTGCCGGCGCGGCATTCTATTTCGCTCGTTTGAACCGGCGCCTGACTCGCGAAATGATTTCGCGGCGGGTGTTCGAACGCGCGCTGAGTCATAGTGAAGAACGCTACCGGCAACTGGCCGAGCACAGCAAGGACGTGATCTGGACGCTCGATCTTGCCTCCATGCGCTTTACCTATGTCAGCCCTTCGGTCGAAGCAGTGCGTGGCTTTACGCCGGACGAGGTCATCAATCAACCGCTGGCCGAAGCGATGACGCCGGCCTCCTATGCGGTGGTCGTGGCGGCAATTGAGGATCATCTCTCCCGACTGGCGGAGGGTGATCTCAGCGCCCAGTCGGCGATGGCCGAAATTGAGCAGCCGCACAAGAACGGCGGGATCATTTCATCGGAAGTGGTTGGGAGTTTCCTGCTCGATTCTCAAGGCAAGCCATTCGCCCTGCTCGGCATCGCCCGTGACATCTCCGAGCGGCGGCGCTCCGAGGCCGAATTGCGTAGCGCCAACGAAAAGCTGCGCCATCAACTGGAAGAAATCGAGAAACTCCAGGTCGCCCTGCAGGAGCAGGCGATACGCGACAGCCTGACGGGTTGCTTCAACCGCCGTTATCTCGACGAGACGCTGGAGCGCGAGCTATCCCGCTCGCGTCGCGAAGGCTACCCGCTCTCCCTGGTCATTCTCGACCTCGACCATTTCAAGCTGATCAACGACACCTATGGCCATATGGCCGGCGACCAGGCGCTGATCGTGCTGGCTGCCACCCTGAGTGCCGACATCCGGCATGAGGACGTGCTTTGCCGCTATGGTGGCGAGGAATTCGTCATCCTGATGCCGCGCATGCCCCTGGCCATAGCGGCCGAGCGGGCCGAATGCTGGCGCAGCAAGATTGCCGAAATCCGCGTCACCTTCGGCAATTTCGAGCTTTCCTTTACCGCCTCGGCCGGGGTTGCGGCCTACCCCGATCACGGCAAGATGCCCGATGAACTGACCCATGCGGCCGACCAGGCCCTCTATGTGGCCAAGAACGAAGGGCGCAACCGGGTGGTGATCGCAGCCGCGAGCCGCGCCTGAGTCGGCTTGGGTTTTAGTCCCCGCCGCCGCAGCCTCCACCGCAGCCACTGCCACCATCCCCGTCGCTGCCGCCAGAATCGCCCGAGCAGCCGCTGCTGCAGCCGATATGGCTGGCGCAATAGCCATCCCCGGCGGCACCTCGTGCCGCCATGCAGTCAAGCTGATAAACGAAGCCGCCGGCGATACCGAGGCTGGCGTCCAGGGCAAACAAATGGGGCAGACGCTCTGGTTTCTTCGGATCGATTTTCTCCCGCGCACAGGCCAGGCGCCAGGCGCGCTTGAGGCCGTCGCTGGCCTGGGTTGGCGAACTCATCGCCTCGGCCGGCGTGTGGTGCAGGAAACAGCCGAAAGCATGCCGGCAGAACTTGTCGTATTGCCGGGTGAAAAGAATGAACTCGTGCCACGCATCATCGACCGCCTGCGAGGGCATCGCCACCATGCGGCGTCCGGCCGCGCGGCAAAGCTGGAAATAGTCGTTCAGCCCGGCGAAGACCTCGGCCCGCTGTTCCGCACTCAGCTCCGGTCGCCGGGCCGCGAGTCGCTTGTCGAGAAAGCGCTGATAGGGATAGGTCTCAATGTAGCCGGCCCGCTGCCGGGTAGCCCACTTGCGCCAGAGCAGGACGAGTGCCAGCAGCAGCAGGGTGAAAGCGATGAGTTTAGGCATGGGCTCAGGTATTGACGTCGAAGCAGAGGTATTTGATTTCCAGATATTCTTCGATGCCGTACTTCGAGCCTTCACGGCCAAGGCCGGATTGCTTGATGCCGCCGAAAGGCGAAACCTCGTTGGAAATCATGCCGGTATTGATGCCGACCATGCCGTATTCCAGCGCCTCGCCAACCCGCCAGCAGCGGCCGACATTGCGGGTGAAGAAATAGGCGGCGAGGCCGAACTCGGTGTCGTTGGCCATGGCGATGGCCTGTTCCTCGGTCTCGAAGCGGAACAATGGCGCTACCGGGCCGAAGGTTTCCTCGCGGGCCACTTTCATTGCGGTCGTTACGTCGGCCAGCACGGTCGGCTGGAAGAAGTTGCCGCCACGTTCATGGCGCTTGCCACCACAGAGTACGCGGGCTCCCTTGCCAACGGCATCGGCAACGTGCGCTTCGACCTTGCTCAGCCCGGCGGCATTGATCAACGGGCCTTGGGCAACACCGGCTTCAATACCCGCACCGACTTTCAGGGCGCTCGCCTTCTCGGCGAACTTGGCGGCGAATTCCTCGTAGATTCCCGCCTGGATCAGAAAGCGGTTGGCGCAGACGCAGGTCTGGCCGGTGTTGCGGTATTTGGCTGCAATGGCGCCATCAACCGCAGCATTCACATCGGCATCGTCGAACACGATGAAGGGGGCATTGCCACCGAGTTCCAGCGACAGCTTCTTGATGGTCGGCGCGCATTGCGCCATCAGCAGGCGGCCAACGCCGGTCGAGCCGGTGAAGGACAGCTTGCGCACAATGGGGTTGGCGCATAGCTCGCCACCGATCTCGGCCGGCTTGCCGGTCACTACGTTGAATACGCCAGCCGGGAAACCTGCCTGCTCGGCCAGCACGGCCAGTGCCAGCGCAGTCAGCGGCGTTGCTTCGGCTGGCTTGACGACGACCGGGCAGCCAGCAGCCAGCGCCGGGGCAACTTTGCGGGTGATCATGGCGAGCGGGAAATTCCACGGCGTGATCGCTGCACAGACGCCAATTGGCTGCTTGACGACCAGCAGGCGCGTGTTCGAAGCGGGGCTGGGGATGCTTTCGCCGTAGGTGCGCTTGCCCTCTTCGGCAAACCACTCGACAAACGAGGCGCCGTAGATCACCTCGCCCTTGGCTTCTTGCAACGGTTTGCCGCATTCGGCCGTGACCAGTTGGGCCAGGTCGTCGACATGCTTGATGATCAGACTGAACCAGGCTTGCAGCAATTGCGAGCGGCGGCGGGCGGTCAGGGCGCGCCAGGCCGGCCAGGCGGCGTTGGCGGCATCGATGGCGCGACGGGTTTCGGCCGCGCCGCAAAGTGGCACGTCGGCCAGCTTTTCACCGGTGGCCGGGTTGATCACGGCCAGTTGTGCGCCATCATCCGCACCACACCATGCCCCGCCAATCAGGTTGGTCGATCGCAGCAAATCCATATTTTGTAGGTTCATGGTCTTGAAAAATCCTGTAAAAACGGTAAGTTATGTGTTGTTCCAAGAAAGTGCTTCAGTTCAATGCGCATCCCGGCCCTGTTTTTTGCTTCCCTTGTCGTCCTGTTGCTCGCTGCCTGCGGCAGCAAGGAGCCGCGCTCTTCCGCCTCGACGGAAACTATAGCGCAAGCCTCGCGTTCGGTCAGTGAGAAGGGCAATGAGGTGGTGTTCTACGCCATGGGCTTGATCGATACCGGCTACCGCTTTGGCGGCAAAAATCCGGAAGCCGGCCTCGACTGCAGCGGTATGGTCAGTTACATCTACGGACAGGCTACCGGCTTGAGGGTGCAGGGCAGCGCGGCCGAGATTGCCCGGAGCAGCAAGCCGATTGCCAAGGCCGAACTGCGGCCCGGGGATCTCGTCTTCTTCAATACCCTGAATCGCTCGTTCTCGCATGTCGGCATTTATATTGGCGAGACGCGCTTCATCCATGCCCCGTCGACCAACGGCAAGGTTCGCATCGATCGTCTGAGCGATAGTTACTACGCGCAGCGTTTCCAGGCCGCCCGAACCTTTTTCGACTGAGCAGCTTCAGCCAACTATTTTCATCGCCCGTCGCCAGGGAGTTTTGCAGCATGGACGCAATGGGTTGCAAGGGAGTAGAATGCATCCCTCCCAAGCGCCCGTAGCTCAGCTGGATAGAGTACTGCCCTCCGAAGGCAGGGGTCACTGATTCGAATTCAGTCGGGCGCACCAAGATTAAACGCTGAAAACCCGCATTGCTCAAGGCTTTGCGGGTTTTTTGCTTTTATGCTATTTGGGTTGTGTTGTTGCCCGTACGGAATCTATACGGAAAGTCGCATTGTCTGTGTACCGTTGGTTGGCCTTTTGGATTCATGTCCGATATAGTTCTTCGTCATATCGGGGGAAGACATGAATATTCGACTAGGTGCTGTGATTGTTGGACTAGCTGTTTCGCTGGCTGGCTGTAGTTCTGCACCATCACGTCCACCCTTCAAGGGGCAACCGTCTGTTGAGGTAAACGGAATTGCGGGGGATGAAATTCAGTCCCGTTTTTCAGTTAATTGCCTTGATGGGGGCGGGAAGGTCGTCCAAAGTTCGCAATTCTCTTTGACGTGTGCAACTCCTATGGGTTCGTCAATGCGTGAAATGATGTTCCGGGCGTTGCTGACTGAAAAGTACGCGTCCAATCCCGAGATTACGGTTCAACTTGCATGGGCCAAATTAAGCGCGGGGAAAATGAAAGTCACAGCAACAGCATGGCTCGAACATCAAAACGCATTTGGGAAGTCGACGCGTGATTCACTAGATGCGGACGCAACAAAATACGAATTACAGGGTGCCTTGGATACCTTCAAGAAAAACGTCGAAACTGAGGTCTTAAGCAAAAAGTAAACGAAAAACCCGGCACTAGGCCGGGGTCGTTGGTCGCTGATACCACTGTCAACCGACAATGCTTTTGATGGCTGTACGGTTGGCACGAATCACATTGATGATTGCCCGTTCACCTTCCTGGGTCGATAGCCCCTCACTCACCACGCTTGCGCTATCGACCATGTTCATTATCTTCACATTACTTTGCACTGTCGGCGCGGCTGCCTGACCGCCTAGACCCCCGTTCAGGATATTTCGGGGGTCGTCGGTTCGCAATACTTCCTCGTTTTTCTTCAGGATGGCCGGGTACTCGTTTGGTGCTAGACCAGCAATACCGCCCGTGTGATAGCGAGGGGCACCCATGAACATGAACGGCGAAACTTGACGAACGGGACCAGTGCCAACCCCGACCAGTCCACCTTCATGCTTGACCGCGCCACCAATCAGGCCGGATATTGCGCCGCCCCAACTGCTGTTTTGAATTGCCTTCAGGATCAGCGATTTCATGATCATCATGGCAATCTCTCGCATGAAGTCTGCGGCAAAGGTAATGAACGCTCGGCCTGTGTCGCGAATGGCATCGCCCCATGATCGTTGACCAGCAATCGCGCCGCCTATCGCCTCACCCATTGTGTTAAACGCACTGAGAGCACGTGCGGTGATCAGGTCTTCAATCTGTTTGCCGGTGATTTTGAAGGTGTCGTTCAGTGATTTTCCGCTCACCTTCGCTAGTTCCAGCTTGGCAATAAACGCGTCCAGGGTGACAGGATCAAGGGCACCCCGTAACGACTCGGCAAACGCTCTTGCAACGTCAACCAGACCTTCCATTTGTGGTTGCAGTGTCGTGATTGTCTGCTCGGTCTGTGTCCGTGCTTCTTCTGACGTGATCAGCGAGGCGGTTTCCTGATCTGCGATAGTTTTCAAGCGGTCGGAACGGGTAGCCAAAAGGTTGTTAATGTCACCTTCAAGCCGTTTCAGTTCGTCCCGGTAATAGCGTTGAGTTTCGACCTGTTGCAACTCGGCAACCCCGGCGTCGAGTCTGAACTTGGCCGCGTCTGCATCGCCTGTGGACATGCCGTTCTTGTCCAACTTCAACCGGAAATCCTCGATTTCCCGATAGGTCGACTCATACTGAGAGCGGACAGCAGCGAGGCGGGATTCAAGGTTGGTTTTCCGCGTCTTCCCGGCAGCAGAGTCGACCGCGTCGAGTTTCGCCATCAGTGCCGCGCTTTCCGCTGCTAGACCGTCGTTAAACTTCGCAATGGTCTGTGCACGCAACTGATTCAAAGCGGCGTCCAGGCGAGCGGTGAACTCTTTACCTGCTTCACCCCCAAGCGTGCCGATTTTGCGAGTAAGGGCGGCATACTGGCTATCGATGGCGTCCAGTTGGGAACGTAGACTATCGGTCTGCGAACGGTCTAGCTTGGTGTCGATTGCTTCGAGTGAACGGGTAATTTCGTCGATTAGGTGCTGCCGTTTCGAAATTTCGGCTTCAGTCGGTGCGGCTTTGCCCGATGGCTTCCCGGTCGGTCGTTCGGTTTGGGCGGCTGCCTGTTTCTCGGTCGTTGGTTTCGGCTTGCGCTCGGCATCCGTCCACATTTGTTGCCCAATATCGCGG
Organism: Ferribacterium limneticum; assembly: GCF_020510625.1. Classification (NCBI taxonomy): domain Bacteria; kingdom Pseudomonadati; phylum Pseudomonadota; class Betaproteobacteria; order Rhodocyclales; family Azonexaceae; genus Ferribacterium; species Ferribacterium limneticum. The sequence goes on along the minus strand of NZ_CP075191.1, from coordinate 3,729,180 downwards.
ATTTTCTCGATGTCCCGCTGCATCTGTGCCCGAATCTCGGCAACCCGTCCACCTTGCTCGTCATACTTGGCAGTCAGCTTGTCCAACATCTTGCCGACACTCGCGGCAAGGTCTTCACGCCCGATTGCCTGCAGTCCTTTTTGCAGGATTTCCAGCATTTGCCGGGTGCCCCATGTCAGGGTATTGAGCATGCCCACCATCGCGTTTTTCGCGTATCTGGGGATTTCCTCCCAGACGATCAGCGCCCCCGCCTTGATGCGCGTCCACGCTTCTTCCAGGCCAGTAACCAGGGCAACCCCGGCTTTCCTGACTACCTCGAATTCCTCGTTTGCCCATGTGCCGATGCTCCAACCGACAAGGGCAGATTGCATCACTAGGAATGCACCACGCAACAGGCCAAGTTCCTTGATTGCCAATTTCCCATCAGCGGCAAGTGCCTTCAGACCTCCGGCGAAGTCGACCAAGCCTGCAGCGGCTTTCCCGGCTGTGTTGAGTGCGTACATCCCGGCAAGCGCCTTCAAGACAATCAGCACCTCGTCTGCGTTCTTGAGCAACCATACGGCAGCATCGGCAGCAGCGGAAAATCCAGCGGCTAGACCCTCGGCAAACTTCTTCCCGTCTTCACTCTTCAGGGCATCCGTGATCTGGATAATGGCCTTCCTGAACGCATCGGCAAAGCCGGCATCTGCTATCGCCAGCTTGAACCCGATGACGGCATTGTTCAGCCTCGCCTGTTCGGCGCTCAGTGATTGCATCGCCCCCGGCAACTGGTCGGCAACGGTGCGCCGGTATTCCTCGGCAATCGCTACCAACTGTTCAGCGTTAACCGCACCGTCCTTCATGGCTTTATCAAGGTCGGGATAGGTGTCCTTCAGTGCTTTGGCGGCAACTTGGAATGCCCCGAAAAGCCTATCCCCCAGTTGACCGCGTAGTTCCTCGGCTTGGATTTTCCCTTTCGAGGTGATCTGTTCGAGTGCCTTGAATACGCCGTCCAGGTCATCAGCGGACAAGTTCGCAACGCGCCCCACCTCGGCAAAGGCTTCCCAGATATAGCGGATTTCCTCGCGGGTCCGTCCGGCCATGCTGGCTGCAGCGGCAAACTTGGCGTAACCCTTGGCCGCCCGGTCGAACTCAATGCCGATCCTGTCCGCTTGAGCCTTCACATACTCATATTCAGCATCGATCAACGCCCGGTCATTGCCAACCGACAGGCCAAGCTGATTTTTCACGCCTTCCCGCGATGAATAGGCACTGACGGCACCCCCGGCGAGGCTTGCAGCTTGTTGAACGCTCACGTAGGCAGCCGCCATCCCGACTAACTGTAGTTTGATGCGTTCCAGGGCTTCAGGCACGCCACTACCGGCAAACCGCTTACCAGATGTCACAGCCTTGTCTATCGCGTCTTCCTGCGCCTTCAGTGCAACGTTACCGCGTAGGATCATCGTTGCCATGTTGGCTTGTGCATCGGCGATTTTCGCAGTGTCTACGCCGTACTCCTTGAGCCTCCCTGCTGACGCGTCGAGACGTGCACGTGCCCTCTCCAATGCAGTGCCAGCCCGGTCGACGGCAGCACCTAGCCGGACTTGCTGGTTGACCTGCTTTTCGGTCAGGTCTGCGCCCTTGGTCAGTGAGTTAACGAACGCTTCCTGTTTCGCCTTCGCCGTTTCGAGGCGTTGCTGCAGGGTCGTTAACGCGGCTGTCTGTTTCTCGTATTGCCGGGACTCGTTGAAGGCGGCTGCAACCGTTCGCAATGTCCGCTCTAGCTTCTGATACGTGGTTTCCAGTTCCTTGACGCTGGCAACCCCTTTACCTGCATCGGTGGCTTGCTTTTCCTGCACCTTCGCCAGTTTGTCGAGTTGGTCGGTTAATTCGGTCAGACTCTTTTGCCCCTCATACCGGGCACGAATCCGCAGTTCTACACCTTTGGTTTCCATGTTCATGGCGTTCACCTATTCAATCGCACACGTTGAGCGTTGCGATAAAGTTTTCGAGTTGCTTACCGCCTTTTTCCGAGATGACAGCCGCCATGCACATCTGCATAACCACGGCGTCTAGCTTCTTTCTCCCGGCTTGTCGGTGTCGGATGATCTCGGCTTCAGTCCACACGGTTGCCAGGGAATACCGCCTTGCGGCGGCATGGCCTGCTTCAAGCAACAGCGAGACATCGCGGCGAGTACCCCGGTAAATGGTCAGGTATCGCGGTTCGTCGTCATCGGCTGCCCCGTTCCCGCACGAAGCATGAACAGCCGCAACACGTTTCCCATGTCGACCTCTTCGAAGGTCAATTTGAAAACGGCGGTAATGGCGCGAATCTGTAGGCCGATAGGCATCTTTGCCGCGATGTCGACCGACTGTGGGTCGCCTGCAGCACATGCAATCATGTCGGCAACCAGGGCAGGCGCTTTGTTGATCGTCTGCATCGGGTCAGGCTCACCCTCGAACCATGTCTCGATTAGTGCGCCGTGACGTTGAATAAGGCCGGTCAGGTCGTCCGCGTTGATCCCTCGCAAGGTGATATTGCCGGTCGACGTCTCAAGGATGATTTCTTGCGGTTTGTAGTCGTTGAATGACATGGTGCCCCCTTAGACGGCCATGGTCGATTTGGGGGCGGTCGTGTCGACCTGTTCGAGGCTGTACCGAAACCCGCCCCCCGGTGTCTGGTCTTTGGCCGGTACTAGGGTCAGACCCTCACGGGCGGCAAATGCTTTGAGCGCGTGAAGGCTGGCTGTATCAACAGCAGCAATACGTTGACGCGGTCGGTCGGGTTGGTTGGTTGAGTTGTTCATGGTCTTACTCCTTGATGTTGTATGGATATGTGGGCAAGCCGGTGGCCTTCCCTGTTGAATGGAATTTCAGATTTACGGTGTGACGGGGTTGCGGTTCTACGGCTGCACGAGTGGCAGCAGGTCAGGCGGTTTATGGATCACATAATCGCGGTGTAAGGTTTGGGTCCTTGGCCTGGGTGATCAGGTGAGTGCGGGTACGCAGAGTCCCGGTTTCAAAGAATTTGCCGATTCTCTTAGGGCACCTATGCCAATCCCGACACGGTGTCTCGATACAATTTTTATGTCGTCTTTGTCGGGACTGTCGCCTTTGTCGGGATTGGTTGTTCACAGTCCCGACAATCCCGACAAAGGCGACAATCCCGACACGTGTACGGTGTGACGGGTTTGCTGTCGCGATTGCGTTTGATCGTGTTTCGCCCCAATCCCGACAAAGGCGACAGACTGTCGGGTTAGAGTTCACCGTCGTCTCCCGACATTCCGTCATCGTCGGAATGTTCGCATCCGGGTAATTTCCACCACGCCGGGGAACGAAAACCGGGTTTTTCTGATACGCCGCCTATTTTCTTCAGGGCTCGCTGTAGTTTCCGTTCGGCATAACCTTGTGACGCGCCGCACTCATAAACGTCGACCGCTTTCATGGGGCCAAGGGTCAAAAGGTCACGTAACCAACCATCGGCGCTGTCCGCATTTTTGGCCGTCTGTTCACCTTCAGTTGCGGCAATCAGTTCACGCGCATTACCTTGGACCGCCTCGCCCCAATTCACACGGCTAGCTGTCAGGCCAGGGTGATTAGCGATGTCGACCTGTTCGAGGCTGTAGCGAAACCCGCCCCCATCTGGTCCGATATTCGACTTCGAACGGGTCAGCAGGTAGTCACCTGAGGTGTGATCCTTGGCGGTTGCCAACACCACACGGGCGAGGGCGGCAAACGCTAGTGAACCTGTCACACGTTCTGTCGTGTCGCGTCCACTCGTGCCCTTGGTGAAGTGGGTAATTCCGACCAAGCAAGCACCGATTTTCGAGGCAAGGTCGACCAGTGGTTGCAAGCCGCGCCGCACTTCTGCATTTTTGTGACTGTCCCCGGCAACGGCTGAAACGATAGGGTCAACAACGATCAAGCGAACGTCACCAAGCCTTTCAACTTGCGACTGTAGCAGCGGCATATCACGTGCCGGGTCAAACGGGCGTGGACCATCGGGACCAATGGCGTCGACCACGAAATGAACGCGGGAAAGGTCAGCATTGGACGCCAGCAAGCGAGGAACTAGGGTGTCTTTCGGGTCATCCTCGCCAGACCAGACAACCGCGCTCCCTCGTTCACATGTGCTCCCGTCCGGCCATTTTCCGCCCCTCGTCACGGTTGCAACCATCGCCATGGCTAGTGTGGTCTTGCCGGTTCCAGGTGAACCAGCCGTCAGGATCATTTTCCCTTGCGCCAACCACTCCAACCAAAGCCACCGGATAGCCTCGGGGGTGATCTGGTCGGCACGCAATAGGTTGACCGTGTTGTCGAGAGACGTGAACACGTCATCCGTGTCATCAATGCCCAACTCCCGCAACTTCGCAAAACAGCGGCGATTGAATCCGTTTTCCGCGCCGTGCGTGTGAAGGCAAACGAAAGTCCCGTGCGGGTATCCGTTTGTGTGCGCCGGGTAATAGACGGTTGACGATTCTCCCGACTCTGACGAGTGCTCGTCAGCTAGTAGGCAGGCAACATTCAGCCCCCCATCTTTCCCGTAGGACTTGAAATAGGGCGACTTGATCAACCATTGAGCGGTAGGGTCGTTGCTCCAGGCGTCGTGAACTTTATGTTGACGACTGACGGGCATACCGTCGCCTGTGTCGTCCGAAATGACGAGGTTGACCACGTCCCCAAACTCACCGGCCAGGAAGCCACTACGGCGCGTCACAGGGTCGTTGACGCCTTCCTCGAATACGGGGGCGGCTGTGTAGTGCAATTGGATCGTGTCGAACAGCGAGGAATCGCCCTCGAAGTCGGTACGGGTTGCCCATTGGCGCAGTTGTTCACTCCGATATGGCGTTTTTGACCATGCCCAAATGTGAACGCGTAGTCCGTCCTTTGTGTGGTGCCCGAAACTGGCTGAAAGTTGCCAGTGGATTGATACCCCGTGAAACTGGCTAGGCAGTTTGGTTTCAACCCATTCGCGGACAGCCCCGACCGGGTCGACCATCGCGTCACGGTCTGTCTTGTGCCCGTCGACATCGATCATTAACCAGTGGTGCGGATCATCGCGAAAAAGCGATTTCCGCCGTAGCGCCTTGCCGCTTTCGAAGTCTTCCGGGTATTCGGCTTTTGCGTGCTTGTGGCCTATATAGCCCCCACGGATTACGGCAGCATGTGAATCCGCTTCGAGTTCAGTCAACACAGTCGACAGGGTGTGAATTCCGTCGACCTTGCGGGCTTCCAGGGTGTAATTTTTCCCTTTTCCGTGTGCCTCGATAGTCCCGTCCGCCTTCCATGTCTTTGATTGTGGAATGCTCGGGTGCCTGAGTACGGTCAACGTGTCAGTTGGCATGGTTGCCTCCTTGACTGTATCGCTCGCTGATCCTGCCGTTCCGACTCACTTCTACTGTGAGTGTCGACGTGTTCCCGTCGGCATCGCAATTGCGCAAGCCGTACGTAGCCATTTCGCAGCCAATAGGGAAGCTGACGTGTACCCCGCGTATGTGTCCTTCAACCATCTCGCTTATAGCCCGATTGATCTTGCTGGTTAGCTGCTCAATCGATGTTTTGCGGGGTTTGGGGGCACCGTTGTACGAGGTGAAAAGGTGCGTCAGGTCATCGATTAACCGCCCTGCGGCTACCGCTGCCGGCATATGTGCAGGGTCAGTTTGATGTTCGGTTTGGTTATTGATTATTCGATATGCAAAAACAGTCAAAAAACTTGACTCGATATTACGAGTGACAATATTGTTCGTCTTGCCGGTTAGTACGTATGAGGGAGAGGGGCCATCTGACGGATTGGCCCTTTTTCTATTGCCGGTCATTTGCGTCACTCCCTCACAGGCCGTTGAAGGCTGCAGGGTCGGCGATATACGCCCTGATTTCTTCGACTCGAAAACCGACACGCCTAGGGCCTAGGTGAACCGGTTGAGGGAATCGCCCCGCATCGATATCAGCCAATATTGCTGAACGTGACATTGGAATGACTTTTCGAACGCCTTCCATCCTGACAAACCCCTCAACAGGCAGCTTGTAATCAATGGCGCTCGTTTTGGTTTTCTTGCTGTTGGGCATCTCTGTACCTCCTAAATGGTTGAACACAGAGATGTATTTAATAGAACTTAGTCGGTGCTAATAAGGGTCAAAAACCCCCTACTTTTTGACCCCCTGGGATACGGTAATAAACGATGTATGTTGTTCGTCCAAACCACGGCTTTGGATAAGGCCATAGCGCGCTCGGCGTTCGCCCCACTCACATAGCCAGCCAAAACCCAACACGTCTACAAGGCCATCCCCTCGATACTCAATGACCGATTTAAGCCCTTCGTGCTCATGTTGAAGCATTAAACATGAGCGTCCGTTGCCGCGTTCGTCACCTGCGAAAACGATGGGGTCTAGATAGCCATGTAAATATCTCTCGCCTATTCCTATGTCTCGTTTTGCGTTCCGGTTTTGATCCTCAACGGCATCAGGATTCCCACGGTGCAACAGCGTTGCGGCCATCGTCCGTACACTTTCTAGTGATCTAGCCCCGGTTATGTCGGGTCGGCACATCTGAAAGTTAGCGAACATGGCGATATATTCGGCTTCTTTGGTTGGCCTGCCTGTTCGCTTGTGCTCAGTGATTCGCGGAACCGCGTTAGAGGTGCCCCCTCGGATCAGATTTTCGATAGCCTGGGTAATGGTCCGCTTTTTGGTCATTACTTAGGCTGTCGAGTCGCAACGGTTCAATTCGTTGAGATAGAAAATTGAGGCACATGAATAGCAGTGTTCGGCCAACTCTCCCAGCGAGCGGGAAAAGCTGCAACCTTCAGGAATGATGCCGCCTGACATGAGGTAAAACGCCTCGGCAATCCGGTAAACCTCATCAAGTGCCGCACGCATAATGGGAAGTGGAATTTCGTTGTTGCTAGTCATGGCCTTCCCCTCCTGCGGCTTTGTATGTCCTGCAAAGGTCTTCGAGTTGCTCGATTAAGTCGTTGGTTTCGCGCAATGTTTCTTCTACTGCATCCATCTCGTCCTGAGTTGGCAGTTCTGGGGCGGCGATGTCTTTGTCATTCGTTGTTTCGGTCATACGGGTTTCTCCTTCGGTGGATTTACAGCATTGCTACAGCGTCGAGTTTTGCGGTCACAACTGAGTGCTTAAGGTGTCCATAGTTCGCTTCGATCATGGCAACGGATGTCCCGGCCAACTTGGCAACGATGAAGCTATCCATCCCGGCTAAAATCATTTCGCTGATTGCCGTGTGGCGAAGGCTGTACATGACAACGGCGCTCGGTAGCTTTGCGGCGTCGACGGCCTCCTTGAAAATCTTCTTCCAGCTATCCTTGTTCCAGCGTTGACCGTATGAGGTTGCCAGCATGGGGGCGGCTGCAATTTTGTCCTTGCCGACTTCAGCGAAGAAAGCGGCTGCAGCCGTTGAGATTGCCACGGTACGCGCGCCTGTCTTACCTTTGAGTGTCAGGCATCCAAGGCGCTTGTCAAAGTCGGATGCGTTGAGCGTTGCTAGTTCGCCGGGGCGTGCTCCGGTTAGTAGCATTGCCTTGACCAGCAACTTCAAGTCATCCGGACAGGCTTTCATCAGGGCGGTGCGCTGTTCCATGCCAAGGAAAGCATCTTTCCTACGGGCACCAACTTTCGGGAATGCCTTAACGGTTTTCCATCCGGCATCGGTGGCAACTAAGCGATTATTCAGGGCGAGATTTAGCGCGGCCTTGAAAGTGGCTAGATTGCGGTTTGCGGTGTCCTTGGATCGCCGAATGTCTTCCTCGTCTGCTTCGTCGTCATCGTCAATCTGATCATTCATCCATTTTTGAACGTTCGAGGTTTTGAGCTTGTCGATTGCCAGCTTACCAATGGTGGCCTCGTAGACCAGTCGGCTAAATCGGCCTTCTGCATCCTTGGCGGTGCTTGTCCGACCTTCGGCCTTCAGGGCGTCGACATAGGTTTCGCAAACCTCTTTGACTGTCGTCACCTTGGGGGATGCGCCCTGTTCGCAGGCAGTCACCCAAGCGCGTGCAGCCTTGGCTGCGTCGTCGAATTCCTTGAAGTTGCCTAGCGCCCGGTATTTCTGTTTTCCCTCGTCGTCACGCCAACGGGCAATCCAAGTTCCTTCGCCATCGCTTTCAAGCCGGCGATAACCAATCGCGGCACCCTTCTTGAGCAATTCCCAATACGGTTCACGCCTGGGGGCGAGTCGGTCGCGCTTGTTCTTGCTGTCGATAGTGTTTGCCATGGCGTTTTTCCGTACGGAATCTGTACGGAAAGTCTACCCTGAACAATATAATACTTCAATAGGCATCAAATGTTTGATTTACAACGATTAGTTGTATCTCGTTATACCTAGAAAAACACTAAATCCCGCCCTCCGAAGGCAGGGGTCACTGATTCGAATTCAGTCGGGCGCACCAATATTCTCTAAAGGGTTGCCATTTCGGCTATCCTCGTCTTTTCAAGGTTCCAGCTTTCTGAACTGTTACACAGTGCTGTTACACAGCCGGTATCATTCAGGGATGGGAATCAACTTGAAAGACCAGACGCACCTCGTTAAACGAGGGCCAATTTACTACCACCGCTTGCGGGTTCCGGCCTCTCTGCGCCAGCATTACGGCAGGGATGAACTGGTAGTCTCCCTACGGACACGTGAGAAGGCCGAAGCACTCCGCCTTGCTCGTCTGCGCACTCTCCAGCTCGATCAAGAATTCGCCCATATCCTCGCCATGCAGAGCGCTGGCCCAGCGACAGACCTGACCCGCGAGGAAATCGACCGCATGGCCGCGATGTACTACGCGCATCTCCTTGAAGAGGACGAAGAGGCTCGTTTGGAAGCAGCCGCTGAAGGTGGATTGTCTGACCGGAAATGGGAGAACAAAGCGCACTCATTGGATGTGGTGGCTGCTGCTGAAGCTTTCGATGCTGGCCGCTCGCGTTTGGGTGACACCTTTGAAGAAGAGGACTTCGCTGGGAGCTACGGACTGAAAGTGGCCAAGGATTCACCCTCCTTCGTACCCTTGATGGTGGCTATGAAGGCAGCCTATCGGAAAGCGTTAGATGCTCTGACGTTACGCCATGAAGGCGCAGTGGTTGAGACGCCAGTGGTTGAGGCTGGCATCATCCGGGGTGAATTGATCGGAAAGGGTATGACCTTCACCGCGTTGCGGGAGTACTGGCAAACGCAGAAAGCCCCTCGGCCTCGCACTATCATGGAGGTGGAATCCATCATTACATGGCTGGCCGAACTGAAGCCGGGGCTTCTCGCCTCCAAGATGACTAAAGCGGATGTTGTTTCCTTCAAGGACGATCAGCTAGCCAAGGGCAAAGCGCCAGCCACGGTTAGGAAGTATCTCGGGCTCTTGCGTGGCTTGTTCTCGGTGGCAGTCGAAAACGACAAGCTGCCACTGAATCCCACGACTGGCGTTAAGGTGCATATGCCGAAGGTGGCCAAAAAGTCCCGCCTACCGTTTTCAGTAGAGGACCTTTCGGCGCTGTTCGCTTCGCGTGTTTTCACCCAAGGGGCACGCCCCGTTGGTGGCCGTGGAGAGGCATCGTTCTGGCTTCCGCTCATTTCCCTTTTTTCTGGTGCCCGTCTGTCTGAAATTGGGCAGCTAATGACCACGGATATACAGCTTGAGCGGGGTGTCCATATCTTCTACTTCACCACGGATGCAGATGATGAGCAGACACAGAAATCTGAGGTCAGCCGTCGCTGGGTGCCTGTTCATCCCATACTGGTGAAATGCGGATTGCTGGATTACTGGGAATCTGTAAAGGAGTCTGGGGATGGCCAGTTGTTCCCACTCTTGGAGAGAACCCGGCAGGGCAACATTACGGCTACGTGGTCGCAATGGTTCGGGCGTTACCTGCGGGACGTTGTGAAGATAAAAGACACTCGCAAAGTCTTCCACAGTTTCCGGCACGGATTTAAGGATGCCTGTAGGGATTCCGATATACAGCTTCAGGTGCATGATGCCTTGACTGGGCATGGGTCCGCGACACCCAATTCGGGTGAGGGTTACGGTGGGACTTTCTACCCATTGTCACCGCTCATCTCTGCCGTGGAGAGGCTGCATTACGACGGCTTAGACCTGTCGCATCTCCACAAAAATAGGGGATGAGGGACGGATGCAGAGAATGTTACCTGTGCATTTGCACACCCCTAACGATGCACACCCAGAGGATGTCCTACCGTTCATCTGGTAGTTTCTCCTCTGGGTTCCATCGGTGCTAAAAGTCGGGGTTCCTCGGTTGGTCTGGGTCATCGCCAAGGCCTTCCTCTGGCCCGCCGTCGCCCCACTGTTCCCGTAGGTAGCCCTGAAGGCTTCCATCGTAAATATCAAGGGCACGGGCAAGAATTCCCCGGCGTAGCTGTTGCGACCTGCCGAGGGCCTTGACGAGCTTATTGGCTATGTCCTGTGCCGCCTTCTCGATGCGTGCTTCCTCGTCGATCATCTCCGCCTCTTGAGCGCTCCCGGCAGCCTCGCGCTGGGCCTGCCACCATGCAAGCGCAGCTACCTCCTCCAATGGCCGACCCAGCCCAATCGTGAGCTTATCCCGCACGCGCCGCATCTCTGCAACTACACCGTCAGACACGCAGGATGACGCCACGGTTGCGGCTCTGGAAAGTTTCGTTCCACAGACCAGCCGCCACGCTGTTCCCTGTTTCTCACTCCTGCTCATCATTAGCTTTGCGCCGGCATTCGCCTTGCCTGCGTGCCCGATGGCCTGATCCAGAGTGCCGGGGAAGCATCGCACCGGGATTTCCTTGCCCCACCCAGCTTTGCGGTATGCAGCAAGCCTGTGATGGCCATCTATGAGCACCCATCCTGAACCACCCCAGAACACCGTCAGGGCATCCAGCGTGTTACCTGCCAAGGGTGCCTTGCTGAGTTCTTTTACGTGTGCTTCGGAGGCGAACGCCTGCGGTGTCCTGTGCTGGAACAGTGCCCGCTTTTCCCTGATGTCATGTAAGTGCAGAGCCTTGGGCAGCCCCTCGCTGCTGGGGGCGGGCTTCCCTTTGCTGATGGATTGTTCAAGTTCTCGGCGTGCTTCCAGCATGTCCATGTTCTTCACTATCTACATTTGATTGACGATGTTCGGCCAAGATGCGGGCCAATATCTGATTGTTGTTAAGCCGCTGGCCGGTCTGCCGTTCGATGTCCCGTTGGTAGTCCTTCAGGTAATCGAATGCGGACACTGGGAAAGCGACTTGCCGAAATACTAACTGCTCGCTGTTGTTGGGATGAATCATTGATCTGCTTTCGTAAATGGTTGTTTTGCGGACACCCCAAGGGCTTGCCTCGGGGGCATCTTGTTGGCGCTACTGGCAGGCCTTGCTGATGCCATGGTTGGCTAACTGGTCTGCCCGTTCATTGCCAGCCTCGCCAGAATGACCACGCACCCAGACCCATTCCACTTGATGCACAGTTGCCAACTCATCAAGGCGCTGCCACATCTCGGCATTGGCTACTGGTTTCTTGTCTGACTTTTTCCAGCCCCGTGCCTTCCAGTCGCTCAGGTACTTGGTCATCCCATTAACGACATACTGAGAGTCTGTGATTAGGCGTACCGGCAGGGGCTTCTTCAGGGCCTCAAGGGCCTTGATAGCTGCGGTCAGTTCCATTTCGTTATTCGTTGTCCAGAACAACCCGCCGCACAGTTCCTTGGTGTGCCCATTAATTGAGAGGACTACACCCCAGCCGCCGGGGCCGGGATTGCCTTTGCAGGCTGCACCCGTGTAGATCAGTACCGGGTTATCAGTGCTAGCGGTCATTGCGCACCCAGCCTGACGGTGGTTGTGTCCTCCACTTCCCTGCCGTTCTCGTACCGGCTCCACGGGCTTCCGGAATATCGAATTCCCGGACTGACGCCAGCCTCTTGAGCGCCAACACGCCGCGCCCCCTGCGTTATCCACGCTTCGGAGTTAAACACCAGTGGGTTCATGGCTGCCGCAGCGTCCAAGAAGTCCTGCCGCATCTTGGCCTGATGGGATGGCTGCATTGCTACTAACCTATCCCGTTCGTTCTGCATGCTTGCAGTCTGAGCCACGTAATTACTCTGACCGGAATCATCTGCCGGGGCTTCTGATTGGTCCGGCAGGTACTGAAGGAGGGCGCTACTGAATTGCGCCAGCCCTCGCATTAACGTAGCTGCGGCCTGGTCCTTCCTGGTCTCCACGTCGGGCACCGCGCTGGGTGCCGTGGCAGGGATAACCAGTTGGTTGCGGACTCGGCGGGTGCCCGTCCTGCTCTGTTGCCTATTACTCATTTTCTGCTTTCTACAAGATTGATATAAATGGCGCTGATTCCTGCTTCAGCCGAAAACACGCCACAAAAGAACACATTGGCGAACGCTCTCGCGCGCTTTTTATGCTATAGGCGGGGTTTACCCATCGATTTTCAGCAAAAGCCTTGCAGTGCAAGCGTTTCCAGCAATCTGCGCCGGTTCGCTGCTGCGTCGCTGTTTGAGCACGTTTTATGCTGATTGGCATACATTCGTTCAGGTGCCATCAAAAGCCCTGCACGCGGCCTACCTGTGCGTTCTGGAGGGTGTCCTGAGGTCATCCAAGGTGCAAAAGAAAAGGACCACAAATAGCGGTCCTACGGATGTTCTGAATGGGCTTGTTTCAGGCCCCTGCGCTTGCCGGTGTAGCGCTCTCACCACTCGCAATAATCAGGTGCAGACCGAAGGCTGATACGTTGAGGCTCCCGCAGCCGGGGTTACGCCACACCTCGACAATCTTCCCGCTCGGGTTTGTGCCCGCTCCAGACTCAAGAGCGAAGCCACGCTCAGTCCGTCCCCAGAACATGGACAGGTGCCCGGTAGATGCTTGCAGGGAGAAACGGAAGGGGGCGGAGATATTGATGTCGAGTGTCATGGTTCGTTCTTTCGTGGGTTGGTGATGAAAGACGCCACTCTGTCACATGATATGGGGCTGTATACAGTCGAATATTTGTGATATAAGCAATTAAATACAATGAGTTATGCGTAATCGTATTGTGGATACCATACCTTGAGTCTGGAGGGTGTCGAAGAAGCGGATGACCTTGAGCTGGAAGCTGGCGCTGATCCTCATAGCGTAGGCATACACCAGTTCCTTACAGACGAAGGAGCCCGGAGCGGCGCCTCCACGGATGGACTGAACGGGGTCAATCTCCGAAATTGGAGACTGCTTCAGCTCGGCCACAAGTGCCTTGGTTGAGTCGAGCGCAAAGAACTGAGCGGGGGCGTGGATAGCTGCCAGCTCCAGAGCGGACATCTGCGGGTTCTCTACCAGACTCGGCTGGCCGGTCACGAAGGAGCCCGTCTTGCGGATGCTCGGGAGGATTTCCTTGGTTACCCAGTCTTGGAAGGCGAGTGCTTGAGGTGTGCGGCTTCGGAGGACCAGTTTATACAGCCCTGACTCAGAGATGAGCGAGAGCTGGGCCACTTGCTTACCAAATAAGACCCCCATCGAATCGTTGGGGATGTCTGAGCGGCGCAGCGATACCTTCTCGCTATGATCAACACGGAAGAGGTGATGCGAGTATCCGCCTCCTCGGTGTTCCTTGAAGCCTAGCACCTCACAGACATCCGCAGTCACGAACCACGGGTTCCCCTCTAGGGTCACCACACGGATGCTGGAGGCTGCAAACCTCTACCCTTGTTTTGCAGCGATGAACCCGGAGACTGCTTATCTTTGATCTTGAGGAGCACGCTATGCAATGCCAACACGAACACTACTCCGCCGTGATTGAGCTACTTGGAGCATTGCAGCCCCGCCGTACTGTGCATAACGTATTGAACACAATCGCGGCTCGTAGCCCTGATCCCAAGTTGGTTGCTCTGGTGATGGCCCTTCAGCACCCTTTTCGCTATACCAGCACGAATCCGTTGCGCACGCCGTTGCAGGAGATGAACGCTTGCCGGGAACAGGCGCGGGTACTAAAACTGTATTGCTTGCGGATGCTGTAAAACCGGCACCCCTATATCGGATATAGGGTGGTCTGCCGCAAAGGTGCTATAGCTGGGCGTCCCGGATGTTGTGAACAAGTGCCCGGCTGATGCCATAAGTCCGGGCAACCTCACTCACAGTCGCACCCTTGCCTAGCGCCTCGGTAATCTCGCGGCGTTCCTTCTCGGTGGTCTTCGTTGGGCGTCCCAGTCGCTTACCTTCAGACTTGGCACGGGCCAGCCCCGCCTGTGTTCTCTCAATAATCAAGTCCCGCTCGAAGTCAGCCACGGCTGCCAGCATCTTGACCATGAGTTCCCCGGCGCTGCTGGTTAGATCAAGGTTGCCCAGTTGGAGGACCACTAGGCGCACCCCTCGGCCCTGAAAGAGCTTCACGGTCTGCTGAACATCAATGCTGTCCCGCCCCAGTCGGTCCAACTTGGTGACGACTACAGTATCCCCGGCCTCGATGCGATCAAGCAGGCGGGCAAAGCCGGGGCGCTGGTGGGCTGGGACACTGCCACTTACCTTCTCCTCAACGTAACGGCGCTCTTCAATCTGGTATCCAGCCTGAGCTATCTGCTCGCGCTGGTTCTCGGTAAGTTGCTCCACGGTTGATACGCGGGCATAGGCAAATACACGGCTCATGGCTGACTCCATTTGTCACAAAACGGTGTCAGGCTAACACGATGTGTCATTAACTGGCAAGGCTATATTTGTGACAGTCTCCCGAAAGGTGTCAGTAAATGGCCGTTTTATGGCAAGGGTACGGTGGCCTGTTCGGTTATGATTCCCTCATTACTTGGAGGTGCTAAATGTCCCGTGTCGCTTCTCTCGCAGTGCTTTCGTTGTTTCTGCTGGTTACTGCGTGTGCTCATACTCGAATGACTCCTGATGATCGAAAGGTGCTTCAGTCGCAGGAGGCCGAGTATCAAGGCTGCCTTGCGGGACAGCTTCGCTTGCTGATAGACGGTTCGGATGATGTGGGCCTCATAGTTCGCACGGCAATGGGTATGTGTGTCGCGCATCTCAGGCAGATTGGTGACAAGGCGCTGTCATTGGGCTACTCACAAGCATACGCAGATGGTTGGGTTAGAGGCGTCCGGCAGGAGACAGAGGCAACCTTCACGGCGTTTGCTTTAGAGCGAAAAGCTGCCCGAAAGAACGGTACGGATAGGCCCAGCTAGATGGACCTACCCACCGGGGGTAACTCACAGGGACGACGAAAGGGATGGACCCCTCGTAAATTTTCGCTGAACATTCTGAACTGCTACACTGAATACGTGTTGATAGTGCTTACACAGTACTGTTACACAGAGGCCGCAGTTCAGAGGTGCAAGGTATTGATTAGACAGATGAATTATTGACGCCTATCGAATTCAGTCGGGCGCACCAAGGATTCATGAAAAAGCCACCTTTTCGGTGGCTTTTTCGCTTTTCGTACGGAAATTTACTGGCCGCCCGAGCTACTTGGTTTCGTACGTCGACAGTGTCACGCCGGCATGGCTCAGCACTTCGCGGATGGTCTTGATGTCCGTCTTGCTGCACGTACTGCTGTTATGCGGGTGGTGCAGGAAGGCTTCGACCTTGTTCAGGGTGATCTTGAAGCGGGCGCCGTGCGAGGGTTCGACTTCGGCACCGAGGTGGTGGAGCAGCGATTCGATTTCGCGCCAGTGGATATTCGCCGAGGGCGGGTCCTGGAAGATGCTGCGCATCAGGTGGGCATGCTTGTGACTCATGATGAAGCTCCAAGCGTTGAGAACCCCAATATTCTATGCCTGTGGCACGCAGGCGTCAGGCAAAAATGAGCTTGAGCAGGGCCAGTGACAGCAAAGTGTACCCGGCAGCAACAAGATCGTCGGCCATGACGCCGAAGCCGTTCTTGACGTGCTCGTCGAAGTAGCGGGCCGGTTGCGGCTTGGTGATGTCGAAATAGCGGAACAGTGCGAAGGCGGCCAGTTGCCAGAAGAAGGTATCCGGCGTCATCAGCAGGACCAGCCAGAAGGGAACGATTTCGTCCCAGACGATGCTGCCGTGGTCAGGGTCGCCAATCGCCTTGCCGGTGACGTCGATGAACCAGATGCCGCCGAGGTAGGCCGCAGCCAACAGAAAGAGCAGCTGGAAGTCGCCGAAATAGCTGTGGAACAGGGCAAAGGTGATCCACGCGAACAGCGTGCCGAAGGTGCCGGGCGCCTTCGGGGCCAGCCCGCTGCCGCAGCCGAGCGCAAAAAAGTGCGCCGGGTGGGCGAGCAGGAAGGCGAGATTAGGCTTCTGTGCCAAAGTGGTCGTATCCCTTGTGGTCGAACTGGACCGGCTTGCCATCCGGGTCGAAGACGATCACGTCGCCGGCTTTGCCGGCGGTCATCTCGCCAATATTCCACAGCGGCAGTTCAAGCTGGGCAGCGATCTGGGCAATGGCGAGGCTTTGCGTCCCCGGCGCCGTAAAGCAGAGTTCGTAGTCATCGCCGCCGGCCAGTTGGCATTCGAGGGCGATACGCCGCAGGTCGGCGTCGTAGCTCTCGCCTTTGGGCAGATGCGGTAGCTGGACGAGCTTGACGGCCGCAGCACAGCCGGAGCGTTCGGCAATATGGCCGAGATCGGCCAGCAGTCCATCGGAAACGTCGATGGCGGCGCTGGCGATGCCGGTCAGCGCCAAGCCAAGGGCAACGCGCGGGCGTGGCTTTTCGAGGGCGCCGACGCATAGCCGTGGCCACGGTTCGGGGAGCTGGATCTTGCCTTGCAGGTGGGCGAGACCAAGGCTGGCCAGTCCGGGGCGGCCGGACACCCAGATCTGGTCGCCGACTTTGGCGCCATCACGGCGCAGCGCCTGGCCGGGTTCGACTTCGCCCATGGCGGTAATGCAGAGGTTGAGCGGCCCCTTGGTCGTGTCGCCACCAACGACATCGACGCCATATTCAGCGGCGCAGGCAAAGAAGCCTTCGGCGAATTTTGCGATCCATGGCTCATTGACGGTGGGCAAGGAGCCGGCCAGCGTCACCCAGCGCGGCTGGGCACCCATCGCGGCGAGGTCAGAGAGATTGACGGCCAGCGCTTTCCAGCCGAGATTCTTCGGGTCGGTGTCGGGCAGAAAATGGGTGCCGGCCACCAGCATGTCGGTGGTGACGGCGAGCTGCTTGCCCGGCGAGGGCTGGAGCAGGGCGCAGTCGTCACCGGGGCCGAGGACGGCCGATGGCGTCGGCCTGGCGAAATACTTGTCGATCAGTGCGAATTCGCCAGGCATGGGCTTACTTGCTCTTCTTGCGCGCCGCGACCTCGTCCGGACGCAGAATGGCAGCGACCTTGTCGAGTACGCCATTGACGTACTTGTGGCCATCGGTGCCGCCGAAAGACTTGGTCAGCTCGATGGCTTCGTTGATGATCACGCGGTAGGGCGTTTCGGCATGGTTGAGCATCTCGAAGCTGCCCAGCATCAGGATGCAGGCTTCGACCGGCGACAGTTCGGTGAACGGGCGGTCGATATGCACGGAGACCTGTTCGATCAGCTTTTCCTGCTGGGCCATGACGCCGCGCAACGTGCCGACGAAAAATTCGCGGTCCGCCTTGGCGAAGCCTTCCATTTCCGGTGCATAGGCTTCGATGGCGGCTTCGTCGGCACCGCCGACACGCCATTGGTAGAGCCCCTGCAGCACGAATTCGCGGGCCCGGCGACGAGCCGATTTCGGCGGTGCCTTGACGTCCTGGGGATGTTCGCTATCGCTGAGGAAGGTGGTCATTGGATGAGCGCTTTCTGAAGGTTGGCCATCTCGACGGCAGCCTGGGCGCAGTCGCTGCCCTTGGGTTGCATGCGGACTTCGGCCTGTTCATCGGTTTCGCAGGTCAGCACGCCGTTGGCGATGGGAATGCCGGTATCGAGCTGGACTTCCATGATGGCGCGGCAGGCGTCATTGGAAACCACTTCGAAATGGTAGGTGTCGCCACGGATGACGGCGCCCAGCGCCACCAGTGCGTCGAAACTGCCGCTCTGGGCCATGGTTTGCAGCACGAGCGGGATTTCCAGCGCGCCGGGCACGGTGGCGATGGTCATGTCGGCATCGGCCACGCCAAGGCGCTTCAGTTCGTTGATGCAGGCCGAGAGCAGGCCTTCGCAGACCGGCAGGTTGAAGCGGGCCATGACGACGCCGACCCGGAGGCCAGCCCCGCTGAGGTTGGTGTCGTATTCGTAAACGTTGTCAAACCGGGACATGGCTTATAGCTCCGCTGGTGAGGTGACGAAACCGGTGACTTCGAGGCCGAAGCCGGTCATGGAGGGCATCTTGCGCGGGCTGGAGAGCAGCCGCATTTTGGTGACGCCGACATCGCGCAGGATCTGGGCGCCGATGCCGTAGGTGCGCGGGTCCCACTTGGTCGGGGCGCTCGGGGCGGTGCCGGTGAGGCGGGCGAGCAGGGCTTCGCCATCTTCCGGGCGGTGCATCAGGACGATGACACCGTGGCCGAACTTGGTCAGCGCGGCTTGCGCCTGGTCGATCGAGAAGGCCTGGCGCTTGCTGGACGGGTCGATGAAGTCGAGTACCGACAGCGGCTCATGGACGCGGACGACGGTTTCGCCGTCGGCCGGAATTTCGCCCTTGACCATGGCCAGATGGGTGGCACCGCTGGCGCGGTCGACATAGGCGTGCAGCGTGAATTCGCCATGGACCGTCTGCACCGGCTTGCTGGTGACGCGCTCGACCAGGGTTTCCGAGGCCGCGCGGTAGTGGATCAGGTCGGCAATGGTGCCGATCTTCAGGCCGTGTTCCTTGGCGAATTCCATCAATTCCGGCAGGCGGGCCATCGTGCCGTCGTCGTTCATGATTTCGCAGATGACGGAGGAGGGCTCCAGACCAGCCATGCCGGCCAGGTCGCAGCCGGCTTCTGTGTGGCCGGCGCGGACCAGCACGCCGCCTTCGCGAGCGGTGATCGGGAAAACGTGGCCGGGCTGCACGATGTCGTCGGCGGTCGAAGCCTTGGCGACGGCTACCTGGATGGTGCGGGCGCGGTCAGCGGCGGAAATGCCGGTGGTGACACCTTCGGCGGCTTCGATCGAAACGGTGAAGGCAGTGCCGTACTGGGTCTTGTTGTTGCGCGCCATCTGGACGAGGCCAAGCTTCTTGCAGCGGGCTTCGGTCAGCGTCAGGCAGATCAGGCCGCGGCCGAACTTGGCCATGAAATTGATGGCTTCCGGCGTGATGTGCTCGGCGGCCATGACGAGGTCGCCCTCGTTTTCGCGGTCTTCTTCATCGACCAGGATGACCATGCGGCCGGCCTTGAGTTCGGTGACGATTTCGGCGGTGCTGGCTATGGCGGGATGGGGGGGCATTGGGGGTAATCCGGGAGCAGCAAAAGGGGTGCTATTTTCGCAGAAACAGGCAATTAGCACATGACTTTAGTAAGGCGCCGGCGATTCTGCGCCGAGCGGAGATCAAGGCAGATAGGCCTCGACCTGGATGCGCAGACGGACTTCATCGCCGATGAAAGGTTGCCCGTTGTTCATGCCGAATTCGGAGCGGCGCAGGCTGCCTGTCGCATCAGCACCGCAGCCGCGCTTGCGGTTGGCCAGGTTGAGCCCGCACTTGAAGCGGCTGATTTCCAGGCGCATCGAACGAATCTCGCCGAGCATGACCAGCGTGCCTTCGACTGCGCTCAGCCGGTCTTCGCTGAACACCAGTTTCTGGCTGCGAAACAGGATGTCCGGGAAGTCTTTGACGTTGAACCAGCCTTCGCCGCGCAGCACGTCGTCGCGCAGGTCGAAGCCGGTGTCGAGCGAGGCCGCATCGATGCGGATGTCGATGCGGCCAACTTTGCCTTCCGGGTCGAATTCGACGCTGCCACTGCTGCGGTTGAACTGGCCGCGCTGGGTCGAGAAGCCGAGGTGGTCGATTTCGAAGCTGGCGTAGGTGTGCGTCGGGTCGATGGCGTATTCGGCCGCTTGAGCCAGGGGTAGGCCGGCGGCGAAAAGCAGGGCAGGGAGGAGTCTCACGATCAGTCGGGGAAATGGCCAAAAATCACACGGCGATGCTGGTCTGACCGCGCTCTGGCCAAGCCGTTCCCGCGATTTCGCTGTAGCATCCTCGCCCATGCGTCATGCCCTCCTTTTCTCCGTTTTTGTCATCGCCTCCTGCGGGCTGGCTTACGAACTGATTGCCGGCGCCCTGTCGTCTTACCTGCTCGGCGATTCGGTCACGCAGTTCTCGACGGTGATCGGCACCTACCTGTTCGCCATGGGCGCCGGCTCATGGCTGTCGAAATACATCACGCGCGACTTGATCGGGCGCTTCATCCAGATCGAACTGATGGTCGGCTTGCTTGGCGGATTTTCGGCGATTGGCCTGTTCCTGGTTTTTACCTGGCTGTCGGGGCCGTTCAAGCTGGTGCTCTATCTGGCGGTGTTTGGCGTCGGCGTGCTGGTTGGCCTGGAGATCCCGCTGGTCATGCGCATCCTGAAGCGCGAGCTGGCCTTCAAGGATCTGGTGTCGCAAGTGCTCACTTTCGACTATCTCGGTGCGCTGGCGGTCTCCATCCTCTTTCCGCTGGTGCTGGCGCCGCAGCTTGGCATGGTCCGTACCGGCTTGCTGTTCGGGGTCCTCAACGTGGCGGTGGCCCTGTGGGCGCTGCACCTCTTTCGCGATCAGCTACCGGGTCGTCGCTGGCTGGCCGTGCAAAGCTGGAGCGTGTTCGGACTGCTGGCGATCGGGTTTGCCGGGGCCGGACAATTGACGACTTTTGCCGAAGCGCATCTTTACGCCGACGAAATCGTCCATGCCGAAACGACGCCTTATCAGCGCCTCGTTGTCACCCGCTGGCGCGACGACCTGCGACTGTTCATCAACAACAACTTGCAGTTCTCCTCGCATGACGAATACCGCTACCACGAGGCGCTGGTCCATCCCGGGCTGGCCAGCCTGCCGGGGGCGAAGCGCGTGCTGGTGCTCGGTGGCGGCGATGGGCTGGCGGTGCGCGAGATTCTCAAGTATCCGGGCGTCGAGTCGGTCACCCTGGTTGATCTCGACCCGGCAATGACCGATCTGTTTGCCTCAGCGCCGGCGCTGGTGGCGCTGAACGAGGGGGCGCTGAGCTCGGCGCGGGTCAAGGTGGTCAATGCCGATGCGCTGCAGTGGCTGGAGGAGAGCAAGGATTACTTCGATTTCATCGTTATCGATTTTCCCGATCCGGCCAATTTTGCGCTGGGCAAACTCTACACTTCGGCCTTCTATCGCCTGCTCGAAAAGCGCTTGTCGGCGCGCGGCCTGCTCGTCGTGCAATCGACCTCGCCGCTCTATGCCCGGCAATCCTACTGGTGCGTGGTGACGACGCTGGAAAGCGTCGGCTTCAAGACGGCGCCCTACCATGCGCTGGTGCCTTCCTTTGGCGAGTGGGGCTACATCATTGCCGGCCGGCAGGAATTTTCGATGCCGGCCATCGATCCGAAGAAAAACCGGTTTTTGACCAGCGAAACCCTGCCCGGGATGTTCAGTTTCCCTGCCGACATGGCACGGGTTCCGGCCGAGGTTAACCAGTTGAATAATCAGGTCTTGGTGCGCTACTTCGAGGCTGAGTGGCGCAAGGTCATCCGCTAGCAATCGCTCAGGGGTGCGCGGCCTGGTGCGCCTTCAGATAGGCGATGGTGTCCTCAAAAGGCATCGGCTTGCTGTACAGGTAACCTTGCAGCGTGTCGCAGCCGAGGCGGGCCAGAAAGGCACGCTGGGTCTCGGTTTCCACTCCTTCGGCGACGAGCTCCAGTCCCAGGCTGTGGCCGAGGGCGATGGTCGCCGTGCAGATGGCGGCATCGTTGGCATCGGTCTCGATGTCCTTGACGAAGGAGCGATCCAGCTTCAGGCGCTTGATCGGCAGGTGCTTCAGGTAGGCGAGCGAGGAGTAGCCGGTGCCGAAGTCGTCGATGGCCAGCATGATGCCCATTGCGGCCAGCTGATCGAGGATCGACAGGGTTGTTTCCGGATTCTGCATGGCCGTGCTTTCCGTGACTTCGAGTTCGATGTCTTCGGCTTGCAGGTCGTAGCAGGCCAGCGCGCCGCGAACGAGCAGCAGCAGGTTTTCGTGGCGCAGTTGCTGGGCGGAAATATTGATCGCGATGCGGACGCCTTCGATGCCCCGCTGCTTCATCTGGCGAATTTGTCGGCAGGTTTCCCAGATCACCCAGTCGCCAAGCGGCTGGATCAGGCCGGTTTCTTCGGCAATGGCGATGAAACGCATCGGCGAAACCGGCCCGAAGGTCGGGTTGTTCCAGCGCAACAGCGCTTCGAGGCCAAGCACCCGGCCAGTGGCCGTGTGCACCTGGGGTTGAAAGTGCAGGGAAAATTCGCTGTTGTCGGGTGAAATGGCCGAGATGGCCTGGCGCAGCTCATTTTCCATGTGCAGCCGTTCGCCGGCCGCCTCGTTCATGCGAGCCGTGTAGAACTGGTGGTTGTTGCGCCCGGCGTCTTTGGCGTGATACATCGCGGTATCGGCGTTGCGGAGCAGGGTGTTGGCATCGCTGCCATCAATCGGAAACAGGCTGATACCGATGCTGGGCGTGGCATACAGCACATGATCGGCGATCCGGTAGCTGTCGGCCATGTTGTGCTGCACCTTGTTGGCGACACGGGCGGCGGTCAGCGGGGATTCGATTTCCGGTAGCACGACGACGAATTCGTCACCGCCGATGCGGGCGACGAGGTCGCTGGAGCGCACGCTTTCGCGCAGGCGCAGGGCAACTTTCTGCAGCAGTTCATCGCCGACGTGATGGCCGAGCGTATCGTTGATGTTCTTGAAGTTGTCGAGGTCAATCAGCATCAGCGCCAGCTGGCGGTTGTCGCGTTCGCAGCCGCGCAGGGCCTGGGCCAGTTGGGATTCGAAGGCGAGCCGGTTGGGCAGGTTGGTCAGCGGATCGTGGTAGGCCAGATAGGCGAGCCGATCGGCGTATTCCTTGCTCGCTTCCATCTCGGAGAAATTGGCGACATAGTTTTCGATCTGGCCATCGGCATTCCGCAAGACAGCAATTTTCAGCCAGCGGGTATAACTCTCGCCAGTCTTGTGCTTGTCCCAGATCTCGCCTTCCCAGAAATCCCTGGTGGCTAGCGAGTCCCACATGTTCGCATAGAGTTCCGCCGTCGAATTTCCGGAGGCAAGAATCCGCGGATCCTTGCCCACCAGTTCGTCGTGCGAATAGCCGCTCAGCTGGCAAAAGGCGCCATTGGCTGCGACGATAATGTTGTCGCGGTCGGTAATGAGAATGGCGTCATGACTTTGCTCGTAGGCGCGCAACAATGCCGCTTTGGAAAGGGGTTTCCCTTCCTGGGCTGGAGGTATTGCTGCGGCGCCAACGGATGCTGTCATTCAGCCAATCTGTTAAATCGATGTCCTGATTCTAAACGCATGGATTAGACGTTAAACAGGAAATTCATGACGTCGCCGTCCTTGACGACATATTCCTTGCCTTCGGCTCGCATCTTGCCTGCTTCCTTGGCACCGGCTTCACCCTTGTAAGTGATGAAATCTTCAAAGGCGATGGTCTGGGCGCGGATGAAACCGCGTTCGAAGTCGGTGTGGATGACGCCGGCGGCCTGCGGGGCGGTATCGCCCTGGTGAATGGTCCACGCGCGTACTTCCTTGACGCCGGCCGTGAAGTAGGTCTGCAGGCCGAGCAGCTTGTAGCCGGCGTGGATCAGGCGATCGAGCCCCGGTTCTTCGAGACCGAGATCGGCCAGGAACATTTCCTTTTCTTCATCGTCCAGATCGGCGATTTCCGATTCGATCGAGGCGCACAGGGACACGACTTCGGCCTTCTCGGCGGCGGCATGGGTGCGTACGGCATCAAGCAGCGGGTTGTTGGTGAAGCCGTTTTCGGCAACGTTGGCGACGTAGAGCACCGGCTTGGCAGTGATCAGGCAGAAAGGTTTGATGCTGAGCCACTCTTCCTTCGACAGGTCGAGGGCGCGTACGGCCTTGGCCTGGTCAAGCTGGGCAAAACACTTTTCCAGTACCGCGACGAGGATCTTGGCTTCCTTGTCACCGGAACTGGCCGGGCGGCGGTAGCGGTTCAGGGCCTTTTCGACGGTCGCCATGTCGGCCAGCGCCAGTTCGGTATCGATGACCTCGATGTCGCGCAGCGGATCGACCCCGCCGGACACGTGCACCACGTTGTCGTCGGCAAAGCAGCGTACGACGTGCACCACGGCATCGGTTTCGCGGATGTTGGCCAGGAACTGGTTGCCCAGGCCTTCGCCCTTGGAGGCGCCGGCGACCAGGCCGGCGATATCGACGAATTCAACGATGGCCGGCTGCATTTTCTGCGGCTTGACGATCTCGGCCAGGGCCTTCATGCGCTTGTCCGGCACTTCGACGATGCCGACGTTCGGCTCGATGGTGCAGAACGGGTAGTTGGCCGCTTCGATACCGGCCTTGGTCAGGGCGTTGAAGAGGGTGGATTTGCCGACGTTGGGCAGGCCGACGATGCCGCATTTGAGAGACATGATGTATTTCCTATGGGGTTGCCAACTAAACGGCTTTGCCGTGCAACTGTTGTTGAGCGCCGGCAAAGTCTCCGGCGGCGAGTTTGGGCCAGGCCAGCAGGCAGCGGGCGAGGGCGTGTTCAATATCCGGCAGCTCTTCCTTGCGCGGCTGGTGCAGCACGAAATCGACGACCTGCTGCGCCAGATTCAGGGTGCGTGGGTGGCCGATGCCGAGGCGCAGGCGCCAGAAGTCCGGTGTGCCGAGCTTGGCCTGGATATCCTTCAAGCCATTGTGGCCGCCGTTGCCGCCGCCCTGCTTGAGGCGGATGCCGCCGGGCGGCAGGTCGAGTTCGTCATGGATGACGAGAATCTCGGCGGCAGGAATCTTGTAGAAATTGGCCAGCGCCGCGACCGCCTGGCCGGAACGGTTCATGAAGGTGGTCGGCTCAAGCAGCCAGGTTTCGCCGGCGCGCGCCGCCTTGCCGAAGAACTTTGCCTGCGGGGCAAGGCTGATCTTCAGCTTGTCGGCCAGCTGGTCGACGAACCAGAACCCGACGTTGTGCCGGGTGGCTTCGTATTCGGGGCCGGGGTTGCCGAGGCCGACGATCAGGCGAGGTGCGTTCATGGGCTATAAGTGCGAAAAAGCCGCCGGCGGCATGATGCCTGCGGCGGCTATTACTGCGGGTGGCCGGAGATTACTCGGCAGCAGCTTCGCCTGCTGCAGCTTCTTCGGAAGAGCCGCCCTTGCCGACGATACCGACGACAACGGAGTCATCAGCGGTGTGGTGCACGATCTTGACACCCTTCGGCAGCTTGAGCTGGGACAGGTGAATGCTGTCGCCAACCTTCAGGGCAGACAGGTCGACTTCGATGAACTCGGGCAGATCGCCGGCCAGACACTGGACGTCGATTTCGGTCATCACGTGGTTGACCAGGCCGCCGTTGAGCTTGACGCCCGGGGCAATTTCTTCGTTGATGAAGTGGAGCGGCACCTTGACGTGCAATTCGTGCGTGGAGTCAACGCGCTGGAAGTCGACGTGCAGGACGAGCGGCTTGTAGGCGTGCACTTGGGTGTCGCGCAGCAGAACCTGTTCCTTCTTGCCATCAACGATGAGGTTGATGATGGAAGAATGGAAGGCTTCCTTCTTCAGCTTGAGCAGCAGATCGTTGTGGTCGACTTCGATCGATTGCGGGGCAGCTTCGCCACCGTAAACGATACCCGGTACTTTGGCAGCGTGACGCAGGCGGCGGCTCGCACCCGTTCCCTGCAGCGTACGCGCTTGCGCGTTAAGTTCGAATTGCATGGTGATACTCCAATGTTTTTCCCGGTCCGCGACCAGAACGGGAAGGGTTGTAAAACAGTTATTAGTCGGTAGATGTCAGTCATTAGCAAAAACCGCTAACAACTAACGACCACCTACTCGCGACTAGTCAATAAACAGCGACGAGACGGAGTCGTCGTTGCTGATGCGGCGTATGGTTTCGGCCATGATTTCGGCCACGGAAAGCTGGCGGATGCGTGGTGAGGCGGCAGCATCGTCACGCAGCGGAATGGTGTCGGTCACAACCAGGGCATCGAGGTCCGATGAATTGACGCGCTCGATCGCCGGGCCGGACAGCACCGGGTGGGTACAGTAGGCAACGACCTTCTTGGCGCCATTGGCCTTCAATGCCGTGGCGGCCTTGCACAACGTGCCGGCGGTGTCGACCATGTCGTCCATGATGATGCAGGTGCGGCCGTCGACTTCACCGATAATGTTCATCACTTCGGAAACATTGGCCTTGGGGCGACGTTTGTCGATGATCGCCAGGTCGCATTCGAGGCGCTTGGCCAGCGAGCGGGCGCGCACGACGCCGCCGTGGTCCGGAGAAACGACCAGGGGGTTCTCGTAATGCTGTTTCTTGATGTCTTCGAGCAGTATGGGCAGGGCGTAGATGTTATCGACCGGAATGTCGAAGAAGCCCTGAATCTGTTCGGCGTGGAGGTCCATGGTCAGCACACGGTCGACGCCGGAGGCGACGAGCATGTTGGCGACCAGCTTGGCGGCGATAGGCACGCGCGAGGAACGCGAGCGGCGATCCTGGCGGGCGTAACCGAAATACGGGATGGCGGCAGTGATACGGCCAGCCGAGGCGCGTTTCAGCGAATCGACGATAACCAGCAGTTCCATCAGGTTGTCGTTGCAGGGGGCGCAGGTGGATTGCAGCACGAAGATATCGCGACCGCGGACGTGTTCCTGCAATTCGACGCTGACTTCACCGTCGGAGAAGCGTCCGACATTGGCGCGACCGAGGTCGACATTGAGCTGTTTTGCGACATCGGCAGCCAGTTTTGGGTTGGCGTTGCCGGTGAAGACCATCAAGCTGTTGTAAGCCATTTCCACGTTCCTCCGGACTTTAAGCATATTCGCCTGTATTTGCCCGACACAATGAAAATCGGGCAGGCTTGTGACCTGCCCGAAGGAAATTTTGGCTGGGGAAGAAGGATTCGAACCTTCGAATGCCGGAATCAAAATCCGGTGCCTTGACCAACTTGGCGACTCCCCAGCGGGTTGCTCGAACGGGTTCGCGTCCGAGCGAGGCGCGAATATTACAGCACTCGTCGGAAGAAATCCAGTCCTTTATCGAATTTTTGCGAGCGGGTGTTCGGCCAGACCGTCAGCGATCCATCCATTCATGCCAGCGGGGCATTGCGCCAGGATGGCAGCCGCGTCGCGGCGGGTCTTGAAGCCGGCGAAGACGCAGGCGCCGGAACCGGTCATCATCGCCTGTGGGGCATATTGCTTCAGCCAGGCGAGGTGTTCGGCGACGGCCGGGAACTTGGCGCAGGCCACCGGTTCAAGGTCGTTGTGGCCCTGTCCGTGTTGCCAGTCGGTGGGTTGGATCGGTGCTGTGTCGCGCTTCAGTTCCGGGGCGCCGAATATGGCCGCGGTCGGGACGTGAACGGCGGGGTGCAAAATCAGATAGGTTTCTGCCGGCAACTCGACATCGGTAAAGGCTTCGCCAACGCCTTCGGCAAAGGTGTTGCGGCCATGAATAAATACCGGCACATCGGCGCCGAGGCTGAGGCCGAGTTTTTCCAGCGCAGAGCGACTCAGCCCGGTCTGCCAGAGATGGTTGAGCGCGAGCAGTACGGTGGCGGCATCGGAAGAGCCGCCGCCCAGCCCGCCACCCATCGGCAACTGCTTGTCGAGATGGATGGTGGCGCCTTGCCGGCAAGCGGCGGCCTGCTGCAACAGTCGGGCAGCGCGAACGGTGAGGTCGGTGTCGGGCGGGACACCGGGAATAGGCGTGGCGAGAACGATCTGGCCGTCACTGCGTGGCTCGAAGCGGAGTGTGTCGGCACGGTCGATGAAGCGGAAGACGGTTTGCAGCAGATGGTAGCCATCCTCACGCCGGCCGACGGCGTGCAGGAACAGGTTGAGTTTGGCCGGTGCCGGCCAGTTGCTGTCCCAGTTCCAGTCGCTCACGGCCTTTCTTTCCACTCTTCGATGCGCAATTTCAGTTCGATTTCGCCGTTGCGTGAAATGTTCAGTCGGCTCGGCAAGGCCGAGGATGCTTCGTCATCGTAGGCGTAGTCGACCTGCCAGCCGTCTTCAATCAGTCTTCCGGGGCGGCCGGCCGGGTCTGGCGAAATTTGCGCCGTGCCGCCAGAGCGTCCGAGCAGCCAGGCGGGCATGCGGGTAACTGGCAGGCGCTGGCCGGTGACTTCCTCGATC
The DNA here is from genome assembly GCF_020510625.1 of Ferribacterium limneticum. NCBI lineage: Bacteria > Pseudomonadati > Pseudomonadota > Betaproteobacteria > Rhodocyclales > Azonexaceae > Ferribacterium > Ferribacterium limneticum. The sequence continues at coordinate 3,701,118 of NZ_CP075191.1, read as the reverse complement.
AGGGCATCGGGGTCGGTGGATTCACGCTGCTTGCCTTCGGCGGTGCGTAGCTGGGACAGTTCCGGCGTGGTTTCGATTTCTGCCAGGCCATAGCCGAGCGGGCTGGACAGCAGGACGCGGTCGCTGCGATTCTGGTGGGTCCAGGTCAGGCGGCCGCCGGAGTTTTGCGGTGCCTGGCCGGGCATCGTCACGCGCAGGGCGAAACGGCCTTCCAGCGAAAAATCGCGAATCTTGTCGCGGTGCAGCAGCAGGGCGGGCGGCCTGCTGGCACAACCGGCCAGCAGGCTCGCCGCGAGCAGCAGTGAAAAGCAGCGGCTCAAGGTAGGTATTTCTTGACGGCGCCAGCGAGGACTTCGTTATCCGGGTTGGCCTTGGCGGCTTCTTTCAGAATACGGCGCGCTTCGTCCTTGCGATCCAGCGTCCACAGGATTTCGCCGAGGTGGGCGGCAATTTCCGGGTCGGCCTTGATCTTGTAGGCGCGTTCAAGCGTTTGCAGGGCTTCGGCGAGCTTGCCCTGGCGGTAGAGTACCCAGCCCATGCTGTCCATGATGAAAGGATCTTCCGGTGCCAGGCTGAGGGCCTTGGCGATCAGGTCATGGGCTTCCGGCAAGCGAACGTTGCGTTCAGCCCAGGAGTAGCCCAGTGCGTTCAGGGCGTGGGCATGGTCCGGCTTGATCGCCAGCAGGTGCTTGATGTGGGTTTCAAGGAGCTCGGGCTTGCCGATGCGCTCTGCCGTCAACCCGGCTTCGTAGAGCAGTTCCGGATTGTCAGGCTGTGTGCTCAGGGCGCTGTCGAGCACGATGTAGGCGTCGTTGTGGCGCCCGGCTTCGCGCAGCAATTGGGATTCGGCGAGAGTTAGCTGGGTGCGTTCGGCCACTGTGCCGCCGCGGGTGTTGTGCAGCAGTTCACGGGCTTCTTCGCTTTTTCCCTGTTGCAGGAGTATCTGGGCGGCGCGCGAGCGGGCGGCGATGTATTGTTCGCCACCGGTAACCTGGCGGAAATGTTCGAGCGCCATTTCCGGTTTCTTCTGTTCCTGGTCGAGTTGGCCGAGGAAGAAGTGGATGGTGCTCTTGTCCGGAAAGTCAGTGCTCAGCAGATGTTCGAGCTGCTTGCGGCCGGTGGTCGTGTCGCCTTGCTGCAAGGCGAGCATGGCGACCGGGTAGATGACTTCGGGGCTGTCCGGGTTGTCCTTGATCAGGCGGTCGAAGTGCTGGCGCGCCTCGCTGTAGCGTTTTTCGGCGATCAGCAGGCGGGCCAGGGTCAGGCGGGCGTCGCGGGCAGCGGCATTGTTGCTGACAAATTCCGAGAGGCTGTCGATGGCCGTCTTGCCGGATTGGCGGGCTTGCAGCTGGGCGCGGGCCAGGGCGGCCATTTCCCAGTCCGGGCGAAGTTGCAGGGCCTTTTCGGTTTCGTTCAGGGCGCGCAGGTTATCGTTGGCGTTCGACGCGGCCTGAGCCATCGCAAAATGGGCTTCCGGCAGGCTGTCGTAGGGCGCTGCAATGCGATCGATCAGGGCTTGCGCGGCTTTCTTGTCGCTGACCCGGGTGAGCATGCGGTTCATGTGTAGCAGGTTGCTGCCCAGATTGGCCTTGTCCTGTTCGAGTAGCGCGGTCAGTTGCGGTGCCAGGTCTTCAAGCCGGTTGGTCATCACCAGCAGGGAAGATTGCGTTTGCTTGGCTTGTGTCGAATTGGGCTCAACCTCGATCCACAGCTTGGAGAGTTCAAGCGCCCGGTCGTATTGGCGGGCGAAGCCGGCAACTTCAGTCGCCCGGGCAATCACCTTGGGATCGCGGGTGCGCTGGGCGAGATCGGTCCAGGCATCGGAGCCGAGTTTGGCATCGCCGCGCTGCAGTGCAAACTCGCCGACCAGCGCCTGAAAGACCGTACGGGCCAGCAAGTCCTCGGAGGAGGCTGCGCGGGCGGCGAGGCGTTTGGCGATCGGCTTGGCGGGCGGTTCGTCGGCGGCCAGGCCGTATCCGCCATGGGTGAGACCCAGGGCGAGGGAGAGGGCGGCGACGATGAACTTCGATGGCATGGACGGCTTTCGGTCTAGGTTTGCGTGAAGCTGACTGATTGGAGCGCATAGAATCCAATAAGTTTGCGATGTTATTTGGGATTTGTCGGAGGAACAAGCAATGCCGGAATTGCCGGAAGTGGAAGTCTGTCGCCAAGGCCTGGCGCCGGAGCTTGAGGGGCAGGTCATCCAGGGGGTGTTTATTCGTGCGCCCAAGCTGCGCCACGAGATTCCTCCAGAGCTGTCAACTTTGCTGCCGGGCTGTCGGGTGATCGCCGTTCGCCGGCGCGGCAAGTATTTGCTGCTCGATTGCGAGAGGCGCGGCGTGCAGGGCACGCTGATCATTCATCTTGGTATGTCGGGCAATCTGCGCTTCGTGCCCTTCGATCTGCCGCCGGCCAAGCATGACCATTTCGAACTGGTGCTGGCTGATCAGATCCTGCGCTTTGCCGATCCGCGCCGCTTTGGCGTCGTGCTCTGGCAGCCGGGGTCGCCGGAGGCCGCCGAGCAACATCCCTTGCTCGCCACGCAAGGCATTGAACCCTTGTCGGATACTTTCACCGCAGACTGGTTGCATGAGGCGATAGCCCGGCGCAGCGGACCGATCAAGCCGACCTTGATGGACAGCCACATGGTGGTCGGCATCGGTAACATCTATGCCTCGGAAAGCCTGTTTCGCGCCGGCATTTCGCCGTTGCGGGCGGCCAACCGGATCAGCCGGGCGCGCTATGAAATCCTGGTGCCGGCTATTCGCGAAACCCTGTCGGATGCCATCGCCGCTGGTGGCAGCAGTATTCGTGACTATGTGCATAGCGACGGTGGTGCCGGTTGTTTCCAGATTCAGGCCGGCGTCTATGATCGCGCCAATCAGCCTTGCCTGCGTTGTGGCGGGGTGGTCAGGCAGATTCGCCAGGCCGGGCGAAGTACCTACTACTGCCCTGCCTGTCAGCATTAAATACTATCTGCAAGCCCCTGTTTTTATGCTAAATTGAAGCTTCAGATAGCACCCGGGAATACCGAATATGTCGCTCGCCAATCAATTTGCTGCCTATACCGCCTGGCGCTCCCGTCTCGCCAACTATATTGGTGAGCTTCAGGGCTGGCTGAATCAAAATGAGCTTTCCGATGCCCAGAGCGATCTGCGTCTGACGCAGTTGCTGGAGCGCTTGCGCGAAGATCGGCTGAATGTCGCCTTCGTCGCCGAGTTTTCGCGTGGCAAGTCGGAACTGATCAATGCCATCTTTTTTGCCGATTACGGCAACCGGATGCTGCCTTCATCGGCCGGCCGGACGACGATGTGCCCGACCGAACTGATGTTCGATGGCAACAAATTGCCGAGCATCGAACTGCTGCCGATCCAGACCCGGTCGTCGAATTCCAGCGTCAGCGAATACAAGCGTTTTCCGGACGAGTGGACCAAGGTTGCGCTCGATACCGAATCGCCGGATGCGATGCAGGATGCTCTGCGCCATGTCAGCGAAACGACCCGGGTAACGTCGGAAGAGGCTTCGCGCCTTGGCTTCGAGGTGGGCGAGGGGCAGATCGAACTGTATTGCGTGGGTGAGGATGGCCTGGTCGAAGTGCCGCGCTGGCGTCACGCGATGATCAATTTCCCGCACCCGCTGCTCAAGCAGGGTCTGGTCATTCTCGATACGCCGGGCCTGAATGCCATCGGTGCCGAGCCGGAACTGACCCTGTCGCTGTTGCCCAATGCCCATGCCGTGTTGTTCATTCTGGCCGCCGATACCGGCGTGACCCAGTCCGACATGGCGATCTGGCGCGAACATATCTGTGGTGGCGGCATGGCCAGGCGTGGTCGCATGGTCGTGCTCAACAAGATCGACGCTCAGTGGGATGAATTGAAGAGCACTGAAGAAATCGACGCCGAGATCCAGCGCCAGGTGGACACCAGCGCCGATATCCTAGAGTTGCCGGCGACTCAGGTCTTCCCGGTTTCGGCCCAGAAAGGGCTGGTCGCCAAGATCAACGGTGATAGCGCGCTGCTCGAAAAGAGCCGCCTGCCGCTACTTGAAGCGGCGCTGTCCAAGGAACTGATCCCGGCCAAGCGCGATATCGTCTGCGAAAGCACCGAGAGCGAGTTCGGCGATGTCAGTCGCCGCGTTCGCGGGCTGCTCGATTCCCGCCTTGTCGGCTTGCGCGAGCAATTGACCGAATTGACCGAATTGCGCGGCAAGAACAAGGGCGTCGTCGAATACATGATGGGCAAGGTGCGTTCCGAAAAGGACGAGTTCGAGTCCGGCCTGCAGCGCTACTACGCCGTGCGCAGCGTGTTCTCGACGCTGACCAACAAGCTGTTCGCCCACCTCGGCCTGGATGTGTTGCGCCAGCTGACGCACGAGACTCGTGAAGCGATGCTCGATGCGGCTTTCTCCAAGACGCTGTCTGATGCCATGGCGCATTTCTTTGCGCAGTCGCGCGACGCATTGGCCAAGTCGAATGGCGAAATCAGCGAAATCCTGTCGATGATGGAAGCGGTCTACAAGAAATTTGCCGTCGAGCACGGGCTCAAACTCGGCTCGCCGACGACTTTCTCGCTGCTCCGCTATGAAAAGGAACTCGATCGCCTGCAGGCCTGGTGCGACGATCACCTGAATACCATGGTCAGTCTGCTGACCCACGACAAGAAGAACATCACCCAGAAATTCTTCGAGGAAGTGGCCGTCCAGGTTCGCCGGGCCTTCGAGCACGCCAATCGCGATGCCGAAGTCTGGTTGCGCGCCATCATGGCGCCGATGGAGACTCAGGTTCGCGAGCACCAGATCCAGCTGAAACGTCGGCTGGAGAGCATCAAGCGCATTCATCAGGCGACCGATACGCTGGAAGATCGTATTGCCGAACTGGATGGTGTCGAGCAAAACCTGTTGCAGCAGATCGATGCGCTGGAAGAGATCATCGGTCGCGTTCAGGAAATGCTCCTGCCTCTTACGCAGCAGGAGTTGGCTGCCGCGTGATCACAAATTCCGGTGGTCGAGGGCAATAAATGCCCGGCAATAAAAAACCCGCGAAATTCGCGGGTTTTTTATTGGCGCCGAAAAAACTCAGGCGCGCTTGTTGCCGGTGAGCTTTTCGTACTTGGACCAGAGCTGGTCTTCGCTTTCGACGACATCCGGGTTCTTCGGAATGCAATCGACCGGGCAGACCTGGACGCACTGCGGTTCGTCGTAGTGGCCGACGCATTCCGTGCACTTGGCCGGGTCGATGACGTAGACCTCTTCCCCCTGGGAAATGGCCTCGTTCGGGCACTCCGGTTCGCACACATCGCAGTTGATACATTCGTCGGTAATCATCAGAGCCATAGCTGTTCCTCTCTCGTTTAAGCAGTGGTTGTCGCCCGCAGGCGCTTTTCTACACAAGGTTGCACAAATTTGCTGACATCGCCACCCAGGCGCGCAATTTCACGCACCATGGTAGCGGAGATAAACATGTACTGCTCGCCTGGCGTCAGAAACACCGTTTCGACCTCAGGGTAGACGCTACGGTTCATGCCCGCCATCTGGAATTCGTATTCGAAGTCGGATACGGCGCGCAGGCCGCGGACGACGACTTTGGCGCCCTTCTCGTGGACGAAGTTCATCAGCAGCGTGTTGAAGCCGACGATTTCGACATTTTTCAGGTCGCCGAGAATTTCCTGGGCCATTTCGACGCGGTCGACCAGCGGGAAGCGCGGCTTTTTCGACGGGCTTTCGGCGATGGCCAGGATCAGCTTGTCGAACAGCGTAGCGGCGCGACGGACGAGGTCTTCGTGGCCTCGGGTGATCGGGTCGAAAGTGCCGGGATAGATCGCAACGCGATGGTTGAGTTTGTTCAAGTTGTCTGTCGCCGCAACAAGTGAAAGTGGACTTCCCCCGCCTTGCCCTGGCGCACCATGCGCCAATCACCAAGCGATTCGATTTTGTATTCTGCTTCGACGTAGATCGCAGCATCTTCGTTCAATGCGTCTGGAAGGAGTGGCTCCAGACGGTCAATCCAGCCTTTTTTGTAGGGTGGATCGAGGAAGATCAGGTCGAATTTTGCCTTTGTCGAGGCCAAATATTGTATCGCATCCGCGCGAATGATCTCTATCGCGCTTGGTTTATGGAGCAATTCGTGGTTTTCATGCAACGCAGCGAGTACTTTCGGCGATTGCTCGACCATGACAACGCGCGCAGCACCCCGTGACGCTGCTTCGAAGCCGAGGGCGCCGCTGCCGGCGAACAGGTCGAGGCAGTGCCAGCCATCAAGTTCCTGCCCTAGCCAGTTGAACAGCGTCTCGCGGACGCGGTCCGGCGTCGGGCGCAGGCCTTCGCTATCGGGAAATCTGAGAACACGGCGGCGATATTCGCCGCCGACGATGCGGACCGAGTTCAATCTGCCGCCACCGTCACCGTGATCAGGTTATCCGGCCGCACGCGGCGGGCAAAGGCCTGTTTGATGTCGTCGGCGGATACGGCTTGCACCTTGGCCTGATATTGATCGAGATAATCGAGTGGCAGACCGTAGAAGCCGATGACGGCGACGTTGTCGAGAATCTTCTTGTTGCTGTCCAGGCGCAGCGGGAAGCTGCCGGTCAGGTTGGCCTTGGCGGCAGTCAATTCGTCGTCGCTCGGGCCATCTTTCAGGAAACCTTCGAGCACATCGCGCGCCACCTTGATCGCGTCCTTGGCTTGCGAACGCTTGGTCTGCAGGCCAATCTGGAAGGGGCCGGTCTGCTTGAGGGGGGCGAAATAGCTGTAGACGCTGTAGGCGTAACCGCGCTTGTCGCGGACTTCCTTCATCAGACGCGACACGAAGCCGCCGCCGCCCAGCGTGTAGTTGCCGACGAGTAGCGGGAAGAAGTCAGGATTGCCGCGTTCGACTGCCGGCAGGCCGATATAGACATGGGCCTGGCTGGCCGGGTGAGCGAGCTGGGTCAGGCCACCTTTGGGCGCCTCCGGTGAGTTGGGCAGCGTGGCTGCCTCGCCCTTGGGTAGCCCGCCGGCAATGGCTTCGGCAATTTTCTCGGCTTCCTGGCGCGATAAATCACCAACCAGCGTAATGCTGGCATTGGCGGCGTTGTAGTAGCGGGCGTGGAAGCCGGCCAGGTCGTCGCGGTTCAGTGCGGCAACGCTTTCCGGCGTGGCTTGCCGGCCGTAGGGGTGATTCGGATACATGGCCGCCCAGAAGGCCTTGCCGGCGATGCTGTCGGGGCGGGTCATCGCTTCCTTGAGGCCGGCGATAGTGCGGGTTTTCTCGCGTTCGAAAATGGCGGCATCAAACAGCGGTTGGTGCAGCACGTTCTTCAGGATGTCGAGTGCCGGTTCGCGCTTGTCCCTGGCGGACAGGGTGCGCAGCGCGACGCTGGCACGGTCGGTGTCGGCACCGCCGCCCAGGTTGGCGCCAATGTCGGCCAGTTGTTCGGCGATGGCGGTTTCATCGAGCTTGCCGGCGCCCAGATCGAGCGCGGCGCGGGTCAGTGCGGCCAGGCCGGACTTGCCGGCCGGATCGAAGATCGAGCCGGCCGAGAAATCAACCTGGACGTCGAGCATCGGCAGGACGCGGCTTTCGACAAAATAGACGCGGGCGCCGGAAGGCGAAACCCAGTGTTCGATCTTGACGCCGGCGAAGACGCTTTGGGTGAGGAGCAGCGCAATGGCTGCAATCAACAGTTTTTTCATGCAAAAAACTCCGTTAAGCGGGGTTGCCAGGCCAGCAGCAAGGCCAGGCTGGCGAGCAGTGCCGTGGCGGCGAGCGCCCAGGTCTGGCGGCGGGCGTGCTGGCGCTGGTTTTCGATTTGGGCGACGAGCTGGACATTCTGTTCGCTCAGGGTCTGGATGAGTTCGCTGGAAGCGAGAATCTGTGTACGCAACTTGCGGTTGGCGGTTTCCAGCAAGCTCAGGCGGGCCGAGAAGTCGGCATCGGGTGCGATCGTTTCGCCGGCGGGGTCGATTTCAGCCGCGTCAGCACTCTTGCGGCCCATGCCTTTCCACATTTTTTTCGCACTGTCGGCGATCTGCGGTGCTTTGCCGAGAACGTCGCTCCACGGCACATTGGTCAGGATGGTCTTCCATGGCAAGGGCATCGGTTCGCGCTCTCAGTGGCGGGTAGCAACCGCGGCGCGACGTGGCTTGCCGTCGAGTGCTTGCGGGTCGAGGACGCCGACGGTCAGGGCGTCATCGTTGAAGTACTTCTTGGCGACGGCCTGGATTTGTGCGGCGGTAACCTGTTGCAGCTTTTCCAGCATGCGGTCGAGTTTTTGGTAGGGCAGGCCGACGGCTTCGATCTGGCCGATTTCCATGGTCTGGCCGAACATCGAATCCTTCTTGTACACCTCGGCAGCGATCAGTTGTGCCTTGGCGCGCTTCAGTTCGGTCGTGCTGACGCCTTCCTGCTGGACGCGGACGATTTCGGCGCGCAGCGCGGCTTCCAGGTCGGCGACAGTCTTGCCTTCCGACGGCGTGCCGTGCAGGTAAAGCATGCCGGGGCCGCGCGCGGTGTTGTCGTAGTCGATGCCGGCCGACAGGGCGACCTTGTCTTCGCGCACCAGTTTCTTGTTGAAGCGGGCGGCATCGTGACCATCGAGGATGGCGGCGAGCATTTCCAGCGCATAGGGATCGCTGTCTTTCTCGATGTCACGCAGGATCGGGGCCTTGTAGCCCATGATCAGCACCGGCAGCTCGGCCGGTGCCTTGACGGTGACGCGGCGGGGGCCTTCCTGCTTCGGTTCGATTTGCTGGCGGCGGACCGGCAGGGCGCGGCCTTCGAGCGGCCCGTAGTATTGTTCGGCCAGGGCGAAGACGGCCTTGTGATCGACGTCGCCGGTGATCACGACATAGGCGTTGTTGGGCACGTACCAGGTGTCGTACCAGGCCTTGGCATCGGCGGCGGTCATCGTTTCCAGGTCGTTCATCCAGCCAATGATCGGCCGGCGATACGGGTGGGCCTGGAAGGCGACGGCATTCATCTGCTCGAACAGCTTGGCCTGCGGATTGTCATCGGTGCGCATGCGGCGCTCTTCCATGACGACCTTGATCTCCTGCTCGAATTCCTTGGCGTGCACGTTCAGATGGCGCATGCGGTCGGCTTCGAGCTGCATCATGTCGGGCAGCTTTTCCTTCGGCACCTGCTGGAAATAGGCTGTGTAGTCGCGGCTGGTGAAGGCGTTGTCCTTGCCACCGGCGGCGGCGACGCGCTTGTTGAACTCGCCGGGGCCGACGCTGGGCGTGCCTTTGAACATCATGTGTTCGAGCACGTGGGCGACGCCGGAGGCGCCATCGACCTCATCGGTACTGCCGATGCAGTACCAGACCATCTGGACGGCGGTCGGGGCGCGGCGGTCTTCCTTGACGATGACGCGCAGACCGTTCTTGAGCGTGGTTTCGTAGGGGTTGGCGAAGGCTGCGGTCGACAGACCGGCAGCGAGCAAAAAGGGGAGAAGTTGTCGCAGTCGCATGGCAGAGCGGGGGCTTTCTAAGTGGTCTTTCTGCTAAAATCGGGGCCGCATTTACATCGATCCCGGCGGCATCTTAACGGCTTGCCGCTTGCCTGTCAGCTTGGCCGAAGTCCTTCTAAGACCCAATTCCCCATGTTCAGTTTCCTGAAAAAATCCGGCCCCGAGACCAAGGCCGAAGTTCCGGCTGAAAAGGCCGCCGCGCCCAGCTGGCGCGAACGCCTGTTCAAGGGCCTGGCCAAGACCCGTGCCCAGTGGGGCGGCAAGCTCAAATCCATCTTTTCGCGCGGCAAGGTCGACGACGAACTGCTCGAGGAACTGGAAACCCTGCTGCTGACCAGCGATTGCGGCATCGAGGCAACGCAGCACCTGCTCGACGAGCTGAAGAAGGCCGCCAAGCGCGACAAGCTGGACACGCCCGAGGCCATTCAGAAGGCGCTGCACGATGCCCTGCTCGAAACCCTGCAGCCGCTTGAGCAGCCGCTCGATTTTTCGACGCACAAGCCGTTCGTGATCATGATTGCCGGGGTCAATGGCGCCGGCAAGACCACCTCGATCGGCAAGCTGGCCAAGTATTTCCAGACCCAGGGCAAGAGCGTTCTGCTTGCCGCCGGCGACACCTTCCGCGCCGCCGCCCGCGAACAGCTTGAAACCTGGGGCGAGCGCAACAACGTCACGGTCATCGCCCAGGACAATGGTGACCCGGCGGCAGTGGTCTTCGATGCCATTTCGGCCGCCAAGGCGCGCGGCATCGACATCGTGCTGGCCGACACGGCCGGCCGCCTGCCAACGCAGTTGCACCTGATGGAAGAAATCGCCAAGGTCAGACGCGTCATCCAGAAGATCGAGCCGGAAGGCCCGCACGAAACCCTGCTCGTGCTCGATGCGAATATCGGCCAGAACGCCCTGCAGCAGGTCAAGGCCTTCGACAAGGCGATCAACGTCACCGGCCTAGTCCTGACCAAGCTCGACGGTACGGCCAAGGGCGGCGTCGTCACGGCGATTGCCCGGCAGTGTCCGAAGCCGATCCGCTTCATCGGGGTTGGCGAGCAGATCGACGATCTTCGCCCCTTCTCCGCCAAAGATTTCGTCGACGCCCTGTTCGAATGATCGAGGCCAGCAACCTCACCAAGCGCTATCCGGGCGGCTTCGAGGCCGTCAAGGATGTCAGCTTCCAGATCAATGCCGGGCAGATGGTGCTGATCACCGGCCATTCCGGCGCCGGCAAGACGACGCTGGTCAAGCTGATCTCGACCATCGAGCGGCCGACCTCCGGCAGCCTGGTGGTCAATGGCCAGAACCTGTCGGCGCTGGGGCGCAGTGCCATGCCGCATGTGCGCCGTCATTTCGGCCTGGTCTTTCAGGACCAGAAGCTGCTGTTCGACCGCAACGCATTGGATAACGTACTACTGCCCCTGCAGATCGCCGGCCTGCCGCGCCGTGATGCCATCCGCCGCGCCCAGGCGGCGCTCGACAAGGTGGGCCTGTTGGCGCGTGAAAAGGCAAATCCGATTGCCCTGTCCGGTGGCGAGCAACAGCGCCTGGCCATTGCTCGCGCCGTGGTCAATCGGCCGACTGTGTTGATCGCCGACGAACCGACCGGCAATCTTGACGCTGAATCCGGCGCGGCCATCCTCGAAATCTTTGCCGACTTCCACCGCGTTGGCGTGACGGTGGTGGTTGCCACGCACGACCAGAGCTGGATCGAGCGCTACCACCCGAACGTGCTGCGTCTTGATCACGGGAGGGTGGTCGCATGAATGCCTGGTTCTCGCAGCACCGTGCCGCACTGGCCTCGGCTTTCCGCCGTCTGTGGTCCACGCCGCTCAATACCCTGCTTTCGCTGCTGGTCATCGGCATTGCCCTGACGCTGCCGGCCTTTGGCTACGTCGCGCTCGACAATCTGCGCGATCTTGGTCGCAACGCCTCGGGCGTCCAGCAGATCAGTCTGTTCATGAGCCTGGAGGCGAGCAAGAAAGATGTCGGCGAAATTGAAAATCGCCTGCGTCAGGCGGCCAATGGCAAATGGCGCTTCGTGCCGAAGGAAGAAGCGCTGAAGCGCATGCAGGCCAGCGAAGGGATGGCGGAAATCGTCGCCAGCCTGCCGCGCAATCCGCTGCCCGATGCCTTCGTCGTCGAACCGAGCAATACCGAGCCGGAAGCACTGGAGATCCTGCGCAAGGAGATCGCCGGCTGGCCCAAGGTCGCGCATGTCCAGCTCGATTCGGCCTGGGTCAAACGTTTCGATGCCTTCCTGCGCCTCGGCAAGCTGGCCCTGTGGATGCTGGCCGGGCTGTTCGGCGCCGGTCTGGTCGCCGTGACCTTCAATACCATTCGCCTGCAGGTCATGGCCCAGTCGGCTGAAATCGAGGTGGCGCGGATGATCGGGGCGACGGATGCCTTCATCCGTCGGCCGTTCTACTACTTTGGTGCCTTGCAGGGGGCGCTTGGCGGCCTGGCCGCAGCGGCGCTGGTGCTGGGCGCGTTGCGCCTGCTGGCCGGCCCGGTCGGCGAACTGGCGGCACTTTACGGCGGCAGCTTCGGCCTGAAATTGCCGGGTGCGCTCGAAGTGCTGGCGCTGACCGCTGTCGGTGCTTTCCTTGGCTGGCTCGGGGCGCAGCTTTCCGTCAGCCTGTCGCTGCGGAAGTTTGACTAGCCCCATAAAACCACGGGCTGGCACCAGCCGCCGCGACTTTCTCCGCACAGTGGGGGCGGCGGCCCTGGCCGGTTGCGCGCCGGTCGGCAAACCACCGCTACCGCCCGGCGAACTGCTCGGCATGTCGCACACGCTGGGCCATCGCCTGCGTGATGGCGGCTTTCCGGCGCCGTCCGAAATCCGAAAGACGGATGTCCTGATCGTCGGGGGCGGTATTTCGGGGCTGTCGGCGGCGTGGAAGCTGGCCAAATCGGCAGTCGATGACTTTCTCGTGCTCGAAATGGAAAGCGAGGCCGGCGGCAATTCGCGCGGCGGGCAATCGCCGCTGGTGGCTTATCCATGGGGTGCGCACTACCTGCCGCTGCCAACGCGGGAGGCGACCCATGTCCGGGAACTGCTGGCCGAACTGGGCGTCCTGCAGGGCGATCCCGCTGCAGCTAAGCCAAGTTACGACGAACGTTATCTGTGCGCCACACCGCAGGAACGTGTCTACCGCAATGGGCTGTGGGAAGAGGGGCTGTTGCCGCATCGCGGTCTCGATGCGGCCGAGCTGGCCCAGCAGAAACGTTTCCACGAGCGGATGGACGAACTGAAACAGGCCAGGGGGCGTGATGGACGGCGGCTGTTCGCCATTCCGATGGCGTTGTCGAGTGCCGATCCCGAATGGCGGGCGCTGGACTGGATACCCTTAAGTCAGTGGCTGAACGACAACGGTTTTACGGCGCCAACGCTGCACTGGCTGGCCAACTATGCCTGCCGCGACGACTACGGCATGGCTCACGATCAGGTGTCAGCCTGGGCGGGCTTGCATTACTTCGCCTGCCGCAATGGCGAAGCGGCCAATGCCGCAGCCGATACCGTGCTCACCGCACCGGATGGCAATGCCTGGCTGGCCCGTGGTCTGGCCCAGAAGGCGGGCAATCGAGTCATGACTGGCGCCACCGTCTGGCACATCGAGGAAGGTCAATCGAGCGTGGCAGTCGATGTCCTCATAGGTGAAAAAACCGTGCGCTTCGAGGCCCGGCAACTGATCTGGGCGGCGCCGGCTTTCGTCTTGCCGCGGGTCTGGCCGGCACTGCCGGGCGACCTGAAGTCGGCCTGTCTGGCCGGCGACTACGCGCCATGGCTGACGGCCAACCTGCACTTGTCGGATTTGCCCGAGGAGCGATACGGTGCGCCGGCCGCCTGGGACAATGTTTTTTACGACAGCCCCGGTCTGGGTTATGTCACGGCGACGCACCAACTGATCCGCCGACACTTGAGCGGCACAGTGCTGACCTACTATCGGGCGCTGCACGATGTTGCACCCGCCGCGGGGCGGCGCCTGCTGCTCGAAACGCCGCGCGAGGCCTGGGCCGAGGGCATCCTGGCCGAACTGGAACAGGTGCATCCGAATATTCGCAAGCTGACGACGCGCCTCGACATCTTCCGCAATGGCCACGCCATGCGCCGTCCGGTGCCGGGTAGTCTGTTCCATGCCCAGCGGGAAAAAATGGCCGATTTTCGTAGCTGGCGCATCACG